>JBOHWK010000185.1:0-6842 GCA_050736715.1 Binataceae bacterium (SeqCode) | reverse complement strand
GGCCACTGGCAAATCTGCGTTCTGCTGCTGGCGCGTTCTCCCCGGCCCCAAGCCAACTGGCGGTTGATCGCGGCCATCAATCTCAAAGCGTAAGTCGCTGCTCAACCCCACTTTATCGACAGCCTCTAAAGCCTGTGCCACGAAAACATCACCGGAAACGCCCCCGTCTGCGGGCGGGGTGTCGGAGGGGGGGGCGGGTGCGGTAGAATCCGGCGAGGGCGGGGATGGCGCCGATGGGAAAAATTTTGGCTGCGATCGGGGCTGCGATCATGGTCCTTGGGCTTGCGATTTGGGGACTCTCTTCGGTTCCGTTTATCGGGCGGCTGCCGGGAGATTTCGAGATTCGCGGGGATAATTATACTTTCTACTTTCCGCTTACGACCTGCATCGCGATCGGCATCGTCGCGAGTATCGTGTTCGCGCTAATCAGGCGCTGGTAAATGGCCAACGAGAAACTCAGCGATTTGCGGCGGGCGGTCGAGCGCAAGCGGCGCCGGCGCGAACTGATCGCGGCCGGCATCGCGGGCGCGACGCTGGTCGCCTTCGTGCTGGCGCAGACCGAGCTGCCTTCGCTCAGCAATCATACCTCGCTGGTCTCCAATCTCGCGGTAATCGCGCTGTTCAACCTAAGCTTTTTGCTGCTCGGCCTGATGCTGTTTCTGGTCGGGCGCAACCTGGCGAAGGTGATCTTCGAGCGGCGCAAGGGTCTTATCGGATCGAAGTTCCAAGTCCGGCTGGTGGCCGGATTTATCGGCGTCGCGCTGATTCCGAGCGCCTTTTTGCTCTACGTGTCGGGGGTCTTTATCCATGCCGATATCGAGAGTTGGTTCAATCCCGAATACGAGCACGTGCTGGACGACTCGATGGACATCGCGCGGACCTATTATCTGGAATCGGCCAACAACGCCTCCCATTTCGCGCGCGCGATCGCGGAGCAGATTGCGGCCAAGGGATTGCTCGCGCCGGGCCGCCATGACGATTTGAGCAAGTTCATCGGCAAGCGCCAGCAGGAATACAACCTCGGCACGATCGAGGTGTTTTCCGCCGGCCGCAAGCTCCTGCTGATTGCGCTCAGTCCGCGGACTCCGACGGGAATCGGCGCATCGCCCGGCTCGACGTTCGTCGCCGATACGCTCAAGGGCAAGGCGCTGACGCGCACCGATCCGCTCGGCAAGGGCGATGTTATCCGCGGTTCGGCGCCGATCTTCGCCACGCCCGAAACCGACGCGGTGCTGGGCGCGGTGATCGTCGATTATTATTTGCCGGAAAATCTCGCGACGCGCGCGACCGATATCTCCAAGGTTTCCGAGGATTACTTTCAACTGCGGATTCTGCGCCGGCCGATCCTGAACAGTTACCTGATCACGCTGGTCCTGATCGGGCTGGTCGTGGTGACGCTCGCAAGCTGGTTCGGGATGTATCTCGCGCGGGGAATCACGGGGCCGATCAAAATGCTCGCGCGCGGCACGCAGGCGGTTGCGGCGGGCGATTTGACTTACCGGATTCCGGCGATCGGCGACGGCGAAATCGGCCAGTTGGTCGAATCGTTCAATCGGATGACGGCCGACCTGCACGCTTCCGCCGCCGAACTCGAACGCCGCCGCCTCTACATGGAGACGCTGCTCGGCAACGTGTCGGCGGGCGTGGCGGGACTCGATCGCGAAGGAATCGTCACCTCGATCAATCCGTACGCGGAGCGGATGCTCGGCGTGGGCGCGAACGCCGCGATCGGGCGCCATTATCGCGCGGTCTTTCCCGCCGAACTCGCGCGCGTGCTCGACGAGCTGCTGGGCGCCGCGCCGCGCCCGCGCGAGGCGCGCTCGGCGATCAAGCTGGAAGGGCAGGGCGCGGAGACCGAACTGATGGTTACCGCCAGCCCGCTCGGCGAAGGCGAGAGCGCCTCGGCCGGGACGGTGCTCTTTTTCGAGGACGTGAGCCAGATCGCGAAAGTCGAGCGGATGGAGGCGTGGCGCGAAGTCGCGCGGCGCATCGCCCACGAGATCAAAAATCCGCTGACTCCCATCCAGCTTTCCGCCGAGCGGTTGCGCCGCAACCTCGGCGCGCGTCCCGGCCCGGAGAGCGCGCTGGTAGAGGAATGCACCGGCACGATTATCGGCGAAGTGGAGGGCTTGAAGCGGCTGGTCAACGAATTTTCCGCGTTCGCGCGCATGCCGCACCTGAACCTGGCGCCCGGCGACTTGAACGCGATCGCGAACGAAGCCGTGGCGAATTTCCGCGCGGCCAATCCCGGCGCCGAATTCGTCCTCACGCTCGATCCCGCGATTCCGCCGGTCTCGATCGATCGCGAGGCGATCAAGCGCGCGCTGGTCAATCTGTTGGATAACGCCGTCGGCGCGACTATCGCCGATAATCGCACCGGTGAGCGGCCGCGAATCGAAGTGCGCAGCGCCTTGCGCGCCGCGAACTCGATCGTGGTGGTGGAAATCGCCGACAACGGCCCCGGAATCGACCCGCGGCTCCGCACGCGCATCTTCGAGCCGTACTTTTCGAACAAGCGCGGCGGCACGGGATTGGGCCTCGCGATCGTATCGGCGGTGGTCGCCGACCATCATGGCTTCGTCCGCGTAGTGGATAATCCGCCGCGCGGAAGTAGATTTGTCATGGAATTTCCGGTAGTTGTGGAGCCGCTCGCAAAGGCGGCCAGCTAATGAAGGTTCCGGCGCCGCGAACGCGCCGGGCGGAGATATTCCCAGTGAATCGAACCGTATTGGTGGTGGATGACGAGGAGCGGATCCGATCGTCGCTGCGCGGAATTTTGAGCGACGAGGGGTTCCGGGTGGTCGATACGGGCGACGGGCCGCGCGTGATGGAATTGCTCGCGCGCGAAAGCCCGGCGGTGGTCCTGCTCGACGTGTGGATGCCCTCGATCGACGGCATCGAACTCTTGCGCCGAATCAAGGCCGAGCGGCCGGGCGTGCCGGTGATCATGATCTCCGGCCACGCCAATATCCAAACCGCGGTGGCTGCGACCAAGCTCGGCGCCGCCGACTTTATCCAGAAACCGTTTTCGGTGGCGGGCCTGCTCGCCTCAATCGGGCGCGCGCTCGGCGGCGATTCGGCCGGCCCGGCCGCGCGCGCGCGGGAGCAACTTTCCGAAACCGCGGCGGCGCCCGGCGCACCTCGTCCGGCGGCGGCTCCCGGTCCATTTCGCCAGCGGACGATCGGGCGACCGATCGTGATGGGCGGGCAGGGGCTGCACAGCGGACTCAAGACCGGCGTCATCCTCCATCCGGCGCCCGCGAACAGCGGAATCGTGTTTTCCACGCTGGCCGATGAAAACCGGATTCCGGTCCGGCTCGAAAATGTCACCGACACCGGCTACAACACCACCCTTGCCGCCGGCGGCCGATCGGTCCGCACGGTCGAGCATCTGCTGTCGGCGCTGCACGCCTTTGGAATCGGCAACCTGTCGATCAAGGCCGACGACGAAGTCCCCGCGATCGACGGATCGGCGGGGGAATTTTGCCGCCAGATCGGAGCGGCGGGAGTGGCAGAGCAGGACGCGCCGGCCGAGCCGATTCGGCTGAAGGCGCCCGTCGAGATCGGTTCGGCGGAGGCGGGGCGCGAATTTATCCGGGCCGAGCCGGCGAACCGTTTGATAATCGACTACACGCTCGATTATCCAAAGCCGATCGGCGTCCAGCGCGTCCATTTCGAACTCACCTGCCCCGAGGCCTACGTGCGCGAGATCGCGCCGGCGCGGACGTTTGGATTCGTCCGCGAATTCCGCAAGCTGGCCGAGATGGGACTCGCCAGCGGCGGGCGGCTCGACAATCTGATTTTGGTGGACGACGAAAAAGTCGTGAATACCGCGCTCCGTTTTCCCGACGAATTCGCGCGGCACAAGGTCCTCGATCTGATCGGCGACCTCTATCTGCTCGGCCGCCCGCTCCATGCCCACGTGACGGCCAGCAAGACGGGCCATTCGGACAACCTCGCGCTGGTCAAGGCGATCCACGCTTCGCTCGCGGGGTGAGCGCGAGCGGAACTCATTCGCAATGGAAGTGCGGGGCAAAGTCGCATTGGTGACCGGCGCCGCGCGTCGCGTCGGCCGGGCGATCGCGATGGAGTTGGCGGCGCATGGCGCCGCGGCCGCGATCCATTACCGCGGTTCGCGCGACGAAGCGGGCGAGACCGCCGCCGAAATCGCAAAACGCGGCGGCCAGGCGCAAGTCTTTCAGGCCGATCTCGAACAAGTGGCCTCGATCGAACAACTCGTCGCGGACGTGCTCCGCACGTTCGGGCGCATCGATATCCTCGTGAATAGCGCATCGGTCTTCCACCGCACGCCAATCGAGGAAGTCACCGAGCGCGATTGGGATATGCATCTGGATACGAATCTCAAAGCGCCGTTTTTTTTGTCGAAGCTCGCGGGCGCCGCGATGCGAAAGAATGGCGCCGGCAAGATTGTCAACATCGGCGATTGGGCCGGCATCCGCCCCTATAACAACTATCTACCCTACACCGTGTCGAAGAGCGGGCTAATCGGATTGACGCGCGCGCTGGCGAAGGCGCTGGCGCCCGAAGTGCAGGTGAACTGCGTCGCGCTCGGCCCCGTCATACCGCCCGAAGGGTACTCCGAGGAAGAGGTCGCGCGGCTGGCGGCCGGCACGCTGGTCAAGCGAATCGGATCGCCCGAAGAAGTCGCGCACGCGGTGCTGTACTTCTGCGAGAACGGCGATTTCGCCACCGGCTCGACGCTGCTCCTGGACGGCGGGCGGCTGCTCGCCTGATTCGCGGATTGCCGCGGTGAAAAATTTCGGCGTGGTTCCAATTCGCTCGCGCGTGGCGGTCTTGGCGAGCGGCGGACTCGATAGTTCCGTGCTGCTGGCCGAGCTGGCGCGCCGCGGACGGCGCGTCTATCCCATCTACATCCGCGCGGGCCTGCGATGGGAGCGCGACGAATTGCGCGTGCTGCGCCGCTTCGCCGGCGCGCTCAATCGCCCGAATGTCGAACGGATCGCGGTGCTCGCGCTTCCGATGCGGGACGTGGCCGGCGATCATTGGAGCGTAACCGGCCGGGGAATCCCCGGCTATCGCGCGCGAACCGAATCGAATTACCTCGCGGGGCGCAATCTCGCGCTGCTCGCCAAGGGCGCGATCTTTTGTGCGCGAAATCGAATCGGGGAGATCGCGATGGCGCCGCTTCGGGCGAATCCCTTTCCCGACGCGCGGCCCGAATTCTTTCGCGCCGTCGAACGCGCCGCATATCTGGGCCTCGGCCTCAAGCTTCGCGTCGCGACTCCGTACCTGAAATTGACCAAGGCAAAGGTAATCGAAAAGGGCCGGGGCCTGCCGCTTCAGTTCACGATTTCATGCGCGCGCCCGCGCGGCGCGATTCATTGCGGGCGCTGCACCAAATGCGCGGAACGAGTCGAAGCGTTCCGCGCCGCCGGAATTTCCGATCCGGCGCGCTATGGCGTGCGGCAATAATGCCCGCGCGTTAAGTTCGCCGATTAAAATGGGCCGGAATCGACCTCTCCTCTCCCCCATCAGGGTGGGATGTGCGTCAGCCTCGCAGATGCCGAAGAACTCCAAATGTTTTACCCATGAACTGGCGCTTATCCTTGTCTCATAGCTGCTTGTGTGATACAGTCGCTCAATCTTAGCCGATCACTGTCAGGAGGTGACAAGTAATGGATAAGGGTCAGTACGCTCGTATTCGTCTCGTTGGCGCATCCGGAGTGGAAGTTGGGGGGGGAAGGTAAGGGCTGGCATTGTCGCGGTTCTTTCGTTCATGCTCGTGCTGCCGTTCGCGGCACGAGCGCGCGCTTCCTGCTCGACCTATAGCCGGCCCATTCCGCTGGGCGTGTGTGGCAGCAGCGTAAGAAGCCATTGCGGTTGTGTCACAGGAACCCTTGGCTCTACCGTGAAGGATTTCAGTGGAACGCAGTACATTCTGAGTAACAATCACATACTGGCGCTCTTCAACAACGGCGTCGCAGGGGACGACATAACGCAGCCTGCTTGCGCCGGCACGTCGAAGACAGTCGCCCATCTCACAAGGTTCATCACCTTGTCCACCTCGGCCAATAATACGGTCGATGCGGCAATTGCGAAGGTGGTGTCCGGACAGGTGAACACCACCGACTACATTCTTAATATTGGTTCCGTTTCGTCCACGACGAGTTGTGCCTATGGCCTTTATGTGCAAAAGCAGGGAGCCGGCAGCGGTCTATCGTCAGGACAAATTTTGTCTTGCGATGTTTCGTTGAACCTCATCGATCCATGCACTGGCTACACGTACCCTTTCGTAAGCCAAATTGAATCTGGAGGGTGGAGTGTGCCTCCGCAACCTGCGGACTCGGGTTCCCTATTGGTGACACAGGGGACGCCCACAGCGGTTGGGCTTATCTTCGCAACCGGACAGAACGTGATTTATGCAAACCCCATTGGCACGGTGCTAAGCGACTTTGAAGATTCAATGGCCTTGCCCAGTGGTACTGCGGCGGCTGGGCCGGCCGGCACACAACCGGCGCTCACGGACGAACAGATCTTGGCTGGAGAGACCGTAGACACATACAGCCACCAACTCCTAAGCACCCCAGGGGTATGGGGCGTAGGAGCCTACGCCAATCCCAACGGGAATATGTACATTAGGGCGTCGGTGGATGCCGTTACTCCTGAATTGCAGCAGGAGATTCCATCGACGCTCGGAGGGTTTTCCGTCGTAATCAACGCGCGCCGCGCCCAACCTTTGCGGGAGCGTCTTGTCCCAAGAGTCGTGCATCGAAGAAGTAGTTTTTTGCAGGCGAGCAAAGGCGGACAAGAACTCGCGAATGCCATAAGCGTATTCGGGAAGCCCTTGTCCGCCTTTGCGC
>JBOHWK010000184.1:0-27061 GCA_050736715.1 Binataceae bacterium (SeqCode) | reverse complement strand
GCTTAACCCGCTCGCGGTCCGACAGGATGAAATTGATCTCGCGGTCGCGCTCCTCCGAGGCGAGATCGTAGGTATCCATCCCCTCGTCCTTGTTGGCCTCGCGTTCGGCCCGCAATTCCAAGTCGATCTCGCCGAGCAGCCGGGTTTTGGTTTCGAGCAATTGCTCGCGCATCCGGCGCAGGAACCGCTTGCGGTTCGACGCAGCCGGCTGCGCCGCTGTTGCCGGTTTCGCCGGTTTTGCCGCTCGCGCCGACTTTGCCGGCACTGCGCGCTTTACGGGTTTCGCGCGCTTTGCGGGGCGCGCCGGTTTAGCGGGCTTCTTTACGATCCGCTTGGTGGTCTTTTTCATAAGCTCAACTCATCTCGCCGGCCACGGTCCCGTGCAGATCGTGGCTCAATGCCTTGTCTATTCGGGCGCGGACGAATTCGCCCGGCGCCGCCTCGCCATTCAAAAAAACCGCGCCGTCGATTTCCGGCGCCTGGCCGAAAGTCCGCCCGCGCAGCCGCCGGCCGCCTCCCGGCGCCGCGCCCTCGACCAGCACCTCTATCTCGCGCCCGATCAGCGCGCGATTCTTGCGCAGCGAGATTTCCGCCTGCGCCGCCATCAACTCCGCGCGCCGCGCCCGCTTGACCCGGTCCGGAACCTGGCCGGGCAGATCGAACGCCGCGGTATTTTCTTCGCGCGAATAAGTGAAGACCCCCACCCGGTCGAACTCCTGCGCACGGACAAAATCGAGCAGGCGTCCGAACGCCGCGTCGGTCTCGCCCGGAAAGCCGGCGATAAACGAAGTGCGAATCACCGCGCCCGGAATGCGCTCGCGGATGCGTTCGAGCAGCCGGTCGAGCGCCGCATGGGACCGCTCCCGGCGCATCGCGCGCAGGACGGCGTCGTCGGCGTGCTGGAGCGGGATGTCGATGTAATTGACGACCTTGGGCAGGCTCGCGATTGCCTCCAACAACTCGTCGGTCACGAAGTTGGGGTAACAGTATAAAAGCCGAATCCAGTGCAAGTCCTCGATCGCCGCCAATTCGCGCAGCAGCGCCGCCAGCGACGACGGCGGATTAAGGTCGCGCCCGTAGGCGGTCAAATCTTGCGCAATCAGGTTCAATTCGCGCACGCCGTCCGCGGCGAGCCGGCGCGCCTCCGCGACGATATCGGCGGGCGGGCGGCTCTCATGGCGGCCGCGAATCTTCGGAATGATACAGAAGGCGCAGCGATGATTGCAGCCTTCGGAAATCTTCAAGTAAGCCGTGAAGAAATCGCCGGTCCGCACCCGCGCCATCCCGGCGGTGGGCAACAGATGCGCCGCGCCCGCGTAGGGAATCGGCCGCGTTTCAGGCCGTTCGGTGCGCCGGAGCAGGTCCGGCAATTCGAGGAAATTCCCGGTGCCGGCGAAAATGTCCACCTCCGGAATCATCCGCGCCAGCTCCTCGCCGTACCGCTGCGCAAGGCATCCGGCCACCACGATTCGCTGGCCGGGGTGGCGATTCTTGGACTGCGCCGCCTCCAAAATCGCGTCGATCGATTCGCGCTTGGCGGCCTCGATAAACGCGCAGGTGTTCACCAGAATCACGCCCGCTTCGGCGGGATCGAAGGTGGCCTCGAAGCCCGCCTGAACCAGCGCACCCATCATCAACTCGCTGTCCGCCAGATTTTTGGGACAGCCGAGGCTTACCAGATGAACCTTTTCCATGCGATTGCCCCTTTCGCGGGGCATATATTTCTACTCGCCCGATAAGGGGGACGCAATCGCCCTCCCGGCGGCTTTTTCCCGCCCGGGTTTCGGCAGGATTACGGCGCGGCGGGCGCCGTCACAATGTCCGCGCCGGCGGGCACTTTGAACGCGAACCGGCCATTGGCAATCGCCGCGTTGGTGTGAATATCGCTGAACGCGATCGACGTGACATTGCCCAACTGGTCGGTGAACTTGACCGCCTCCAGTTCGTAGCCCTTCGGATCGACTGCGATTTCAATCCGGTACCCGCCCTCCTTGGGATTGAGCGAGAGATGAATCGGGCCGCCGGCGCGATCGGACGGCGCGAAGGCGGCCTTAAAGTCGCGGTGGACATTGCCCATCCCCAGAATAAACGCGGTCGCGCTGTTAGCCTTGAAGGCCGACTTGAGCGGCATCTCGAGGACCTGATTCAGGCCGGGGTCGTAATTGTACAGAGTCGTGCCGTCGCTGACGATCGTCTCCGGCTCGTCGCCCGCGAAATCCCATCGCATTCGCCCCGGTTTGCGGAAATAGACCGTTCCCGATCGTCGGCGCACGGGCGCTCCGGGCGTGGAGATTTCCTCGCCGAACTTCGCGGTGAAGCTCGCCGTGGAATCGTAATGGCGCTGCAAGCCGCGGAGCACTTGCGCAAGGTCGCGGCGGTTGGCGGCAGAAGCGGATGCGGCGGCGGCAAGCAGAATCGCCCCGATGATTGCGGTAGCGGGTTTCATGTGGAGGATTTGACGCATGGCGCTGTGCCGCGATTCAATTTCACGCACCATGGAGAATATCACAGCGGCCAGTACCTAATGTGAATCACTATGCGCATTCCACGGCCGTCGTATAAGAAATGGCAGGCATCGAAGGTGGGCGCGCTGAATCGCACCGGAGCGTCGCGCGAAAAGCCGAAGCCCTCCTTGGGCATCCCGAGGAAGTTCCTGTCGAACTTCCCGTTGCCGTTTTCGTCGTGATAGACCACCGCCGCGTAATCGCCCGCCGCAAGCCCCGGATACCGGCATACCGCGCGACCACCGTGAATCGAGGCCCATACGTGGCGCAGCACCTTGCTGTCATCCGCCGGGAAGGCCTTGCGGTCGCTGAAGATGGAGCATCCCACTTGGCCGCGGCCGTCGCGCAGGCCGGCGACCTCGATCTCCAATGCGCGATTGGCCGGCGTGGGAGCGGCGGTGGAATGCGCCGCGGACGAAGGCATCGCGGCGGCGGGAATCGCGCCGGCGGCGGAAATTAGCGCGGCGAAAAGCCACGCCGCCGCGCAGCTAGAACGATTCCTCATGTTCCGCATTGATGAATCACCGGCGAAGAAGCGATATATCATAAAGCATGAGAGCGCCCAATTATGCTCCTCTCGATGAGGCGCTTGAAATCCTCGCCCCCTATGGGCCGCAAACCAAGGGCCAGCTCTCCAATCACGGGCCGATGGCGGCGGAGGCAATGTGCGCGCTCGGCCGCGAAGACGCGGTGCTCGATTGGGTGACGCGCTACCGCGAGATTCTCGGCCCCCGCCAAGGCACTCGCGCCGCCGTCCGCGCCGCGAACTGGCGCGACGCGCTGGGCCGCATCGATCGAATCGGCGACTGGACCGCCTATTTCGACAATGAACTGGAGGAGCATCCGTGGCAGGAGGTGCTCGATCGATGGCTCGATCGGCTCGCGCCCGGCTTCGCCGCCGTGGCCGCGCACGGCCCGATTCGCACCGGACACGCGGTGCGCGCGCTGGCCGATTCTGACACCCCCGCGCGGCGGCGCGAATTGTCGGATGCGCTCGCCTACTGGGCCGCGAGCTTCGCCGTGCTGCCCGGACGCCATCACTCCCGCACTCACGGGATGGCGCGGCCGTCCGAAGCGATCAGGTGGGTGAAACTGCTTCCGCTGTGGCGCCGCCGCCTTCGGGTCTCGATTGCGGGCGGGCTGGTTCAGTTGAACGGCTTTGAGCCGTTCGCGCACACGCTGGACATGGTCGATGCGGGAGGCGACGCTTCGGCGTTCATCGGCGACTTGACCGGAACCTTCGCCGAACTGTTCCTTTCCAACGCGCGCACGGCGCTCAGCGCGATCGCGTTCATTCACACGGTCACGGGGCCTGCCGCGCTGCGCCCGATGATTCCATTCGTGCGCAAACCAACGATGGCCCACGCGCTCCGCTACGCATGGCAGTCCTCCGCGGCGATTTACGCGCGCTACGGCACGCGCGCGAGTCCCGGCGAAACTCCGGCCGCACAGGTCGAGGGCGACCATCGCCTGGCCGATCGGGCGATCGCGTCGGGCGACGAGCACGCGATCAAATTCACCGAGGCCTGCCTGCGCGAGCGCCAATTCAGCCCGCGCGCGCCGTTTCGCGCCGCCGCCCAGCACGCCGTTCGCTTGCTCAGCCGGTGATCCGCTTGCGGCCCCCGTACACCGCGAAAATCAGGTTCCGGTATGCGCAATCGATCTCGCGAAAGCCGGCCGCGCGCATCCATTCGAGCTGGTCCTCGATCGTCGCCGCGCGATCGTATTTCATCCGCTGGAGCGCCTGCGCCAGGTCGGCCTCCTCCACTCCAATCTCCCGCGCGAGCGCCAGCCATCGCGCGTGATGGCGCCGCTCGATTTCATCGGAGGGCGCGCGAAACTGGTCGGCGTTGACGAAGACACCGCCGTCTTCGAGGGCGCCGTAAATTTTCCCGAACAGCGCCCGCTTGCGTTCGTCGGACAAGTGATGAATCGATAGCGCCGACACGGCCGCGCGGTAGCGGCCCGCGATCGGGGCCGCGGTGTAGTCGCTCACCTCGAAGCGAAACCGCGCACCGCCCATCGCGAACCGCTCGCGCGCCTTCGCGAGCATCTCGTTGGAAATATCGACCAGCGCGATCCGCGCGCGGGGGAAGCGGTAGGCAACCAGCGCCGAAAGCAATCCGGTGCCGGCACCCAGATCGAGCACGTCGAACTCGTCATCGCGTTCGAAGGGAAGCAAATCGATCGCCGCGCGGTAGAAGTCGTCGAAGCCGGGAATCAGCCGGCGGCGGGCGCGATCGTAATCCTCCGCGGCGATATCGAACGCGCGCTGAACGGAATTAGCCATCGAATGATTTTGTCCGCGCCGCGCGATGCGAATCAATCGGCGATCCTGCGCCGGCGGGACGGCTTTTGCGCCCGCATGGCTCATCTCGCGCCGCCGCGTCCGATGGACGGCTCCCGGTGCGGAGAAATTCGGTTGCTCCCAAGGCCAACAGCGCATAAATTCGTGATTCCGCCGCGCGGAGAGGTGGCCGAGTGGTCGAAGGCACCAGATTGCTAATCTGGCGTCCTGGGCAACCGGGACCGAGGGTTCGAATCCCTCCCTCTCCGCCAGTCAGTCTGTAATCTCGACCTACAAAGTGGAGAAGGCGGCAAATCCGCGCGGGGCGTGGCACTGATCCGCTCCAAGGGCACCAGAGAGAGCGCGCCCCGGCCGGAGTCGCTCGATTTGATCGATATCCTCTCTGTGCGAAGGAAGGTCGGTTCGCTTCAGGGCCCGAACGCTTCCGGCCGGTGTTCGCCCATACGTGGCCTGCTCGGGGCGGATTGTCCTTCCTCAAAACTTGATCCGCACGAATTCATTGGTGATTTCGAACTCTTGGCAATAGCCTAGATTCATGGCGATGCCGACAGACGGAGCGCTTCTGGTCGTCGGGGGCCAACGAAGTTACTTTTTTTCGCGTGGATCGGGTTTTGAGCGGGGTTACGCGACAGGAGTCGCGACACATCCATTTAGAAACAGGTTTGTATTTATAAGGTGGAAGGTGGCGGTCTGAATTTTGTTACTTAGGAGAAGCCGCAACCAGCGGCCATGATGCCACTTTCGTCGGCCGCGGCATCTTGGGCCTGATCGGCGCTTCGATCCTGGCCAAGGTTGGATAGAGCGTTGGGATGCTCATGGCGGCCTCTTCTTAACCAGCCCGATCTCTTGATCGGGCAAAGAGGGCCTCCCCTCGAATCTCAACAACCGTCAGGACGTCGCCGCTCGCTTCCTCAATCACGCCCTTCCGGTCGACTTAGGCTGACGAGGAACAGGTCGTGCCTGTCGACGAGTCTCGATCAGCGCGCGCAATGGGCTCGGCAACTCGCTGCGAAACTCCATCAATGTGCCGGAGACTGGATGGCGAAACTTCAACTCGCACGCGTGGAGCGCGAGCCGCCGCACCGGTCCGGTTCTAGCGCCGTATTTCCGATCGCCGACGGTCGGATGACCCATGGCCGCGAGCTGAACGCGAATTTGATGCTTGCGCCCGGTCTCCAGTGTCAGTTCGAGTAGCGATCTCCCGCCGTAGCTCCCGATCATGCGATAGCGCGTAGTCGCCAGGTAGCCGCCTCGTTCCACGCGATGCACTTTGAACGATTTGCTCTCGATCAGTTTGTCGCGCAGCGTTCCCTGCGCATTCGCGGGCGTGCCCTCCACGACCGCGAGATACTTCTTCGTGACATTCTTCCAATCACGCTGAAGCGCGGCCTGCACGGATTCACTCCTCGCCAAAACCATCAGCCCGGAAGTCTCCCGATCGAGCCGATGCACGATGAAGATTTGCTGGCGCGGCGATTTCGCGATAGCCTTCAGATGCTCGTTGAGCATCCGATGCGCGGTCTTTTCCTTTTCGCGCTCGGATCCCATCGAAAGCAGACCGGCAGCTTTGTCAATCACGACGATCGCATCATCTATGTGCACGATGCGAAGCCCACCGCGCTCATGAGACTGAACGGCGGCTGGGCGCCGCGCGGCAATCTCCACAATATCGCCCGGGTGCAACGGAGTATCGTGCCGGACCTGCGCCTTGCCGCGTACCGTCACACTCTTTGACCTGAGCAGGTGCTTCGCCTGCTTGCGCGAAAGGTTGAGCGGCGGGCCGAGCAAGTAAACTAACAGCTCGCATCCGGATTTAACGCGACACTCACGCTGATCGGACATTAGGAGCTTGCACAATTAGGGTCGCTCCAAGAGCCTGAATAGAGATCTCTGGGAGCGAGGATATCAGCCCGGTGCAGACCGCACCGGCCATGCGTTTAGTTGGTCGAGCAGCGCCTTGGCGTCCTTCAGCTCGGCGCACAAGCCGGATGAAGACGATACCGCGGCTTTGCCACGCCGGCGCGAGGATCGATTTCCGCACGTCCATCGGGATGTTCCTTTATCGCCTTTGCAGGCCAATATATCATTCCGCATCCCTGTCGCCACCGAAAACCTCATCGGAGATTACAGACTTCTAAAACTCTGAAAGTGGGACGAGCGCTCGCGCGATTTACTGACGTCTCTCACTTGCGGTGTTTAGCAGGTTGCGGAAAAAGGGTTTTTGACCCATGAAACCGCCGAGCCAAGGCGTGTCTTCGTGACTGTACAAATGCCTACGCATCGCTCAGCCGGGTGTTTTCCGAGTTTTTCCGCATCCTGTCAGATGACAGCGTTTGATTTTCAATGGCGGTCGTCAACCGCCGTTCAAGTGTCAACCGGTTGACAGGTTGACGGTTGACAGAGAGCGCCTCGAATCGGACTGCGTCCTCCGCCATCCGCCGGTCTGGCGTTGCCCGCCGGAAAATGCCATATCTGTCGCAAATCCGAAAAGGAGATTCCTATGAAACGAACTTTTGCTTTGGCGGCATTGATCCTATGCCTGGTAGCGCCGAGTGCGTTTGCGCAAAGCGCCAAGGTTCCCAGCCCGCGCCATTTCAAGGTGCTCTTCGAGAATTCCGAGGTCCGCGTGCTGCGCGCCAACGTCAATGCCAACGATAAGACCGAACCGCACGAATTGCGCGATGCGGTGGTCGTTCCGTTGACCAATTACGAGGTGAAGCACGTCGGCGCCAACGGAAAGGTTACGGACGTCCGCCGCGTGGCGGGGCATCCGGTATGGGTGCCGGGCGGGAAGCGAGTGGCCGAAATCGGCAACCGGCCCGCCGAAGCGATCGTGGTCGAAATTAAGAATAAGAAGTAATTCTTAGGCCCCGTCCTTCAAATTCCAAAAGCTGCGGCGGGACCCGGCCTGTTCGTCACGGGCTGGGTCTTGCCGCGCTCGATTGCCTCGCTCGGCTTCCCGGCGGCGCGTTGCGGAAGCCGGGCTGGCGCGCCATAGTCAGCATCAGGCGCGCCGGCGCCCGAATATGCCGGAGCAGGAACGGAAACCTCAGGGCAAGGGACCGGAGAAACCGCCGCAAATTTCGCCGCTCTTTATGGTGTTCTGGCTGGCGGTCACAGTGTTACTGCTGTGGAATTTGTGGTCAACTTGGAACCGCACCAACCCCACCGCTGACATTCCTTACTCCAATTTTCTTGGCCAGGTGCGCGCGAACAACGTCGCCAAGGTCGATATCACCGGCGACGGAATCACGGGCGACTTCGCACAGGCAATCCTATGGCCCCCGCCTGAAGCGGTGGCCGCGGCAACGGCCAAGGCCCAGCCGGCGCCAGCCTCCGTCAAAAAGCCCGGCGCACTCGCGCCGGAAAAAAAGACGCCGGAGCATCCCATGGTTGCGGCGGAGCCACCGTCCAAATACACGGCCTTCCGCACCACCTTTCCGCAAGCGATCGGCGATCCAACCCTGATGCCGCTATTGGAATCGCACAAAGTCGAAGTCAATGTCACCTCGCCGTCGAGCGGCTGGCTTTCGGATTTCCTGCTGGGATGGTTGCCGCTGCTGCTCCTGTTCGGAGTGTTCTGGTGGCTGAGCGGAGGAATGTCGCGGCGGAGTTCGGGGATGTTCGGCTTCGGGCGCACCAAGGCCCGCATCTATTCGGCCAGCCAGCCCAAAGTCAATTTCAGCGACGTCGCGGGAGCGGATGAGGCCAAAGCCGAATTGCAGGAAGAGGTCGATTTCCTGAAGCATCCGAAAAAGTATCACGACTTGGGCGCGCGCATCCCGCGCGGCATACTGCTGGTCGGTCCTCCCGGAACCGGCAAGACGCTGCTCGCGCGTGCGGTCGCGGGCGAGGCCGAAGTGCCCTTTTTCAGCATCAACGCCTCCGAGTTCGTCGAGATGTTCGTCGGCGTCGGCGCCAGCCGCGTCCGCGATCTGTTCCGGCAGGCGAAGGAGGCCGCGCCGGCGATCGTATTTATCGACGAACTGGACGCGGTCGGCCGGCGCCGCGGCGCGGGAGTCGGCACCGTCAACGACGAACGCGAGCAGACGCTCAATCAATTGCTCGGCGCACTCGACGGCTTCGATCCGCGGACGGAGGTGATAATTCTGGCGGCGACCAACCGGCCCGACGTGCTCGATCCGGCGCTGCTCCGGCCAGGCCGCTTCGATCGCCAGGTCGTGATCGGCCTGCCCGATCGCACGGGGCGCGAGGGAATCTTAAAGATTCATACCCGCAAGCTGCGTCTTGACCCCGGCGTGAATCTCGGCGTGCTCGCACGCGGCGCGATCGGGATGAACGGCGCGGATTTGGCCAACCTCTGCAACGAGGCGGCGCTCACCGCTGCCCGGCACAATCACGCCGCCGTCACGATGGCGGACTTCGAGGAAGCGCAGGACCAAGTCCGGCTCGGCGCCGCGCAGCCGCAATTGATCGATCCCTCCGAACGGCGCGTGATCGCCTGCCATGAATCGGGCCATGCCGTCGTCGCCTGGCTTACGCCCGAGGCCGATCCGGTCCACAAGGTCACGATCGTCCCGCATGGCCAGGCGCTGGGATTGACCCAGCAGCTCCCCGGACAGGAGCGCCACAACCTGTCCTTGTCGTACTTGGAGGCGCGGCTGGCGGTGCTGTTGGGAGGACGAACCGCGGAAGAAATCGTCTTTGGCGAGATTACCACCGGCGCCGAGAACGATCTGCTCGAAGCGACCCGGCTGGCGCGCCGAATGGTAACGCGGTGGGGAATGGGGAAGCTGGGGGTGGTGGCCTTCAAAACGGACGAGCAGCAGCCGTTTCTGGGCTACGAGATTTCGCAGGGACGCGATTATAGCGAGGCGACCGCGGCACGAATCGACGCCGAAGTTCAACATTTACTCGAAGCCGCCCACGGCCAAGCCCGGCACTGCCTTACCGGCGCGCGCGGCCGGCTCGATCGGCTGGTCGAGGCGCTCCTGCGCGAGGAAACGATCGGCGAAGACGAGTTGGCCCGCATTCTGGGGCCGCGCCCCGCCGAAGCGGCTGTAGGCGATGGGGCCAACCCGGAACGGCAACCAGGTGGCGGGGAAATCGTTCCCGCCGGGCGGGAAGATGCCCGGGAAGACGCCACTGATAAAAATTAAAAAGCACTCCCCATCCGGCTTTCAATAAACGAATCGGTCGTATAGGTCCTATATGACCTATTCGGCAAATGACGAGGACGGCCCGCACAGAAAATAATATCCGTCTTACCCTGCTCACCTGGAATCTGCACGGGCTGCCGTGGCCGATTACGAAAGACCTGACCGGCCGGATCGATCGAGTAGCCGCGAAAATTCGCGAACTGTCGCCGGAGATCGCGATGCTCCAGGAGGCGTGGCGCGCCGCGGAGACCGAACGGCTCGTCCGCGCGCTGCAACCGGAGTGGACCCCCTTCTTCGCATCAGGCCGGATGAACCGGCCGCGCGGCGGATTACTCGGATTCGCGCGCACGGGGAGCGGATGGCGTCTCACCCGGCCGCCCGATTTTCACGCCTTTGCGTCGAGCGCACCCGCATGGAAATTCTGGGAGGGCGACGGGCTTAGCGGAAAGGGCGCGCTGGTGCTGAATTTCGAGCGCGGCGGCGATCGGTTCACGGTCGTGAACACCCATATGCAATCGCCCTATCCGGGAATCGACTACGCCGCCGTCCGCGAGTCGCAATTGGCGGAGCTTGGTGGAATTGTCGCGAACCTCGATCGCGCCGCACCGGTGATCGTCGCGGGCGATTTCAATACCGATCCGCGCGAGCCGCTCTATTCGGCGATTGCGGCGCTCGGGACCGATCTAACCGTTGACCTGCGCGAACGCTCCGGCTGCGGGACGATTTTCGATTGGCGCGACGGGCGGCAGGAGTGGATCGACTACCTCGTGGCCGCCAATTCACCGGCGTGGGCCGCATCGGGCGAACTCGAGCTGATCCGAAACCGCGGCCGCGACGATCCTTACTCCGACCACAACGGGTTGTTCGCGAAAATCGCCATCACGCCACGTTGAGATTTTCGGTGGCGTCCGTGCAAATTGGCGCAATTCGCTCCCTTGACATTGTTGCCTGCCGGTTAGAAAGATGTGAACGCACTGTTTGCACGGACGGATGCGGGAATCGGGCGGCTGTGGCGGCGAAACTAAGCTGCGGAAACGACAGGATTTGGGGAATTCTGTCGCGTCACGCTGGTTAATTTCCGGCGAGCATGATTTTCCGTCTCCGGCCGAATAGATGCGCCTTGGCTTGAGGAGGAATGCTCTCGATGGGAAAGATACGGGTTGCGATCGTTTTCGCATTCGGAGTGCTGATTTGCTGGCTGGCAATGCCTGCGCAGGAGCATGGCCCATTTGTCGTGGTGGCGGATGCCGCGACGAATTTCTGCACCCCTTCGATTTTCGGCACCAACGATCCCAGCTACGCGCCCGCCGAACTGAATCCGATGGGCAACCTGACCTTCAATTCGGAGGACTGGTACTTCTACGATTGCATCCCGCAAAGCGCGCCGAACGCGGTCGATCCCGAGAATGCGGCGGGAATGAGCGAGAACAAAGCTTGGCAGGCCTACGGGATGGGCCGCGGCGACGTGACGGTCACCTACATCGAAGGCGGAATAAATTGGCGTATCGGTGAAGCCCGCGATCTGCGGCGCAAGGTGTACCTGAATTGCGGCGAGTTGCCGGCGCCGGAGAATGCCGGCGGTTCGACGGTGGCCGGCTCTTCGCCGGGATGCCTCGAGCCGGACAAAAGCTACGACCTGGACGGCGACGGCGTACTCACGGTGGACGATTACGCGAACGATCCCCGCGTCACGACACGGCTGCATCCCAACGCCGGCGGAATCACCGCCGAGGACCTGATCGTCGCGTTCAGCGACGGCCAGGACAACGACCACAACGGCTACGTTGACGACATTTCCGGCTGGAACTTCTACCGCGACACCAACGATCCGCAGACCGACAACAGCGTTTACGGCCATTCCGACGACGAATCGGGACAGGCCACGGCCGAGGGCAACAACGATTATTCGAGCGTCGGCGTCTGCCCGAAATGCCGCCTGCTCATGATCAAGGCGGGCGACGAAGCGATCGACCGCCCGGACCGGATCGCGGAGGCGATCGCATTCGCGGTCGATTCGGGCGCAAAAGTTATCGACGTGACGTCGGCTACGCTGGGCCAGAGTCCCGCGATGATTGGCGCGGTGCAGTATGCCTACGATCACGGAGTCGTGGTGGTATGGGCCAGCAACGACTTCGAATCGGCCGACCACACGGAAGGGATGTTGTTTCCGCACGTATGGCCCGGCAATTCGATCGTGTCGGACCAGAGCAATCGTGGAGGCGGTTCGTCGCCCAACGATCGCAACGCGGTGACGTTTCGCTCGCGGTCGTCGCTGACCTCCTACGGGCCGCATGCGCTCTTTAGCGTCCCCAACGGCGACGGTTCGACCTCGAGCGGCACTCCCACGCAGGCTGGGGTCGCCGCAATGGTGATTAGCGCGGGGCTGGACGCGGCGGACGCGGCGCAAATCGCTTTCCCGCTCGACGCGAACGAAGTCATGCAGGTGGTGCGCTCGACCGCCTCGCCGATCAATGTCACGCCCTGCCCAAATTGCTTTCCGGCATTGTCCGGCGCGGAATTCAACATCCAATACGGCTATGGCCGGCCGAATCTGTATCTGGCGATGAAGGCTGTGCATGAAGGCCAAATTCCGCCGACCTCCGATATCGTGTCGCCCAATTGGTACCAGGAAGTCGACCCCACGGTGACGAAATCGCTGCCGGTCAGTGCGAACGTCGCCGCTAAGCGCGCCAAGTCCTACTCCTGGCAAGTGCAATACGGCCTCGGCCCGGAGCCGCTCGATAACGCCTTCGTCACGATCGCTCACGGGCGGAGCAAAAAACCGAAACCGATCAAGGCGAAATTGAAACTAAGCCAGATACCCTCGTCTTTCTGGAGCGGCGACTACACCGCGCCGACCCCCGACCGGCTGTCGATCGAACAATATGACGTAACGATCCGGGTCGTCGTCACGGACAACAACGGCCTCGTGGGCGAGGATCGGCGCGTATTCCACCTGCGCCATAATGCATCCGAGTTGCCGGGATTTCCCATGTACTTCGGGACTTCGCTGGAGGCCGGAGTGACGATGGCCGATATCGAGGGGAGCGGCACGCTCGACATGATTTTGGCCGGCTCCGACGGCAGCGTTCACGCGATTCGCCCCGACGGCAGCGAGGCGCCGGGCTTCCCGGTCTATACCGGCCTCGCCCGCGGCGTCGATCCCTCCTACCCGAAAAATTACCTAAACGCGCCGGCGTGGAAATCGAAGGAAATCCCGCTGCCGCGCGATGCGATTTCCGGGGCGCTCGCAGTGGGCGATCTCGATCACGACGGCAAGCTTTATATCGTGGCGCCCACCGCCGACGGATTGGTTTATGCCTGGGATGGAAGCGGGCAACTCAAGGCGGGATTCCCGCTGGAAACCGACCGCAGCGTCGAAAGCCAATCGGTGCCGCCGCCCAATACTCCCGATTCGTACAATCCCACCACCGGCTCATACCTCGGTCTGGCGTTGGGCGACCTCGAAGGCACGGGGCAACTCGATATTGTTCTTTGCGCGTGGGACGGCAAGATATACGCATGGCGGCCGGACGGCACTCCGGTCCCGGGCTGGACTAACGGCGTGGATGTGGCCGATATTCCTTCCGGTTCAATCCCCCACACCGGAACTTATACTCACGATCCCAAGGTGGTTAATACGCCGACGCTGGTCGATATCGACGGCGACGGCCATCCCGATGTGTTCGTGGGAATTCAGGACACGGTCCAGGGAGACCTAGCCACCAACTTCGCCACGGCGGTCTCGTCCACCGGACAGATACTGCCCGGCTTCCCAATCACGATGGTGACGCTCCAGCAGGCCTACGGTTCGGCGACCGACTTCGTCACGATCGGGGTACAGACCGCCACTTCGCTCACGGGACCGTCGGGACCGATCGGAATCGCCAGCCCCGAAATCGGCCCCAACTATCTAATCGACTTCTTCGACAACAATCTCGCCACCGAGGAAACTCTCGCGTCTTTGCCGGCCGAGCCGCCGCTACAGGACTCCTCTCCGCTCATTCACCTGACGAGTTCGGCATCGGTGGGAAACCTGCTCGGCGGCTCCACGCCGCAATATGTCGAGGCGGGCGTGGCGGCCTACGATCTCCTGAGCGCCATCAACGATACGCCCGGGCTCGGCATCCGCGTGCGGCCCGCAGTCTCGGCCTGGGATGCAATTACCGGGGCGAACCTTCCGCAGTACACGCAGGAGCTTCAGGGGATGGCCTTTCTCGCCGCGCCTGCGATCGCCGATGTCACGGGTGACGGCCATCCGGATATCGTGATCGCCACAGATTCCGCCGCAGTGCATGCCTTCGACGGCCTGACCGGACAACCGATACCCGGATGGCCGAAATGGACGGGTGGATGGTCGATCGGCATGCCGGCCGTCGGCGATTTGACCGGCGCTGGAACGGTGGATGTCGCGCTGACAACCCGCGAGGGTTATCTGCACGTCTATCAAACTCCCGGCCTCGCTTCGGCGAACCATGAGGCCTGGCATTGGCATCAGAACGATTGGAACACGGGACATTACGGCGACGACACGCGGCCCCCCTCGGCCATCGACGATTTGAAGGTTTCGCATAAACACGGCAACGATACCCTGACCTTCACCGCGGTCGGCGACGACTGGAAATCGGACGGTCCGGCGGCATCGTACCAAGTGTTTGCCGCAAGGAAACCGATCACGCAGGACAGCGTAGCTTCCGCGACGCTAATTCCGGTGGAAAATGTTCCGCAGCCGCCCGGCGCGCAGGAGACAATCGTCGTGCCGCACCAAAACGGGATGAACCACTACGCGGTGCGCGCGATCGACCACGCCGGCAACATCGGCCCGCTCCCGCTGGGCAGGCAGCGGCGATGAGGTCCAAAATCCCGGCGGCGGTTGACTTTCCTATACGGCGGACGTAGCAAACCTATTGGGAACATCAACTTGAGGCTTGGCCCGCTATGGTTTTCGTCGGCGGTGATCGCCGGCGTACTGGCGGCGTCGGCAGCGATCGCGGCGGCGCAACCGGTGACGCTGACGGCAACCGTCCATTTCGATCGGACGATTCGTCCGGGCGAGCGAATCAACAAGAATCTGCTCGGCCTCGTCAACGGCGTTAACAGCGCCATCCTGCCCGGCGTCGATAAGGTCGTGCAAAAGGACATCCGGCCGCCGTTCATCCGCGCCGACGTGGGCTTTGAAGATTCCGGCTGCCCGGACAATCCGAATGCCGGCCCGTTGTACAATCCAACCGACAACTCGTTCAATTACTGCACCGTCGATCAGCGCATCGAGCAGGCGCTCGCGGTCCATGCGCGCCCGCTGATGATTATCGACTATATGCCGCCTCCCCTTGGTGTTCCCGCCTGCGTCGCCTCCAACGGCAACGGCTTCGGCAATCATATATGCCCGCCGGCGGACCATGCGAAGTTCTCGGCGCTGGTCGAAGCGATGATGGTCCACGTCTATCGCAAGTTCAAAGCGCGCGATTTCGAGGTCTGGAACGAGCCAGACCTGCCGATTTTCTTCGACGGGCAACTGTCCGATTACCTGGCGATTTATGAGGACTGCAACGCGGCGCTCCTCGCCGCCGAGAAGCAGCTCCACCTCCGCCGCGGGACGCTCCATCTGGGCGGCCCCGCCACCTTTATCGACGATCAAAACTTCATCGAGGGCGTGATGGCCGACGCGGTGAGTAATCCGGACCTGCGGGTCGATTTCATTTCGTGGCATTATTACGCCAACTACCTGGCGCTGACCGGCCAGGATCCGTCCCTCGCCGCGGACATCTATGGCGATTTGACGCGGCAAGTCCAAGGCTATATTGCGCCCTACCTGGCCGAGCGCACCGATCTCCACCCCAAACTCTGGATCGACGAATGGAACGTCAACTCGTTTTACGATCCGCGGATGTCCACCGCCTACGACGGCGCCTTCGAGGTAGCCGCGATGCATTCGATGCAGGACGCGGGGCTGGACCGATCGTGCCGGTACAATACGGCGGACGGCAGCGCCAACAGCGCCACGACCGGAAATTTCGGAATATTCACGTTCGACGACGGGGCGCGCCCCGTCCTTTACGGAATAGAAATGTGGCGGGACCTGGCGCCGCGCCGGGTTGAGGTCGAGGCAACGGGCGATACCGATCTCAGCCATTACACGCAGAACCTGATCGCCTCGATCGGCCCCCATGCGGCGACAGTTCTGATCTACAACTTCATCCCGTACAGCCCCCTCGACCAGAGCGCGCCCTATTGTGGCGACGGCGGTGCCGAACTCGATGCCACGCTGACACTCACCGGATTGAAGAACGGCGCGCACAAGGTGACGATGCGGCAGTTCGATTGTTCGACCGGCATCCTGCCGATCGCCGAGGCGACGCTGACACCAACCTCTTCGACCTTGAATTTCTCCGGCCATCAGGCGGCGCTGCCGGTGACCGTCCCGGCCGACGGCGCCATTTTGATAACCATCGCCCGCTGAGCGATGGAATTTTTTCCTAACCAGTGTTAGCGTAACTTGCGGTTATGGCCGCCGGATACATTGCGCCGCTGGAAGAATCCCTTCCCCTCGAAAAGCGCGACCAAAATCGCGCCACGGCGCTGGCGCGCCTGCCGGATTGGTACAACCCCTGGCTGCACTTCTTCGTGCCGTCGGCCTTCGGCCTTGCGGTAATCGTCACCGCGATTGCAATGCTCAAGAACGTGACGTGGCTCGAGCTGCTGGCGATCCCAATCACGTGGATTATCACCAACGCCAACGAATGGCGGATTCATCGCGACCTGCTCCATCGCCGGTTCCGTCCGGCGGCAATTCTTTACGATCGCCACACGCCGGAGCATCACATGATCTATGTCACCGACGACATGGCGATGCGCAATCGGCGCGAGTTCGCGCTGGTGCTGATTCCGGCCTACGGGCTATTTCTGATTTTCGTGACGCTCTTGCCGGTGACGGCGCTCATCTGGGCCGCCGGATTCCGCAACATTGCGCTGCTCTATCTGGCGACCGCGATGGGATTCACGGTGAGCTACGAATGGCTCCATCTATCGTATCATCTGCCGCACGACAGCCGGATTGGAAAGCTATGGCTGGTCCGCGTGCTGCGGCGCCATCACGCGATCCATCACGATCCGCGCCTGATGCAGCGCTACAATTTCAACGTCACCGTTCCGTTCTGGGATTGGGTGCGGGGCACGATGGTCACCGACCGCGACGAGGCGCTCGCCTCGCTCCGCACCGATTACGCCCGATAGCTGTTTGAAAGGGAAAGCCGGCGGCGGCGCGAATCGAAGCGCGCGCCGCCGCCGGCAAATTAACCGTCGCCGTCCGTGGCAGTTAGGCGATCTGCGCCTTGCGGTACATCGTCACCACCGCCGCTCCACCCAGCCCAAGGTTGTGCTGGAGGGCGACCTTCGCGTCCTTGACCTGCCGCTTATCGGCTTGGCCGCGCACCTGCCAGTTAAGCTCCGCACATTGCGCGAGGCCGGTCGCGCCGAGAGGATGGCCCTTCGAGATGAGGCCGCCGGAAGGGTTCACGACGACCTTTCCGCCGTAGTCGTTCGCGCCCGAATCGACGAACTCACCGCCCTTGCCTTCGGGGCACAGGCCGAGCGCCTCGTACGTGATCAATTCGTTGCAGGAGAAGCAATCGTGTAATTCGACGACATCGACATTCTCCGGCCCCAGCCCGCTCTGCGCGAAGACTTTGCGCGCCGCGGCCTTGGAGAGATCGTAACCCACCATCTTGATGCAACTCTTTTCAGAAAAGCTGCTGGTGAAATCGGTCGCCATCGACATGCCGAGGATTTCGACCGCCTGGTTCTGCAGGTTGTGCTTCTTCACAAACTCCTCGCTGGCCACAATTGCCGCGCCGGAGCCGTCCGAGGTCGGGCAGCACTGGAGCTTGGTAAGGGGATCGTAAACCATCGGCGCGTTCAGGATTTCTTCCAGGCTGTATTCCTGCTGGAACTGCGAATAGGGGTTGTTCACCGAATGCTTGTGGTTCTTCCAGCCGATCTTCGCGAACTGCATCGCGGTGGTGCCGTACTTGTCCATGTGTTCGCGGCCGGCGTTGCCGAACATCTGCGGCGCGGGGGGCGCTTTCGCAAAGCCGCGCGCCTCGACCATCACCTGAAAATGCTTGTCCATCGGATTGGTGCGGTCCACGTACTTGGCGCCCAACGAGCCTTTTTCCATCTTCTCGAAGCCCACCGCCAGCGCACAGTCGGCGATTCCGCCCTCCACGAGTTGCTTGGCCATGAACAGCGCCGTCGATCCGGTCGAGCAGTTGTTGTTCACGTTGTAGATTGGAATCCCGGTCATTCCGAGCGGGTACAGTGCGCGCTCGCCGCAGGTCGATTCGCCGTAGCAGTATCCCGCCACCGCCTGCTCGATCTCCCCGTAGGAGATTCCCGCGTCCTTGAGCGCGTTGCCCACCGATTCCTTAACCATGTCCGGATAGTCCCACGCCTTGGAAGCCGGTTTCTCGAACTTGGTCATGCCGACGCCGATTACAAACACCTTTCGTCCCATTTTTTTCTCCTGATTTTGCGCTCTTGCCCGCCCCGGCCCTTATTATCTAACAGGCGTTAGGCTGGTGCAAGGCGATCGTTACCTGTCATCTAGCCTCTATCAAAATGGACGAAAAACTCAAGCCCGCCGGTGCGATCCCCACGGTCCCACGCTGGTATCGTGACCCGGTGTCGCTGAGCGAATCGTCGAGTTAAAAGCGTTTATCGGCTATGTCATCTCTGCTAATGGGACGATGGCGCTTCGCAAGCGGGAGTTGACGGCGCTGCCATTCCTAGTCGCAGCCATGCTACATCGCAACCGCAGAATTATCGATGGAGTTTAGCCCTCGCAATTCGATCGGCTAAGTACCTGATAAATAAGGGGCTTTTGTTAGCCAAGCAAATCGAGCCACCGGAACGTTAATTGCTTACTTAAATCGTAGCTTTTGTATAAAAAACGACAACTTCTTGGCGCTTTTTATGCAAAAACTGGCTGCCGAGCCTTCGATTCCCGAACTAATGCCTCCCAAGCGGGGCGCGACTGCCGATAATCGCCATGTCGCGGAGCTTGAGCGCGAACTTCAAGCCGCGCGGATCGAACTTGCGGAGCAAATCAGGGCGCTGCACGAGTCTCAGGCACGCCTGCAAGCCGAAATCGCCGAGCGCGAGCGCATTATCGCCGAACGCGGCGAAACCGAACGCAAACTGCGCCAGAGCGAAGAGACCTTCCGCAAGCTTTTCGATTACAACCTCGATTCGATGACGATTAGCGACGTCGCCGGGCGGAATTTCATCGACGTGAACGAGGAGTATCTCCGGCACACCGGCTACCGCCGCGACGAAGTAATCGGCAAGCGCACCCGCGAACTCGATCCCTTTTACGACCCCGGCGAAGCCGCCAAATTCATCGCAGGGCTCAAGACTCATCTCGTGGTCCGTAACCTGGAGGTCCGCTTCAAGCGGCGCGACGGCAGCCCCTATCCGGTCCTCGCCTCCGCGATCGTCCTTCAACTCGGCGGACGTCCCTGCTGCGTCACGATCTCGCGCGACATTTCGGCGCTCAAGGAGACCCAGCGCGAACTGGTCGAAGCACGCGAGGCGGCGCTGGCGGCGTCGCAGGCCAAGTCCCAATTTCTCTCGGCGATGTCGCACGAAATCCGCACTCCGCTCAACGCCGTTCTGGGGATGGCCGACCTGTTGTGGGAATCGCGGCTGGACAACGAACAGCGCCGATATGTCGAAATAATGTGTACCAACGGCGCCGCGCTCCTCGATCTGATCAACGACATCCTCGATCTCGCCAAGGTCGAAAGCGGCCGCCTGAACCTCGAAAAGACCGACTTCGACCTGCGCGAGGCGGTTGACAAGGCCGCCGACACGGTCGGCATCCGGGCGCACGAGAAGCGCCTCGAATTGGCCGTCCGGGTGGTTCCCGGCGTCCCGCAGCGAATCGTGGGCGATCCGATGCGGCTCAGGCAAATGCTGTTGAATCTGCTTGGCAACGCGGTCAAATTCACCGAGACCGGCGAAATCGTGCTCACCGTCGAGATGGCCGTGCCGCGCGCCGCGAGCGGCCCCGCGATCCTGAAATTTTCCGTGTCCGACACCGGAATCGGGATTTCCGCCGCCATGCTCGATTCGATCTTCTCTCCCTTCACCCAGGCCGACTACTCGACCGCCCGGAAATTCGGCGGCAGCGGGCTGGGCCTCGCGATTGTTAAGCGCCTCGTCGAATTGCACCACGGCCAAATTTCGGTGCGCAGCGAACCCGGCAAGGGCAGCACCTTCTCCTTCACCGCCGAATTCGGCTTGCCGCCCGAACCCGACGCCACCGCTCCGGCCTCCGCGGGCGCCCAGTTGAAGGACCTCCGCGTCCTGGTCGTGGACGATACCGCCGCGAACCGGCTCATCCTTCAGGAGACCCTCGCCTCGCAGGGCGCGATTGTCACCTGCGCCAAGAGCGGCGAGGAAGCGATCGACCAATGCGATCGCGCGCTCCAGCGCGGCGAGCCGTATCGCCTGGTTCTGCTCGATTGCCGGATGCCGGGGATGGACGGCATCGACACCGCCCGCGAACTCAGAAGCCGCGGTGCCGGAAAAGCGGGCCGCCAGCCGTTGCTCCTGATGCTCACCTCGGACGATTTGAGCAACGTCCGCGTCCGCGCCCACGAAACCGGAATCGACACCTACCTGGTCAAGCCCGTCAAACGCGCCGAATTGCTCTACATGATCGATCGGACGCTCCGCCGGCAGCCGCCCGCCGCCGCGGCCTCCTCCATGCACGCTCCAGCCTCCGGAACCCACAACGGCGCGCCGGCCACCGTTGCTATCTCGCGCCCGCGCGCAATCCTCCTGGCTGACGACGCTCCCGACAACCGCTTTTTGGTCCGCGCCTTCCTAAAGGACGCACCATACGCGATTGACGAGGCGGAAGACGGCGTCGCCGCGCTCGAAAAATTCAAGCTCGGCCGCTACGGCCTGGTGCTGATGGACATCAGAATGCCGCGCATGGACGGCTACGAGGCCACCCGCGCGATCCGCGAGTTCGAGCGCGAGGCCGGCCGCGAGCGCACCCCGGTTGTCGCACTTACCGCCTCGGCGCTGGACGAGGCGGTGCGCAAGGCGCTCGACGCCGGATGCGACGCCCACATCGCCAAGCCGGTCAAGAAGACCGCCCTGTTGACCGCGATTCGCGCCGCCTTGGGCGAACCGGCCGCTGCGGCCGAATCGCCCGCCGCACCGCCGCCCCGCTAAGCGGCGCTCGCCGCACGTTCAACGCGGCCGCGCGGCCACCCGCCTTCGCATTTCTCCTCTCTGTCCCATCGGTCGCATAGGTCCTATGATACTCTTGCGTATGATTCCGAACTTGGCGTAGATTAACGCCGATGGCAGCGGATACTCCCACTCCCGGCGCGCCGCTCAAGTTCGATCTCGGCGCGCTCGGCTCCGCGATGCCGGAATTGCGCCGCGATCCCTACCCCATCTATCGGATGCTCCGCGCGATCGCGCCCGTGCTGCCCACCCCCAACGGCGTCTGGCTCGTCACCCGCCATGCGGAGGGCGGCGCGATTCTGGTCGATAAGCGCTTCCTCACCGTCGATATCGCTCGCATGGGGGGAGCGGCCCAATTATCGGATAGTGAAGCGATTCGCGCCGCCCGCGAAGTAATGGGCCTCACGATGCTCTTCATGGACCCGCCCGCTCACGGGCGCATCCGCGGGCTGGTCAGCAAGGCCTTCTCGCCCCGGATGGTCGAGGCGCTGCGCCCCAGAATCGCGGCAATCGCGGACCAACTTCTGTCGCAATTTACGCCCGGCCGCGACATCGATTTGATCAAGGAATTTGCCTATCCGCTGCCGGTTATCGTAATCGCGGAGATGCTCGGCGTGCCCGCGCGCGACCGCGACATGTTCCGGCGCTGGGCCAACAACCTCGCACCGCTGATCGACTTCGCTCAGGACATGGCGATAATCGATCTCGCGATGAAATCGATGGAGGAGGCGCGCGATTATCTGACCGCGCTGGTCGAGGCGCGCCGCAAGCAGCCCGCCGGCGACCTGGTGAGCGCGCTGATCGCCGCCGAGGAGAGCGGCGACCGCCTCACGCCCGCCGAGATGCTCGCGAATATCGTCCTCTTGCTCGTCGCCGGCCACGAAACCACCGCCAATCTGATCGGCAACGGGATGCGCGCGCTGCTCGAAAATCCCGCTGAACTCGAAAAGCTGCGCCGCGACCCGGCGCTAATCGATAGCGCGGTCGAGGAATGCCTCCGCTACGATAGTCCCGTTCAGGCCACCGGCCGGCGCGCCACCGAACCGGTGGAGGTCGCCGGCGCTACGATTCCAAAGGACGCCCACGCAATCGTGATAATCGGCGCCTGCAATCGCGACCCGGATCGGTTCTCGGACCCCGACCGCTTCGATATCTCCCGCCGCGATAACGATCATCTCGCCTTCGGCGGCGGCATTCACTATTGCCTGGGGGCCAACCTCGCCCGCGCCGAGGCGCGGATCGCCATCGCCGCGCTGGCTGCCCGTTTCCCGAATCTGGCGCTCGCCGGCGGCAAACTGGAAGTCCGCGGGATGTTCAACCTCCGCGGCGTCAAAGCTCTACCCGTCCGAATCTAAAGCCGAACCGGCCGCACACGCGCCGCCGTCCTGTGCATGGCGGTGGCAACTCGTTGGGGGCATTTCTCCCGGAAAAAGGAAACGCCCCGCTTGGCCTCGAAGCCAAGCGGGGCGTTCTGTTGCGTTCAGTTGATACTAGCGCCGTACCGGCTTACTTTCCGCTCCCATACAGGTGGACGATGTGCGGGGTGTCGGAAGTGTTGATCGTCAGCGTCCCGTTATGCAGTCCGACCGTTAGCGGGGTGAACGTGACCTGATACGTGCAACTCGAGGTCCCGGCCAACGAAGCGCCGCAGGTGCCGCCTGTAACCGCGTAATCGGTTGAATCGCTCAGCGCCGGCGCCGTAAGCGTGAGCGCCTGCGGCTCGTTGTTCGTCACCGTGAAGGTGGCGGGGGTACTGGAATTCAGCGCCGTAATTGCGCCGAAGTTGTACCCGGTCGGCGTTGCTGTGGACAACTCGCCGATTCCCTGCGCCGTCACCTTGCGCGGACTGAACGGATCGTTACCGACGTTCACCATGATTGTCCCGGTGCGCCTCCCGCCCTGCGTCGGCATGAACTTGATGACGTAGGTGCAGCTTGACGAAGGCGCCAGCGTCCCCGTGCAAGTCCCGGTCCCGTTATCGGTGAAGTCGGTGATGCTGAAGCTCGCGATCGAGGTTGACAGCGAGTTACTCGCCGACAGGTTGGTGATCGTGAAGCTATTCAGGGCCGATCCGGTCGCCGGAGTCGTCCCGAACGTCACGTTCGCGGACACCAAGTCCGGAACCGTCGCCAGCGAACTCAGCGGCAGCGTCGCGGTGCCGGTGTTACTGTTGTTCGGTACGCTCAAGGTCCCTGATTCGGTCCCTACCGCAGTCGGCGTGAAGACCACCCCGATCGTGCAAGTGGTTGGCGCCATCGGGCTGCCGACTCCCAGCGAAGCGCCGCAGGTCCCGCCCGAGGCGGTGAAATCGCTCCCGTTGGTCCCACTGAAGGACGCCGCGCTCAGCGTGACCGTCTCCCCAGTGTAGTTGTACACCGTCGCGAACAGGGTCTGCGTGTTTCCGAGCGTGATGTTACTGAACACCAAGCCCGTCGGCGCAGGCTTCAGCGCGACGTCGCCAATGCCGGTGCCGACCATCGCTATGTTCCTCGGCTGCGTCCCTGCGGAATTGCTTGTGATCTCCAACTGGCCGGTTGGCGCGCTGCCCACCGCCGTCGGACTGAAGTTCACCACAATGTCGCAGTGCTGGCCATTCGGCAGGCCGGTCATCGTCGTATCGGGGCAGTCGTTGCTCGTCACGTTGTAGTGAGCCGTGTCGCTCGATACAGCGCTATTGATGTAGCCGAGGTTCGTGCCCGTGTTGGTGATCGTCACATCCCTCGCCCCTTGTCCCGTGGCGGGGGCCGCCGTGCAGGTGTCGCCCACCGCGCATGGATAGAAGCTCGTATAGGACGCGCTGTAGGTGAAGCTGGTCGTAGCAAGGACCGTCGGCGTCGCCGTGGTCGTCGGACTCGCCGTCTCGGTGGGCGTAGCCGTCTCGGTTGCGGTCGGCGTCGCAGTCACCGTCGCCGTCGTGGTCACCGTGGGCGTAGCCGTCTCGGTCGCGGTCGGCGTCGCGGTAGTGGTGGCGGTTGTCGTCGCCGTCTCAGTGGCCGTCGTAGTCGCCGTGGTGGTCGCTGTCGGCGTCGCCGTCTCGGTGGCCGTCGTAGTCGCCGTAATGGTCGCCGTCGGCGTCGCCGTCTCGGTAGCCGTGGCGGTCACCGTGGGCGTCGTGGTCGTGGTGGCGGTCGGAGTGGCCGCCGTCGGCGTCGCCGTCTCGGTCACGGTCGGCGTGGCCGTGGTCGTGGCGGTAGTGGTCGCTGTCGGCGTTGCCGTCTCAGTGGCCGTGCTCGTGGCCGTGGTGGTCGCCGTTGGCGTGGCCGTCTCAGTGGCCGTCGTCGTGGCCGTGGTGGTCGCCGTCGGCGTCGCCGTCTCGGTCGCGGTCGTAGTCGCCGTAGTGGTTGCCGTCGGCGTGGCCGTCTCAGTAGCCGTGGTGGTTGCGGTTGGCGTCGCACCTGCGGTCGAGGTGGCCGTTGGCGTGGAGGTGGCCGTCGGGGTCGCAGCGGGGCCGGCGTTGTTCAATGCGTACAGCGGGTTCGAGCCGGCGTACACATAAACCGTGCCGTCCCATAGAATCGCCGCTCCCGTGCTCCATCCGTCCGCACTGGTAAAGACAAAGGGCCAGCCGGCCGCCACGTTCGTGGCGCCGAGGAAGCCTGGCGTGCTCAGGTCCGGAGTAATCGCATAGAACTCATCCGCCGCCGGATTCACACCGGTGTGGCCGGTGTTGGCGGTAAGGGAGCCGTCGTTACCGATCCAGATCGTCCCGTCCTGTCCCACCACCGGCGGCGCCTCGAATATCGTGTGGCTCGCCGGCGTGGTCGGCGAATAGCCCAGCGGCACGCTCGTGCAGCCGGTGCTCGAGCACGGGCCGCCGCCCCATACCGAGGCCGCGCTCGTCCCGTTGTCGGTGATCGCGTAGAGGTAGCCGGAAGCGCCCCCGGAGTAAATGGTTCCCGCCGGTCCAATTCCAACCGCGGTGTTCGAGCCGCTGTTGAATCCGTTCCCGACGTTAAATTTCCAGTTCACGGAGCCGGTCCCGGTGTTCAGGGCGTAGACATTCCCGTCTATCGACGCCGAATAAAGCGCGGTATTCGCACCATTGATTGCGGCCGTGTAAAATTCCTGGCCCGCCGACACCGTTACGCCCCAATCCTCGGTCGCGGAGGTCCCGTTGTCGGTGAACTTATAGAAATCGCCGTCGCTGTCGCCGACATACAGGTCCCCGGAGCTGTCGATCGAGACGTCCGCATTCATCTGATCCCCAGCGATCGAGCAAACCGCCGTCCCGCCGGTCGAGGGCACCGTAGGCACAATGGTCCACTTCTGGACCAGTGCGGTGCCGGTGTCGGTGATCGCGTCGAGGTTGCAGCCGAAGTCGCCCATGTAGATGGTGCCGTTGCTCCCGACGGTCGGTTCGGAGATGCTATTCCCCTGTCCGGAACCGATTGTGGTGGTATCCAGCGAATACTTCGTCGCGCCGGTCGTGGTATCCAACGCGTAGAGAATGAAGTTTGAGAAATCGGAAACGTAGAGAGTGCTGCCGTCGTTGCTCAACCCGCCGCCCAGCATATTGTCGCCGGAGGCGGCGGGCGTGACCGACCAGTTCAGTCCGCCCGTCGGGCTGTAGCTGTAAATGACGCCGCCGCCGCCCGCACCCGTGCTCACATAAACATTGCTGTCGGCGTCGATAATCGGCGACCCCTGAACCTGCGTCATGATCCCGCTCGTAATGGTGGCCCAGCGCTCGTGGTTCGGGGTCGAGGCGGTGCTGTAGGGGGAAAGTCCCGTATGCGCCACGCTCCCTTGAAAAAAGGGCCAATATCCGGTGGGCGAGGCCGCGCGCAACACGCTCGACATTACGAAGGCCAGCGCCGCCAGCGCGACACCGCCGAGAAACAGGGTCAAACCCACTCTAATCTTTCCGGTTGCATTTTTCATGAAGCTCTAAACTCCCCTCAGACTGCGATCCTCGATATTTCCTGAATATTTCCTGAACTTAACGCCAATCGCCCAAGCAACCCGGATTCATTCCCCGGTCCCGGTCAGGTTAATCGTCCGCCCGCCGCCGGTGCTATTATCCTGGTAGGATAGGCTGCCTCCGATCGACCCGGAATGGCTGGGGCTGAATATGAGAGTAGCGACACACTGGGTCCCCGGCGCGATTCCGCTCGCAGCGGCGCATCCGTTCCCGTAGATGGCAAAATCACCACCGCCGGAAACGGTAAAATTCGACATTTTAAGCACGTTCTGCCGACTCGTATTGCGGATTGCGATTCCAATCTGCTTGGCCGCGCCGACCGTTGCCGTGCCGAAATTCAAGCCGCCGGCCGACGCCGTGGCGCCGCCACTCAAAGCCTGCGGACTCGCGGTCAGCCCTGGAACCGCCTGAGTTGACCAGACCTTCACTTGCGGGGAACTCGTCACGGTGGCCGCGGCGGCAGTCCCGCAAAACGCAATCCCTCCAACCAGAGCGGCCAACCCCAAGAGGCCCGCCGCGACGCCCGCGCTTTGCCGAATTGTCTTTTTCAGTTGCGATTCTCGCATTTTCCCAACTCTCCTTAACTCCTTAAATCGATACCCGTTGCACTAATCCTGCCGCGCGGGCGGCGCGCAAAACCCGGTCTGCGCGCCGCCCCATGGCAATCATTTAATCCTTGCGTTCAGCCCCCGCCCCTACATCACCGTGCCCGTCAGCGGGATGTCCTGTTCCATGCTGGGCGCCGCACCGCTGTTGCCCGTCAAGGAGTTTACGAAGATGCTCAGCGTCCCGTTGAGCATCGTCCCGCTCGTGTCGCCGGCGTTCGGCGTCAGCCCCACCGTGATCGTGCAGCTCGCGAGCGTTCCCACTCCGCCCGGCGCCGCCGGACAGGTCGTACCCACAATCGAGTACTCGTTGTTCGCCGTGTTCGCCGTCAGGGTGAGGT
>JBOHWK010000183.1:0-10239 GCA_050736715.1 Binataceae bacterium (SeqCode) | reverse complement strand
CTGAACATCCCGCTCTGCTGCTCGTCCGTCCCGCGCATCCCCGCTTCCTCCTCAACCCACAACGGTCACCTATCTATCTACCTCGGTGCGGAGCGAAAAGCGATCATTTTTCCGCACCCTGCTAGGGCTGTCCAGCCAGCATGAGCGAGGGGTCCGCAACGACAACACCGTCACCTTCCAACGGCTCATCCTGCAGTTGCCCGCCACCCGCCAGCGCGCCCACTTCGTGCGGTGCCCGGTCACCGTCCACCAGTTCCACGACACAACTTTAGGCGTCAGCTATCAGGGCCGCCTGCTGGCCCGCTACGATCCCTGCGGCGGACTCCTCCACCCCGCCGCCAATCGGGAGCGCGCCGCAAGTGCGCAGCCGCTGGGCCGGCAAACAGACGCCGTCCCAGCCGCTGCATCGCACTGGCGGACGCGGCCCCAAACTCCCCATTTTTCCGCCCGCGCTCCAATTCACGATGAGAGCTCGGACGAAAAAATTCTTATCCCCGCAACCCCCAACCCAATCTCAGGAGGCGATCTAACGTGTTCGACCGCAATCCCATGACCCCGATCAAGCGGACATCCTTAATTGTTTATGACACGGACATCTTTAATTGTTCGCAACAGACCGCGGATCGGCTATGCGGCGCGGAATATCGTTATCGCCGCGATTCTGGCGCGGAGCGGAACGCGGGCGTAACATGATCGTAAGAGCGGAGGACGATGGAGGCCGAAGGAATCGTGGTTCAGGAGTTGGGGTTCCGCGCTCGGGATGGTTCGCCGGCCCGATTGCAGAGTTGTCTGGAACTTCGAGACCATCGCCCGGAGCGCTCTCGCGAGAGTCAAGCAAGTTAAAGCCTCCGCGCAACTCGCGGGAGCAAGCCCTCGGCGGAAGGAGTGCCGCAATGAGGATGGGCTTGCGAGAACTATCATCCGCAGGATCGCGCCCTTCACCCGCGCGATTTAGCTTCTTGCACCGGCGGGAGGAAGCGCCGAAGCCGGGCCGGCCGCTTACTGCGGCGCCGACAAACGACGGTTCCAGGTTCGGCACGATATTTTGGAAGATTGTGGCGCATGGCGCGAGGCCAGGAGTGCCTGGCGGCCTGCTCACCGCATGGTGGCTATGGGACCGATTTTCGCTGTGGATGTGGCCCACGTTCGTCGTTCCCAGTTCGCCGAAAGGCCTGCTCCGCGTCCGCCTGACCACTCACCGGGGGAGACCCTTCGAATTGCCGGATTCGGCGCGAATCGAGCGCGGCGCGGCGCTGTTGGAAATCCATTGCGACAATCAGGCGGTGCTGGAATTCACGCGCCGGAGCGCCGCCATCTATGTGGCCGGGCGCGCCGAGATGGCCGCGATTGCCGCCTGGGTGGAGCAATCCGACGCCCGCGTTGAGGCGATTCATGGAACCACGATGCTGGGGGCGGCTTCCGCGCGGCTGGGGTTCCATCGGATGGCGGTGGCGTCCACATGGCGGGCGCGGGCCGATCGGCTGTTCATGAACGGGTTGCTCGCGCTTTACAACGTCGCGGGAGTGGCCCGGCTCACTCGTGGCCGGACGCTGAAGGTGCTGCCGGAGGAAATCTGGATGTCGCGGGCCGAGTTGCTGCAACGCTATGGCACGGCAGCCGCGCCGTCGCCGATGCCTCGTCCGATCCGATTCGTACACGCGATCCATCGCGACGGCTCCGGCCGCGTGGTCCGAATCGCCGCCGCCGCCGCGAAACCGCAAGCGCCGCGGCGGCCCCGCGATTGACCGCGGCGGGAACGATGGAGGAGGCTTGCGTCATGCGGATTTTGCACACGATGATTCGGGTGAACAATCTCGACGAGTCGCTCAAGTTTTACTGCGACACGCTCGGAATGAAGCTGCTGCGCAAGAAGGATTATCCCACGGGCGAGTTCACGCTCGCCTTCGTTGGGTACGGCGGCGAGGGAGAAAATGCGGTCATCGAACTGACGTGGAATTGGGGAACCTCGAAGTACGACGTGGGCAACGCGTTCGGCCATATCGCGATCGGGGTGGACGATATCTACAAAACCTGCGCCGACTTGAAGGCGCGAGGCGTCAAGGTCACGCGCGAGCCGGGTCCGATGAAGCATGGCGGTTCGCCGATTGCATTTATCGAGGATCCCAACGGCTACAAGATCGAACTGATCGAGCAGAAGCCGCAGGCGTGACGATGGCGCTCTTCACACGCCGAAGAATTTTTCAATTGCGGCGAGCGATTCCGGCTCGTTGAGCGACGGCGCGTGGCCGATGCCCGGAATCTCGGCCGATTCGGCGGTGTTCAGCACCGTGCGCATTCGGGTGACGATGTCGGGTGTAAGAATGTCACTCTCGGCGCCGCGCACGATCAGAGCGGGACAAATGATTCTCGCGTACGGTACCCATAAATCGAGCCGTTGCTGGCCGGCGCGCCCGCGCACGGGGCGGCGAATTGCGGGGTCGCTTTTCCAGACGAGGCCGCCTTCAGGCCCCGGCTTAACGGACCATTTCACGGCGCCGCGCAGGACCGCTTCGGGCAGCTTGGCCATCGGCGGGTAATTTTTTCTGAAGTAAGCCGCCACTTCGCCAATGTCCGCGAAGCGTTCCGGCGTCTCGGCGAGGTACCCTTGGATTCGTGCGATTCCCGCCGGGTCGATCTCAGGACCGATGTCATTCAGCACGGCCCGTTCGACGCGATCGGGCCATCCGCCGGCGTACATGATCGAGATGACCCCGCCCATCGAGGTTCCGATTAGGCTCGTGCGTTCGACTCCGATCGCGCCGAACAGCCCGGCCAGATCGGCGGCGTAATTTTGCGGAAGATAATCGGCGCCATCGCCCCATTCGCTGTCGCCGCGCCCGCGCACATCGATCGCGAGCACATGAAATTTGGGCGTGAGGTGCGGAGCGAGCGCATCGAAATTGTGCGCATTGCCGGTCAGGCCGTGGATACAGACGAGCCACGGGCGGCCCTCGCCGCCATGATCGAGGTAATGAAGTCGCAGACCATTGGCGGTCACGAATTTGTCCGATGGCATCGTGGCGGATCCCTCCCCGGCTTTGTACCACAAGCGGGAGCGTCGCCGCCAAGGGCAAGAGCGGCTTCGTACCGCCAAGTTTGAGGAAGTTGTGGCTTTTGGCCTACGGGCGGCAGCTTTAGGTAAGGTTTTCTAATGCTTGACTCGCTAAAATCATTAGCATAGCTTCTACCATGGTGTCGGCTGGCAGGCCGAAAAAGGACGTTTTCATACTCTTGCGTATGATTTCGATTTCTGAGTATGTTGAGGTTGCGAGAGACAAAAACGGCGAGGTGAAAACTATGGCTGACACGGCAACATCGAACGGAGAACATTTCGGCATCCACGACGGCGCTCAGGCGGTGGAGCGCCACGGCGCGCGGCGCGCCGCGCACCGGAAATATCGCAAGGCGGCAAGGAGAAAAATGAGCACGGTAAAGAATTCGGGAATTTTGGGGGCGATCGACAACTTCGGCGAAAACGTGGGCGAAATCCTCACCGCCAAAAACGCGAAGAAGGCCGTCGCGTGGTACATCGACACCAGCGAGAAGGTCGCCAACGAGGCGCTCAATCTGCAAGCTCGCGCCACCAAGTGGGCCAAGGAGACCCCGCTCGAGCCGATTTTCGACGCGCAGCACGAACTTGGCAAGAAGCTCATCAAGCGGTCGGTTCACGCGGCCCGCTCGCTGTGGCAGTTGAACTAAGCGGCCGCCCGGCTAAATTCAGCGCTTGAATTGGGGCGCGGTGCGAAAGCGCCGCGCCCCGGAGTGCGATTGCGGACGCCATCGTGTGCGCGTCGGGATCGTTGTGCATCGCCGAATCGATCCCGGGATCGTTTTGGGAAGATTGCTCCCAGGAGCGTTGCCGTACCGTGGCGTCGCTATGCCAGAAGTGTTGCTCATGGAAAGTCAGCGCCGCGTAACCCAGCAGGATAGCGGCCATTCCGATCGAAACCGCTTTGGCTCTCATTTTGCCGCCCCGGGCAAAATCGGCCGCGATCCCGGCGGCCAGCAGGCAATAGCCGAACGACTGCAGGTACAGATACCGGTCCAAGTAGGGGAAAAGTTTGGCATCGGCGGCGGGGATGGTCCGCGGGACAAATGCCAGCGCGGGAATCAAGACTGCCGACAAAGAGACCAGAATCCATGCACCGCTGAACAGATAGAACTCGCGGCGCGGATTGCGCCTCAACAGTAAGAATGCCGCGGCGCACAGGGCAATCAGCGCAAGGGCCGGCAAATAATAGCCCGGCTCTGAAATTCGTGGCGCAAAGTGCATAGAATGGCGGGGACCCATCCGCCACGGCATCGCATACACCATCGCGTCGGCCGCAACCAACTCCGGAGAGTAAATCGCGAGCACGAGCGCGGCCCACCACAGCGGGGCACGGTGATTCATGTGGGGAACAGCCATGCCAAGCACCAACGCGCGCACTAATAAATACCCCCCAACTTCGAGCGCATACGGCAACGCGGCAATGAGCATTGCGCGCAAGCGCGCCGCAAAATTGTGGCCACCCCAGCCACTGCGGCCTTCTTCAAAGATAAATGCGTGAGCCGCGATGAGCGCTGGAAATACCACCGCGCTTTCATAGCTCAACAGCGCGCCGCCAAAAAGTAACAGGGAGATGGCGGCCATTCGCCATTTTGGGACCGGGCCTGATTTATGCCGAAGGTAAACCTCGAACGCGCCAAGTTGAAAGACACCGCTAAGCAGCGGATTTAACGCATAAATGCCCGCGACCGCTTCCGCTTGGGTAGGCATCAACGCAAAGAACGCGGCGGACAGCAGCGCAATCAGCCGGTCCATCGACAGAGCCAATGCAATGCGAAATGCTATCACTACCCCAACCAGATGAAGCGCCACTTGGGTTGCGTGATATCCGGTCGGATGGAGTCCGAATAAGTGAAAATTCAACGCCCACCAAGCGTTTGGTAGCGGACGATAATAGTTGCAATCGCCAGGTTTGGTAGCCGAATGGTCCCAAAACCATCCTTGCCCGTGGAATGCCAATCTCCAGAAAGCGGCCCAGCTCCCAATGTATGCATCGTGGACAATCGTATAGGAATCGTCCATTACGAAGCCGTTGTCGAGGCAACGGCTGTAAACGAGCGCGGTAACGATCAGAATCGCCGCCAGCCACGCGCCCGACGCCGCGTCGCCGCCGCCCAATCGCGCGAGGAGTCGCCCCCCACCACCCGGCTCAGTGGTTGGTCAGCCGTCCTACAGCGTCCCGTGGACGCGCCAACGGCACGTCTCATGGCCAAGGCGGCAGCCATCGGAGATTTCCACGCGAGTTTCATCAGCTTTAGGCGAAATCTTGGGTGCCAACATGGGGCAACTTAGCACGCGCGTGGCTGTGGCGGCGATTGAGCTTTGGCGGTAAGGGGGTTTACCTATCACCCTCATTCTGCCAAAATTGATTAGGTAAGCGCATCCGTGCGCGACGTATCATGCCCGCGATTCTGAGCGTGACCGCCGATGCGGCTATCGACTTTGCCCGGCAGCTTGCCACGCTGCTGCGCGATCCGCTCTATGAGGCGATTGGCGTCCCGGCGGGGGACGGCAGCCCTGTCCTCCTAATTCCCGGATACTTTGCCGGCGATTGGCTGCTGCAGCCGCTCGCACGATGGCTCAAGCGGGCGGGCTACCGGCCCCATCTTTCCGGGATCGATCTCAACGTGGGATGCCCGCAGGACGAGATCGCCGTTCTCGATCGCCGGGTCGTGGAAATCGCCCGGGAATCGAACCGGCGCGTGGCGATTATCGGCCATAGCTGGGGCGGCATAATCGCGCGGATGATCGCGATCGAGCATCCCGAGCGCGTGAGCCGGGTAATTGCACTGGGATCGCCGGTTCGCGCGGGATGGGTCCGCGATCGATGGACGGGCGTGAATGCGCAGGTCCGTCCCGCGCTTCATTTTAGCCAATCGATCTGGCGCCGGTTTTACGGCAAGCCCGCCAACTGCGGAACCGCGGAATGCGCCTGCGGATTCCGCGGCGCGGCGTTCGCCACGGTTCCGCCCCAGACCCGGTTCACCGCGATTTATTCGCGGCGCGACGAGATGGCGAACTGGCGCGATTGCGCCGATCCCGCCGCGGCGAATTACGAAGTGGGCGGCTTGCACGTGAGTCTCGTGGTGAATCGCGACGTTTACCGGCTGCTCGGCGGGCTGCTCGCGGACCGCAGCGCCGATCGCGCCGCCGCATGACCCGGCGCGCGCGGGCAAGCTACCAGATTGACGGCTCGCGATAAAGGCAGCGGATCAGCGCGCGTAGCCGGATTCGTCGAACAGTTCAGACCATCGCGCGGTTACCAGTTGGCGCCATTGGTCAGCCGGACCGGATGCGCGGCGTGGATTTTTCTCCAGGTAAGCTCTGACCTTTGGCAACATTGCGGAGGGATCGCCCAGCGCCAATCGGGCATACAATCCCTGGATCGTAACGCACGGGTTGGCAACCAAATCTTCGTAGCGAACGGTGACGGCCCGGTTCGCCGGCAAATCCCGCAGCGCGTGCTTTAGCTGCCGTTCCAATGCCAGGCGGATTTCCAAAATCCGTTCAACCAAGCCCTCTTGCGCGAGCGGCGCCGCGATCGCATAGCGCTGCCACATGCTCTGCCAAAGCCCCAGCGTCGAGGCAAAAACCGCGCCTGGCTCGCGCACCAGCCGAATGAACATCGCGCCGGGAAACAGCGTGGTGAGCCTGCGAATCCGAAACGAGTTGGCCGGACTTTTAACCAGCAGCCGCTTTTCCGCGCCGCCGGCGTAGGCGGTCGCTTTCAAGATCCAAGTCATCGCGCGGTTCCAGCTTTGGTCTTCGTCGGGCCCGAACGAACCGGGATCGCACAAGGCTTCCAACCGGTGGAGCGCCGCGGGGAACATGAACGCTTCATAGGGGGACACCGCGCCCATGCAGAGCAGGGCGAACTCTTCCTCCTGCGGTGAGGACGGGGCAACGGCAATGTCCCCGGTTGGCCGCAAGACCGGCGCCGTGGCGGACGCGCGATCGTGCGTGAGCAGGAAGTGATGCGGATTGAAGCAAGCGTAGGTGCTGGGCGCGGCAAAGGCCTCGTCGAGGGCGAGCAACTCGTGGAGCAGAGTCGTTCCGCTGCGCCAATGTCCGACGAGGAAGAGCGGCGGCCGGAGGTTGAGTTGGTCCAGCGGGCGCCGGTACAACCGGTCTTGGAGCACCGCCAGTGCCGCCGCTACGCTGCCGGCCAGGGAGAAGCGCAATTCCAAGGCGCGGCCGATCGGTTCACGATTGCGGCGGCGGACGGCTCGCCATGCGGCGAGATTCAGGTTGAACGCCGGCCGCGACCACGCCCCGGTTTTATTCGAGGGTGGCACTACGCCCAGAGAGCGATGATTATTTTGCGTCTCCACCGCGGAGCGTCGCCATCAAGGCCCGCGCCTTTGGATCGTTCGGCGTCTCTTTGAGCGCGATTGCGCACTCGGTGCGCGCGTCGGCATTGCGCCCCGCCAGATGAAGCAACAGCGCGATCCGGTAATGGATATCCGGCGCATGGGACAATCCCGACGCCGCTTGCCGGTAGATCGCGATGGCGTCGTCGTAGCGATGCTCCGAGGACAGCACCATCCCAAGGTCGAGCAGCGCACCGCGGTCGTTGGGCTGGCGCTGCATCAGTTCGCGGAGCGCCTCCTCGGCGCCCTTGGGATTCCCCCGATGGAAATAAGCCTGCGCGTTGGAAAGCGCGATTGACGATTCCAGCGCCGCGTCGGCTGCCTTCACGCCCGATGCGGACGGACACACCGGCGGCCCGCAGCCGAGTGCGTGACAAAAGTGTCGTCTAATATCCTTGATAAGCTCAATCTCAACGCCGGGAGGAGCCGAAGCAACAGGACCATGGGTTTGTTCCGGGTCATCCGCGACATCGAAGAGGTCGGCGTGGCCGGAAGGAAGATACAGCACCAGACGATATGGGCCGCTATTCGCCGCGATCGTTCCAACAGTTGGCGGGCTGAACACGCTTGCTTGAGCAAGATACATCGAAAAGCTGGGTTGCGGCGGGGGCGGTGTCCCATCATGCTTGAGGAGCGGATGGCCTTCCATCCACGACGGTATCTTAACTGCAAGCAGACTGAGAATCGTGGGCGCCACGTCGGAGAGGTCGCCGTTTTCAGTTTCGGTAACGCCGTGGGCTTGACCCGGCAACGAAACCAGAAGCGGAATGTGGGTTTCGGGATAACGCAGGTCTGACGATCCGTGGCTCCAAAAGCCGCCGGAAAAGTTTTCGCCGTGATCGGAGCTCACAATGACGATCGTATTCGCGTCCCGGTGGCCGGCCGCCATCCAGTCAATGAATCCCCCAAGCGCGCTGTCGCATTGAGCGACATCCTCGTCGTAGCGAAGTCTCAGCAAATCCGTCGCGCGCTGCCATCCGGCGGGATCGACCGTCCAGTCGGGAAATGAAGGGGAGAGCAATTGCGCTTCGGTAGTGTACTGGGAACCGGATAGAAACCGGCCTAAAAAGCGGGGGTCCGCCACGTATGGTGCGTGCGGCGGATAGAGATGAACCCACAGAAAATAGGGAGCGGGTGCGCCGCGAATAAATTCCTCGGCGGCGCCAAAGACCGCACGAGGATCGGCTACCCCTGCTCGATTGAATCGGTTGAAATAAACGCCGAACGCTTTGAGCGCGTCGAAAAAGTAAGCATCGACGAAGTCGAAAAGCAGGCTGTGCCGGAATTGGAGAGCGAAGTCCGACGGAGAAAACCACGCGGACATCGGCGGCCGGGGCAGAATCGAGAACGAATCCTCAAGGCGCAAAACCACCGGATGTGCAAGCGGATTGGTAACAATTGCCCCGGTCGTATAACCGTGGCTGCGCAATATCCATGCGATGTTCCGCTTGCGATGACGATAAGGGAGGTGTTCGTTGAGATTGAACACCCGATTCGTCAACGGGTACTCGCCGGTCAGCAGCGAGGCGACTGCGGGAGTGGTGTAATCCGTCGTCGAGACGAAGTTGACAAAATTGTAACTAGTGGTTGGCGAGGCGCTCGAATTGCGGCGTGGTTGGCAGCCGGTAACCGTAGAGCGACATATCCTGTGCGGTCAACGCGTCAAACGTGATTAATACGACGTTCGGCTTGCCGGGAACGGACTCCGTATGGCGCGCTTGCGGCATCGGATCGAACCCGCGCCATCCGATTCCTCCTGCGAACACAAGAACCAACAGGAGCGGACAGGCCGCCGCCAACACGATCTGCGAGGACTGGTTGAATCCGTTAAGTAACGCAATCGAGCGCCGCCAACCCAGAATTGGAATTGAGGCGATCAACGCAAGGATTAGGACGATACTGACCCGCGGACTCACCATGGGAAAGATGAGCGCCATGCCGACCGGCGTGGCGAGTGACATGAGGCAGAAGATCGTGCTGGCAAAGGCGAGCAACCCCGCGCAATTGGTATCAGCCCGATCGCCCAACAACTTTAGACCGCGGCCGGTCGAGAGAAACAGAGCAAGTAACGCCGCGACCGCAGCTTCCAGAAACAGGACGACGGAAATCTCCAGCGCCAGTTCGGCGACGGCATCAGTCGTAGACAGATAATACGACCAAGCGTGCAGTTGCCGGGCGCGGATCGGCGTCAGAAAGAGAACCGTTATTACACCGGTGCTGCGAAACAGCAGCCACCATCGGCGGACCACGGCTTATTTCTTAACCTCGTCCGCGGCGGAGGGCGAAACGGCGCCCTTCCAGCGATCGCGGATGGATTTGGCAAATCGTCTGATTTCCTTGCGGCAGTAAAAGAAAAACGAAAGAACGATCGCGGTGAGCGGGGCCAAAGTTTGCGCCAGGAAGCCGCCCGCATTGGGGTCGATATAGGCCCAGCATTCGCCTTGCCACGACAGCACCAGGAGGATCGCGATAGCGCCAGTTATCATCGGGAACGAACGCCGGGCCGTCCGCGCCGCATCGTCCGTGCCGCTATGAGCCTGGACTGCACCTTTGGCAGGCTCGGAGTAGGCTCTGGAACCCGATGGATTCTCGAGCGTCTTCATCAGCTTGCCCTATAACGGCCTCGAGCGCGCCCAACTGCCGGCTAAAACGCCGACAAAGCCGCACTACGGCGGCATCCCCGTTTCGGCCTATGATGACCAAGGCGATCGCCGGGCAGTTGAGTTGGATCCAGGCAAGCGAGGTGTTGGGGATTAGTGCCCGGCAGATGCGGCGCCTCCGGCGCAAGTTTGAGCGCTGGGGGATGTCGGCGGTGATGGA
>JBOHWK010000182.1:0-9132 GCA_050736715.1 Binataceae bacterium (SeqCode) | reverse complement strand
CTGAACATCCCGCTCTGCTGCTCGTCCGTCCCGCGCATCCCCGCTTCCTCCTCAACCCACAACGGTCACCTATCTATCTACCTCGGTGCGGAGCGAAAAGCGATCATTTTTCCGCACCCTGTTAGATGTCGCCACTGGAATCCAAGGCAATTCCCAGTGGGCTAATTAGGCCGGTATTTGAACCGCTAATCACAGCAACGGGTGAAACATAGCCATTGCTGCCGGACTCAAAGACCCTGATGCTTCCATAACTCGTTACGTAAAGGTACCCTGCCGAATCGATAGCGAGACAGCCGGGACTAATTATCCCGCCGTAGATCGTGGCTATGGGGGACAGATTTCCGCTTTTGCCGGGAGGATAGACCGTAACGGTCCAATTATTGGCATTTGAGACGTAAATGTTTCCGCTAGAATCAACTGCAACACCATCGGGGACATCCATCCCCGTGTTAGAGCCGCCGATCGATATAGTAGGCGCCACATCGCCGGTGCTACCAGGCGGAAACACAGCGACGTTGTTGTTTCCGGCTTCGTTTACTACGTAAATGTTTCCCGCCGAATCTAATGTGATACCATTGGCCCAATTTAGTCCGGTGCTGGAGCCGGCGATATCGGTAATTGGAATCTGGTACCCGTTTGCCGAGGCCGGATAGCCGATCACGGAGTTTCCATATCTATTACTGACCAAGATTTCTCCGATTCGTGGAACAATAGTCGCGGTTGGCGACGCGGTTGCAGTCGGTGTCGCCGTTCGCGTTGGCGATATTGTTGCGGTCGGAGTCGCGGTCAGAGTTGGCGACGGCGACACGGTTGCGGTGGGTGATAGGGTCGCGGTTGGAGTCGGATAACTGGACTGAGCAATAGCGATCCCCACCGGCCCATTTAGCAACGTGCTCGCTCCAATGATGGTAGCGGCCGGGGAGACGTTACCATCGGCGCCGGCTCCATACTCAGTAATGCTGTTGTTATTGATGTCGGCCGCATAAAGGTTGCCGCTCGAATCGAATGCGATGCCGTTGGGTCCATTTAAGCCGGTGCTAGAACCGCTGACGGTGGCAATCGGCGCGATGTTGCCGCTCATCCCTGCCGCATAAACGCTGATTTTATTACTTACGAAATCCGATACATAAACCTTCCCGCTCGAGTCCAGGGCGATTCCGACCGCGTGACCCAGGCCGGTATTCGAGCCACCGATGGTTGCACTAGGAGACACGTTGCCGCTGCTGCCGGGAGCGAAAATCCTTATGCTCGAGTTGCCTTGATTCGCCACGTAGAGCTTCCCGCCGCTGTCCATCGCAAGACAACCGGGGGTGCTAAGACCCGTATTGGAGCCGCTGAGCATGGTGGGCGTGACGTTGCCGCTTTGACCGGCGGGATAGACGGTAATCGTGTTGGCATTCGCATTGGCCACATAGATGTTCCCGCTCGAATCCACGACGATTCCATCGGGCGCGTTCAATCCCGTATTCGACCCGCTGATCGTGATAGCCGGGGATACGTTGCCGCTGCTTCCGGGGGAGTAGACCGTGACGCTCTTGCTGCCACCCTCATTCACCACGTAGATGTTTCCGCTAGAGTCCAACGCAATCCCATTGGCGCCGCTTAGGCCCGTGTTGGATCCGGCGAGGGTGGCGATAGGTGCGATGTTGCCGTTGCTGCCCGACGAATAGATCGTCACCGAGTTGCCGCTTCGATTGCTCACATAGATTGTCCCCGGAGGAGCCGCAGTCGGCGTCGGACTAACCGTCGCGGTCGGCGATATCGTCGCAGTCGGGCTAATCGTTGCGGTCGCCGTCAGTGTGGCCGTTCGGGTTGGCGAAGTGGTTGCCGTGGGGGTTGGCGTTAACGTCGGGGTTGGCGTGGTGGTCCGCGTCGGCGAGATCGTTGCGGTCGGTGAAATCGTCGCTGTCGCGCTAACGGTGGCGGTCGGCGATGGGGTTTCTGACGGCGTGGGCCCCACGATTATTCCGTTCGCGGCAGCGAACGCGACGTCGGGACTCATCGTTGCCGCGGCGGACGCCCAAGTCCCGCCGCCGGCATTCGCCGAATACAACTCGACCTGCGTTTTCGGCGACGCTTTGTCATTCGCCGATCCGGCTTCATAGCAGGCGCCGTTGGTGCTGCTTGAGCCGTTGCACCATTCGCCGCCCATTGCGATGACTTCGCCTGCTTCCGATCCGGTCGTTAGAATGGAAAAGCTCGATCCCGCGCGTCCTTCGACCATGTTTCCGCCGGTGGTAAACGATGGTGACGCTGAGGCCGCATCGAATATATCGGATTCATTCGTAACCGATTGGGTATAGTTTATGAGGTTTCCATTGCTGTCGCCGATATCCGCGCCGCCTGCTATCAATACCTGTCCTGCGCAGCATCCTCCTCCCGCGGCGCTGGTAAGCAATGTTTGAATCTGACCGGCACGCGGCGCCTGCATATTGTTGGCGGTTGCGCTCCAAGTCCCAGAGGAGGGGTTGTACAACTCAGCGGTCGCCAGCGTTGAACCTTGCGTACTGCCGGTGGCATTGAGCCCGCCCGCCACCAGAATCTGCCCGCGGAGCGGACCGGAAGTAACGATGTTGGGATCCAAGACCGTCCAGGCTGCCATCTCGCGCCCGGCAGTCATATTTCCGGTTGCCGTAAAGCTCCCGCCACCGTTCGCGGGCGTGTAAATCTCGGCTCGATTCGTTGAATTCTGAAAGAAGTAGCCGGTGTCACCGCCCGCAATCAGGATTTTGCCGCTATCGTTGGGGATCGGCGCCATGACGAACGAAGTGCGCGCGGTCAGCATGGAGTTGGTTAGCGCGGTGAAGCCGCCGCCGGGGTAGTTGTAAATCTCGGCACTATTGGTGGCCCCGCCGCCGGAACTAATCGAGACGGCGGAGAAGAAGTTCAGGATATTGATGGTCATGCGTCCGGTGAAACCGCCGGCGACGAGTACGCTGCCATCCTCATCGGTGCCCGATCCGGTGATCGGCGCCGCCAGCGCCAATGCGCGTGGATGGACCATAGGTCCGGCAGACAAAAACGAATTTGTTAGTGGATTGTAGAGTTCCGCCGTGCTGAGCGCGCTACAGACAATCTGGAACGTGCCGGCGCCGTTGCACGTGGTCCCGCCGGTGATCAAAATCTGCCCGTTGGGTAGCGTCGTTGCCCACGCGCCTTCAACGTTGACCGGATAAGTTGTGCGGTCACCGGCGACGAACCCCGGTATGGACGGATCGTAAATCTGTACAGCGTTGGTTGAATTCGCAAACTCTCCCATCGGCACCTCAGTGGGACTGATGACGACGAGATTGCCGCCAGTGTCGCCGCCGATTATGAGGAGTTGGCCGGGGGAAGTGGATGCCGGGATCGCGATCCCTCCACCAAGCAATAGCGTGGCGACAATCGCAATCGTGGCGATGCGCAAGCTTCTTCCGAACGGTCTCATTGGGGCGCCTCCCACGCCGGAGAAATCGGATGCGACTGCCAATTACGCCAGCGTAGAATCGCATAAATCCGGTTGCCACGCAATGGCGCTGAGCGTGCTCGATCGTCCCGCCCGCAGCCGCCGGTTGCTACGCGCGCCGGAAAATGCAACAAAGGATGGTTCGGGTGGGGTCGTAGTTCAGCCCGGTTAGAACGCCGGCCTGTCACGTCGGAAGTCGTGGGTTCAAATCCCATCGGCCCCGCCAAACTTTGAAGCGTTTGAACGATTGGGTGAGGGAAAGTGAAACTGAGCGAACAAACCCGCAGCATCGCGCGCGAGCCGGGACTGCGCGATCGTAATTGGGTGATAATCGACGCCGGCGGCCATCCGCTGGGCCGCGTCGCCTCGCGCGCCGCGAGCATCCTGCGCGGCAAGAACCGTCCCGACTTCACCCCCCATCAGGACATGGGCGATTTCGTCGTGATCGTCAACGCGGCCCAGGTGCGGCTCACCGGCGCGAAGGCCGTGGGCAAAGTTTATTATCGGCACACCGGATATCCCGGCGGGATCAGATCGACCACCGCGGGTAAGCTGCTCAAATCCAAGCCGGAGCGGATGGTCGAGGATGCCGTGCGCGGAATGCTGCCGAAGAACCGGCTGGGCAGGCGGCTATTTACCAAGCTGAAGGTTTACCGCGGCGCCGAGCATCCCCATTCCGCGCAGCAACCCACCCAAATCACCATTTGACCGAGGCTCGAAATCGTATGGCGGAGAAGAAGCACATCATCTGGACCACCGGGCGGCGCAAGAGCGCGATCGCGCGCGTCAGAATGCTCCCCGGTTCCGGCACGATCACGATCAACGCGCGCACGCTCGAAAATTATTTCCCGCGCGACACCTCCCGGATGCGCATCCTGGAGCCGTTCGAGGCTACCGAGACCAAGGAGAAATACGACGTAATCGCCAAAGTCGAGGGCGGGGGCATTTCGGCGCAGGCCGACGCGCTCCGGCTCGGCATTTCGCGCGCGCTTTTGGTGGCGATCGAGACCACCCGGCCGGCATTGCGCAAGGGCGGGATGCTGACGCGCGATTCGCGCGAGGTCGAACGCAAGAAGTACGGCCACCACAAGGCCCGCAAACGGCCGCAATACTCCAAGCGTTAGGCAGCCCTTGGATTTCGTCAAATCCGTGTTTCGAGACGGATTGACACGAGGCTGGCCGCCGAATACAAGAGGTTGCCAAGACGGTAAGGAGCGTCCTTCGATGCGCCGAGCTCGCCACGACAAATATCAGATGACAGTTCGCACCGCCGCCGCCGCAATCGCCGCTATGGCGGCTTTGGTCATTGCACCGGCCGCCGTTGCGGACACGCCTGCCGGCACGATCTCCAGCGTGAGCGGGCAGGTTCAGATTCAAAAAACTGGCGCAACCGCGGCCCCTGCGGCGGCGGGGGAGGCGGTCAGCCAGAGCGATCGGGTAATTACCGGCGCCGACGGCCATATCGTCATCGTCCTGTCCGATCGGAGCAAGCTCGAACTGGGCGCATCGACGTCGATCTCGCTCGACCAGTATTCGGGCGGCGGCGCCGCACCGACGCGCGTCAGCCTGTTCTCCGGGATACTCCGCTCGGTAGTGAATGCTAGCGGCGGCGCTCCCGCCAACTTTCAGGTCCATACTCCGAATGCCGTCGCCGCCGTGCGCGGCACGCGATTCGATGTCGGCTACAGCGAAGGCGCGGTCCGGCCCGGCTACGACGGATGTGACCGCTACTCCGACGTGGCGGTATTCGAGGGCACTGTCGTTCTGGCCAGCGCGTCCGACCCCAATAACGGCGCCGATGTGCCGGCGGGCTATGAGGCGACGGTGCCATGCGGACAGGCGCCGGCTGCCGCGGGACCGCTGGGGATGACCGGAGCGTTCTCGATGGGCGGCGAAAACGCGGGCTTCACGGGACCGCCGCCGGGTTCGGGTGGGGCGCCTCCGCCCGCATGTCCGGTCTGTTCAGGAATGTCTTCAGGCTCGTGATGCGGCCTGGAGTGATGGATATCGGCAGAGGTGAAGCATGAGATCAGGCGCGATCCGCAAATTAATCGTCCGCGCACGACTCGCGGCGATGCTCACCGTCGCGGCATTGATTGGCGCGATTGGCATCGCGCCGCCCGCTCATGCGCAGTTCTTCGAAAACTATTATCCCGGCTACTTCACACTGTTGCAGCCGGGCCGACTCGACCTCACGCTGTTCGGCGGCGGCTACGTCAGCGACAAGTACGGCGACTTGCAGCAAGGCGTTCAACTTGAGCAGAGCCTTACGCCTTACCTCGGAATATTCGGACGCGCGAGCGGCTATCAGCTATGGGAGGGCAGCGGATTCGACAATCCGCTCGCGCCGGGCACGGGCCATTCGGCGCGCCTCAACTTCGGCCGGTTCCAGGGCGGCGTCGATTTCACCCTCTTTCCCGGAACGCATCTATACCTCTCCGGCGGGCACGATGCGGGCGACAGCGACGCGAGCGTAATCGAGGGCGATTTCTCGAGTTGGTGGTTCCTGCACAGTCTCCATCCGATCAACGGCTCGTTCAGCACGATTCACGATTTCCAGAACGGAGTCACCAGCACCGAGATCGATCTTCAGGCGATCATGGTGACGACCGAGAAGTACATGGTGATGCTGGGCGCGGGCGGCGCATTCTACACGGGCGGGTTCTTGGACCAGACGGGAGGCACTGGCACGCAAGGCCAGGGCGGTCCCGACCTGGGCTTCTTTTACCGGCCGTGGCAATTGGGACTCGGCGCGCAGGCGGGCTACGGCACCGCGCACCAGTACGGCCAGATCACAATGTACAAGCAGTTAAGCTGGTTCGAGTAAGCCCCATCCACCGTGACATTCGATGCGGCGCGCCTGCCACGCGCTTCGCGGGGCCTGCTAAGCTGGGGGGCCGATGGCGCGGGCGAAGCGAAACCGGGTCCGGCGCGGACTTTCGTGGCGGACATTCGGGGCGGGAGTGGCGCTCGTCGCCGGGATGTTCGCGCTCCATTTCGCGTTTCGCGGGATTTTCCAGCGCGCTGAATTAATCGCCTACGATTTCCGCGTCAACCGGCTGCCCATCGTTCCTTCCACCGGACAAATCGCGATCGTCGCGATCGACGACAAGAGCATCGCGGAGCTTGGGCAATGGCCGTGGCCGCGCGCGCGATTCGGCGATCTGGTGTCGGCGCTGGGCGATTACTATAAGGCCGGAGTAATCGCGTTCGACGTGATCTTTAGCGAGGAGGATCGGGGCGACGCCGCGCGCGCGGGAATCGCGGCGCGGATGACGGCGCTGGGAATCGGCGAAACGGCGATTGCCGCGACGCTCGGCCCGCCCAACGACGCGGCGTTCGCGGCCGCCCTCAAAAAGCAAGGCGCTACCGTGCTGGCCTATGCGTTTCGCGGCGGCGGTCTGCATGAAAGCGCACGCGCCGCCGAGGTTGCGGGATATCTCGCGAAAGTCCGGCCGCCCGGCCCGATGACCTACACGATCGTGCGGCAGGCGCCGGGCGCCCAGGACGATCTACTTGCCGCCGATGCCTACCTGCCGCCGATCGAATCGCTGGGCAATGCGGCGCGCGCGCTCGGCTTCGTCAATATCGACGCCGACGCCGACGGCGAAATCCGTTCGGTGCTGACCGCGATGCGCTTTAACGATCGCTACTGCATCCCGCTGTTCATGGCGGCGGCCGACGTCGCCGCGGGCGGCGCGCCGACGATGCTGGCGATCAGGCCGGGCGGCGTCGCGCAGGTATCGCTTGCGGGCGTGCCGATTCCGGTGGACGACCTGGGGCGGATGTTGGTGAATTTCCGGCGCGGCCCCGATCCGTTTCCGTACTATTCGGCGGTGGATGTGCTGAACCATAAGATTCCACCCAACAAGCTGGCCGGAAAGATCGTTCTGATCGGCGCGATCGCGCACGGACTTGGCGACCGTGCGGCGACGCCGATAAATCCCGACATGCCGCGCGTCGAGATTCATGCCCATGCGATCGACAATCTGCTGAAGGGCGATTTTTTTCGCCGCAATACGGAAGGGGAGGGGATCGCGCTTCTGGGCGCGATGGCGATCGGCCTGATTGCGACGCTCGCGGCCGCATGGATGCCGGCCGCTCCGGCAGCGTTAGTGTCGGCGGGCGCGGCGGGCGCCTATCTTTGGTACGCGCAGCATCGGCTCGCGGCGGACGGAACCGTGATCGGCGTGGTCTTTCCGCTCGCCACCGGAATCGTGGTGTACATGGCCCTTGCGAGCTATCGCTATATCGCGGAGGGGCGCGAGAAGCGGCAGATTCGCAACGCCTTCGAGCATTACCTGCATCCGGATGTGATCGCCTCGATGCTCGAATCGCGCGAAGGCTTGAAGCTGGGCGGCGAGCGGCGGCATTTGGCGATCCTATTCGCCGATATCGTCGGATTCACCTCGCGCGCGGAACGCTCCGAGCCGGAAGAGATCGCGGCGCTGCTCAACACCTACATGACCGCGATGATCGACGTGATCATGCGCAGCGGCGGGGTGGTGGACAAGCTGATGGGCGACGGAATCATGGCGTTCTGGGGTGCGCCGAACGAACTTGAGAACCCTTCGCGATCGGCAATCGGCGCGGCGCTTGAGATGCTCGGCCGGCTCGCGGAACTGAAGAAGACCGACGCGCGCTTTGCGGACCTCGAAATCGGGATCGGCGTGGCGAGCGGCGACGTGATCGTCGGGAATTTCGGCGGCGAATCGCGCTTCGACTATTCCGCGATTGGCGACACGGTCAACTTCGCCTCGCGCCTTGAGGGCCTGACGCGCCATTTTCAGGTCCCTCTGCTCGCCAGCCGCGACGCATTGCGGGAGGCGGGTGACGGCTTCCTCGCGCGCGAACTGGGAATGGTCAAAGTGAAGGGCAAGCAGCAGGCGGTTGCGATCGTGGAAGTTGCGGGCCGCGGCGGCGATGGCGCCGATGCCGCGTTCTATCGCCGCTTCAACGACGCGCTCGGAAAATTGCGCGCGGGCGCCGCGGCGTCCGCGTTGAACGAGTTTCGTGAATTAGCTACGAATCGTCCGGACGACGCTCCCGTCCAAATTTTCTTGGAAAAACTCGCCGCCAATCCGGAGCATCCGCCCACCGAGATGGTCCTCGAGTTCGAGAGCAAATGAAGCAAACGGGCGGATTTTGGCGGAGTCGATGAGTTGGCGTATTGTGCAGACAAGTGTTCTGCTTGCGTTAGTGGTGCGTTTGTGGTACAAGCTAACCACTGTGTCCGGTTCGAGTCGTTCGCCCTTTGGGAAAGAGTAAGCCGATGAGGCCAACGGGGGAAAAATTCAAAATTGCGACGATCGTGCTTGCGAGCGCGGCGATGGCCGCGATTATTTTGACCATCGCGATGGCATCCGCGGTCCCGCGTTCTTCCGCAGCCAACGCCGGGCGTGCGCGCACCGCCAGTGCGATCAATCATGCGCGCGCCGATAGATTTCCTGGTGATCTGCCGCTCACATTCGAGGCGAACCGGGGCCAGACCGATTGGCGCGTAAAGTTTCTCGCGCGCGGCGATGGGTACACCCTGTTCCTGACGCACACCGGCGCCACCCTCGCGCTGCGCAGTTCCGCTCCCGCAAAACGAGGCGGGAGAGGGAAAATACAAGGCGCGGGTGAGCGACTGTGTTGGAAGTCAAGGGGGGCGCATCGTCCGCGCGACCCTCTAAAGGCCTTTGAGA
>JBOHWK010000181.1:0-14805 GCA_050736715.1 Binataceae bacterium (SeqCode) | reverse complement strand
CCGCCGCCGCCAACGCTGACCCGATCGCGCAACTGAACCGCAAACCAACCCTCGAACAATCCATCCTAACGCTCCAAAAGGAAGCCAAGTTCTTGCTATTCAGCCATTTTTCCGCACCCTGCTAGGTGCGGGAGAGGGCCGGCACAGCTTGATTGGGACCCTAATTGCCGGCGGGTATGACAACAACGCTGAGGAAGTAACGAAAAAATGCCGAGAGGAACTTGCTTCCGTACGCCGCGCATTTGTCACCGCCGCCGGTGTGCTACAAGGGAAAGTTTTGGCTGGTAGCGAATCGATGTAAGGCGCTTCTTTATCCTTGAAGACGGAGAAAATTCGTCCCAAGCGAAGGTCGATAGAACACTGGCGGATCGCTTGCGGGGTGATTTCCGGCTGGAACGAAAGGCTGCCGGGATCGTCCGGCCGCCTGAGTCCCGCCTTGATTCGCGCGATCAGGTCAGGCTTGCTGAGCACCATACTCGGAGATCAACGATGACCGTTGCGCCCGAATCGCGTTACTTGCCGGCGCTGCTCCGCGTATTCCCAGTGTGACTTGATCGCCCTTGCCTCCAGTCACCATCGCCTTCACGTGGTCATCTCCCTCGGGCAGACCCTGCCGTAGTTCGGAGACATTGACGAAGCCAAACCATTCACTGGGTCCAATGCTCACGTAAACCCGCCGTTCATCCGGGAAAGGGCCGCTTCGCACCTGGCAGGGAAGCCAAATCGTCGTTCCTTCTTTAATGCGGGGAATCTTCATGACGCCACCTCAACCTCGACCGCCACTATTGGGGTGAATGGCTGGTTTCCATCACTTCTTGTCCAAATGGTCCAGCCGGTCCGATCGATCCCCATGGGCCACTCTGTCCATTGAAGCCAGCGCCTCCCTTTCTCCGCGTGACTGGCGATGGATGCTATGGTATGACCCGGCGCGGAGCGATGGCTAAATCGAATCGGACACGGAAGCGGCGGGCGGGTGCTACCTACGAGGCCGCCGGAGTGCAGGCGCTCGGCAAGCGCAGCGGCGCGGGGCTGGGCGAGCTGGCGGTCTGGGTCAACAAGACATTTGGCTTGAATCCGGCGAAGCCGATCCTGCCGCTCGGATATTTTGCCAACGTGATTCGGCTGTCGCCGGAGATCGGGATTGCAATCTCGGCCGACGGCGTGGGGACCAAGATTCTGATCGCGCAGGAACTGGAAAAATACGACACGATCGGAATCGACTGCGTCGCGATGAACGCCAACGACATTATCTGCGTCGGCGCGCGGCCGGTTTCGCTGGTCGATTATATCGCGGTCCAGAAGGCCGACCCGGATTTTTTGGGCGAGATCGGCAAGGGGTTGTACGAGGGCGCGCGGCAGGCGGCGATCAATATCCCCGGCGGCGAAATCGCGCAAGTCCGCGAGATGATCCATGGGAGCCGCGACGGCTACGGCTTCGATCTGGCCGCCGCTTGCATCGGGACGGTGCATCCGCGCCGCCTAATCGTCGGCGAGCGGGTCAAGCCGGGCGACGTGGTGGTGGGGATCGCGAGCAGCGGAATCCATAGCAACGGGCTGACGCTGGCCCGGGAGTCCCTGTTCAAAGAGGTGGAACTGCGCGCGTCCACCTACTTTCCGGAGTTCGGCAAAACGGTTGGCGAGGAGTTGCTCATTCCGACCCGAATTTACGTCAAGGAAGTTCTTGCGATGATCGACGCCGGGCTGCGCATCAAGTCGCTCATCCACATCACCGGCGAAGGCCTGATGAATCTCTCCCGGGCAAAAGCGGGGGCAGGATATGTGATCGACGAGCCGGTTGCTCCCCAGCCGATCTTCACGGAGATCAAAAAGGTGGGCGGGATCGACGACGCGACGATGTTCGAGGTCTTCAACATGGGAGTCGGCTTTTGCGTGGTGGTCGATCCCGCCGATGCGCGCCGGGTTCAGGAAATCGCGGCGGCGCATGGCGCCCGGACCGCGGCGATCGGGTATGCGGTCCGCGATTCGCGGCGGCGGGTGTGGATTCCCTCCAAACGGCTGGTGGGCGAGGGCAGTAAATTTTCACGGACCGGCGAAACGGCGCCGCCATATCCGTCGCGCCGGTAGGCGCGGCTGGCGCGCTACGAGCCGAAGCGGCCGCTGCGAATTGCGATCTCGCGCAGTCGCGCGATTTGCGCCCGGACGGCCGCGCCGCCGCGCAGCCGTCCGATTTCGAGCGGCAACCGCCAGGCCCAGTTCGACTCGTCCACCGTCCCGGGACGATTGATCCGCGCGCACCATCCGAAGAGATCCTGAAACGGAATCAGGACGAGGCGCGCCGGCGACGCATACAGCGCTTCGAGGATGGCTTCGCGCGGGCGATGCGCCAGCATCTCCATCGCGCTCACGCGGGAATCGAGTTGAAAAGCATGGATCAGCCTTGCGCGCTCCGGGATCGACTCGCCGCGCCACCAGATCGTGAGCGGCTCCATGTCGTGCGTGCCCGTGGTGGCAAGCGAAATTTCCGGATACGCCGGTGGGCTGAGAAAGGTTTCGTCGGGACGGCCCCAGTTCACCCGTTCCCATCGCATCACCTTGTAGCCCGGCACGCCCAGCCGCGTGAGCGATTCGCGGACCCACGGCGGCACGGTGCCGAGGTCCTCGGCGATTAGTTGCGCCGCGCCGGCCTCGGCCTGAATCGCGCGGAGAATTTCCTCGCCCTGGGCCAGTTCGTCCTCGTAACGCCACGGGGTGAACGCTCCGCCCGCCTCGTCCGGATCGGGGCCGAAGTTGAAGGTGCGGTAGAGGCCGACGACGTGATCGATCCGAATCGAATCGAACAGCCGCGCCGCCCGCCGCACGCGCGCGCGCATAAGTTTGAATCCGCCCGCGCGCATTTTGTCCCAGTTCGGGAGCGGCAGGCCCCAGCGCTGGCCCTGAGGATTGAATCCGTCGGGTGGAGCGCCGACGCTCCGGTTCAAATCGAAATCTTCCTGATTCGCCCAGACTTCGGCGCTGTCGCGGCCGGGCGAAAACGCGAGGTCGCCGCCGATCGAGACGCCCCGCTCCCGCGCATAGGATCGCATCGCCGTCCACTGGCGATCCGCAATGAATTGCCAATAGCGATACATCGCGATTTCGTCCGCGAGCTTGCGGCGCGCCGCCTTGAGCGCCGCCGGGTCGCGCCGCGCGATTTCCGCGGGCCAGGTTTCCCATGCGGTCCAATTGAACCGCTCCTTGAGCGCGCGGAACAGGGCATAATCGTCGAGCCAATCGCGATTCGCAGTTGCGAATTTGCGGTAGCCGGGGTCGTTGCCACGCCCGCCGCGCGAGAGCGCGGCGCGCCCGGCGCGCGCCAGAAGATCGAGCTTCGCGCGCCTAATCGTATCGCGCGCCGGGGCGCGCGCGGTGGCATTCGCTGCCGCGCGGGCGCGGGCCAACGCGGCGTTACCGACGCCCTCCAGTCCACGCATCGTGATGTACATCGGGTCGATTGCGAACACGCTCATTGCGCTGTAGGGACTTTTTTCGCCCGGCGCGGTCTCGTCGAGCGGAAGTATCTGGATCATGCGATGGCCTATCGCGAGCGCGAAATCGATCGCCGGCTTAAGCCCGCCGATCTCGCCGCGTCCGAAATCGCCCCGCGTCCGAATCGAAAAGAGCGGAATCAGAATTCCCGCCGATCGCACCGGCGTTATTCAGCCTCTTCGAAGTAATCCGAGTCGATTTTCTTTATTTCGTAGGCGGATAGCCGACTCACGCCCACCCCGTAGTCGATGAGGAATTTGCTGAGAAGCCGGCCGTCGATCAGGACAATCCGTTTTTGGATCTTTCCGACGTACTCTTGCGCCTCCTTGGAAAAGTCGGAGGTCGTTATCAGCACACCCTTCGTCGCTCCGCGTCCCTCCAAGCTGCCAGCGAATGCTTGGACTATTGGCCTCCCCACGGTGTTCTCCCATCGTTTTGCTTGGATGCACACCTTGTCCAAACCCAACCGGTCTTCGTCGATTATTCCGTCGATGCCGCCGTCCCCGCTGTGGCCAACCGTGCGGCCGGCTTCCGCCCTCGATCCGCCGTAACCCATCGCGAGTAACAAGTCGACAACCAGCCTCTCGAAGAACTGCGGAGAGCACACTTTGACGCGGCTTAAGAGGTCGTTCGCGAGCGACTCCCTGAGAGATTGATAGGCATCTTCTAGAATTTCCTCCGGCGTGCCCTCGGAACTCCCTGGAGGCGGCTCATCGTGCGCGCCATTCTGAATTTTTCTTCGAGCTTGAAATTCCGCAAATCCCGGAAACTGACGGAGAAACTTCGCGTCGATGCGGTCCGGGGGGTGGTTAAGAACTTCCTTGCCGGCATCCGTAATGCGAATTTTCCCGCGCGTGGGAATCTCCAGAAGGCCAGCCATTTTCAGGTAGGTTCGCGACCAGCCAACACGGCTAGCTAAAACGGTATGTCTGCCGCTCGGGAGCAGCAGCGCCAAGTCCTCTGGGGTTAGGTTGAACTGTTTGGCCAGTTCAATCCCGCAAGCTTTAAGCGAATGCTCTTTGCCGTCCGCAGCGAGCCGGAGCAATGGCAACATAAACGAATCGTAGGTCGGGACTGCCACTAATTTTACCCTCCGAGAACGCCTCTAATTTGCTCGCGGCTAAGGGAGAAAGCCAGCCAAGCGGAAATCGCGGCGGCCAGACTAGGCCACCAACGCCCGGTGGACGCCCTTCAGGATCGCGCGCGATAACCGTGAGATAGGCGCGCGCCGGCTGGCCGGGCTGGGTGCGGCCCTGCTCCCAATCGCGAAGCGTTCCCAGCGGAATCCGGTAACGGGCGGCGAATTCCTCCTGCGTCAGCGCGAGCGCGCGGCGCAAGGTCTTGACGCGCGGCACGGGCCGCAATCGCGCTCGCCGCGCTCCGGGTAAACTTAATCATAATCTTTGCGAAACCTCACCCCACGCTTTGCTCGGGGCAGGCTCCGGTTTCGCGCTTCCCGTCTGTCTTTCCGAAAACGGCGGCCCGCCGTTTTCGGCACTGCGGGAAGTCCCCCTCGGGAATACCCGGGGCCGGCTCCACCCGTCAGGGGTTTTGGGGCCTACGGCTTCTTCCCCTCTTTGAGCTGGCGCTTCCAGTCCAGCCGGCGCGCTTCGGCTCCGGCCGCCTCGGCTTCTTTGATCATCCCCTTCTTCTGCAGGAACATGCTGAGGTTCGTGTGCGCGAGAATGTCTTCCGGGTCCTGCGCGATATGCTGCTTGGTCAATTCGATTGCGGCGTCGAGGTCGCCCTTCGCCTGATAGCACATCGCCAGCCCGTGGACCGCGTCGGTGTATTTCGGATCGAGTTCGAGCGCCTTGCGATAGAGCGCAATCGCCTCGTCGTATTTGTCGTCGGCGTAGGCGTCGATCGCCTCGTCGTACAATTGTTCCTTGTCGGGCATTTCCGGCCTCCGATTGTGCGCGAGCGTTCCGATTCCGCAAGCGCCAACCCTTCTTATATACTACCGACAGGCCGATGGAGAATTCGCCGACATTGACCGAGGCCGTCGTTTACGAGGTCCTGCGCGAATGCTACGACCCGGAGATTCCGGTCAATCTCGTGGACTTGGGGCTGATCTACGGCGTCACAATCGCCGAGGGCGTCGTGAACGTCACGATGACGCTGACGGCGCGGGGATGCGGGATGGGCGCGTCAATCACCAATGAGGTTCAGGAGAAGCTGCTCGGCATCCCCGGATGCGCGGACGCGGCGGTGGAAATCGTATGGGACCCGCCGTGGACTCCCCACCTGATGAGCGACGCGGCGCGCAAGCAATTGAACTTGGATTAGATTCGGCTCACTCCGGATCGATTAGCACGCCGGGATTGAGGATGCCGTGCGGGTCGAGGGCGCGCTTGGCCGCCTTGAAGGCGCGGGCGAAGCCGTCGGGGCGCTGGCGATCGTACCAGCGGCGATGGTCGCGGCCGACCGCATGATGGTGCGTGATCGTGCCGCCGAGTTCGATTAGCAGGTCCGACACCGCCGCTTTGATTTCCGCCCATTGCTCGAGTTCAGAGCCGCGCCGTCCCGGCGCAAGAATCGTGTAATAGGGCGCGGGACCGTCGGGATAGACGTGGGTGAAGCGGCAACTGATCGAGCCGTGGCCGCACACGCGCTTAACTGCATCGTGCGCGCGCTCCATCATCTTGGTGTGAAAATTCTCGAAGCGGTCCCACGTGATTGCCGTCTCGAACGTTTCGGAAATCATTCCCATCGCGATTACCGTGTCGCGCAGGTAGGGCGCCTTGAGGAATGCGCTCCGCCATGCACCCGCGGCACCCTCGTGCGTTGCCTCGGCGTCCGTGCGCGTTTTCTCCGCGCCGGGCGGGACTTTGCCGCCGCGATCGGCGCAGCATTCGAGCGCGCGCTTCATCCACGGGTCGAGCGGATGGTCCGCCGACTCGAACGCGAGCACGAGCATCGCCTCCTTGCCGTCACCCGCCCCCGAATTGGCCGCCTCGCGCTCGTCGAGCACGCGGCAATTGGCGGGGTAGAGCGCGGCTTGCGAGATTTGCCGCACCGCGTTTGCGGCCTGGAAAAAACTCGAAAACGGAATCGACGCGCCCGCGCGGAATTTTGGGCGGTCCTGCAAGCGCATCCAGGCTTCGGTGATAATTCCCAGCGTGCCTTCCGAGCCGATAAACATCCGATCGGGCGACGGCCCCGCGCCGGAACCGGGCAATCGGCGCGACTCTATAGTTCCGGTGGGCGTAATCACGCGGAGCGATTCGACGAAATCGTCGATATGGGTGTAGAGCGTCGCGAAATGGCCGCCGGAGCGCGTCGCGATCCATCCGCCCAGCGTGGAGAATTCGAACGATTGCGGGAAATGGCGGAGCGTCAGGCCGTGCGGCTTAAGTTGTTCTTCGAGCGCGGGGCCGAGCGCGCCGCCTTGGATTCGCGCGGCGCGGGAAATCTTGTCCACTTCGAGCACGCGACTCAGATTCATCAGGTCGATCGACACCGCGCCGCGTGACCTTCCGTCCGCGGGCGGTTCGACGCCGCCGACCACGCTCGAACCGCCGCCGTATGGAATCGCGGCGATCTTCGCGCCGTCGCACCATTCAAGGACTTGGATTAGCTCTTTTTCGTCGCGCGGAAAGGCCACGACATCGACGGGATTTTTATAATCGCGGCGGAACGCGCGCACGATATCGCTGAAGCTCTTGCCGTAGCTGTGGCCGGCGCGATCGTAGGTGCTGGTGGAACAGATCGATTCAAGCGCGGCGGGCGGCTTGACGCGCGGCGCACGCAAATTCAGTTCAGCTTCGGTGGGAGGCGGCGTGACTTGGAGCGAACCCAAGTCGTTGCGCTTGGCCATCCGATCGGCCATGTGGCCCTGCTGTTCGGGATTCGGTCCCTGATCCTCGTAGCCCCAGCCCCAGAATTTACGCCTGCGATTTTCCGCCATGATCGTCACCCGAATCATCCGTCCAGGGAATTCGCGCCGTCACCTCAACCAGTTTTCGATCCTAAGGCCGGGGATGCGTGAGAAATCTCGGCCGTTGTTCGTCACCAGCGCGGTTCCATATTCTAGCGCGTGCGCGGCGATCCAGAGGTCGTTATCCTCGATCATCTCGCCACGCCGCTGAAGCCCCGCCTTTACTTCGCCAAAGCGTTGCGCGACGGCAGGTGTAAACGGCAAGAGTTTGGTTTGCGCGAAAAACCTCCGGTACCGAAGAAGATTTTTCTGCACTTGTGCGGAGTTGTAGATGCCGTGATAAATCTCGCCGACAGTGATGAGCGAAAGGTACCGATCTCCAGTTGACGTTTCTTCCAGCCGTTTTACCACCGCTGGTACCTCCCTCAGGTAGTAGGCAACCGTATCGGTATCCAAAAGATACCTCACGGCACGTCCACATCGGGCGCTTCCATCGAACTCAGCCGGTTGCTCTTGATAACGCGAAGCATCTCATCCGCCTCTTCCGGGGTCAGCGTGCCTTTGATTGCCAGCCAGGGGTCCTTTTTCACCGTCCTCTTCCTGGCGGGCTGCCGCTTGCTTACGGTGACTTCCACTTCCTCATTGGGCGCGAGCTTGAGGCGCTTGCGGAGCGACGGTCCCAACTCGCGGGCTTTCAAATGCTTTATGGTCGTGCGCGCGCGCATAATATTCCTTCGAATTGAACCAAACGCTCTATCCTAATCGTAGAGTGCGCCACCGGGCAGTCAAGGGACTTCCCGGGCCGGCGGGAGCGGCGCAACGCGCCAGACGTACAAATTGCCTTCGCGCGTGGTGACCGCGATCGCGGTAGCGCCACCGAAATTTCCGATTGCGGGAGTTGCGGTAATCCATCCGCCGGTGAATTTCGGGAAGCCCGCCGCTTCGTTGCCGTTCAGATCGGTCGCGTGCAGGAGGTATCCGCCGGTTCCGGCGAGGATATCGGTCATGCCGTCGTTTCCGGCGATTCCCGAAGATGGCCGCATCAGGAAACCGTCGTCGTCGGTAAGGGTTGGATAGCCGGGGAGGAAAACTCCCGTACTCACGTCCCATGCATTCGTAAGGCTGTCATGGGGCAATTGTTCCGCCGGCAGGCCGGCGTCGAGCACCTTGCCGAATCCGAGCGCGGGCGTTGCATAGGCCCACCCTCCCGACGGCTCCGGCACGAATATTCCGCTGCCGAGCGCGGGGAATGAGGCCGTTTCGGTGGTCTTGGTTCCCGTGCCAAAGGCGGAATCGTCGCCGGGCAATGCGATCGGCAGGCCGTCGGGACCGTTGCCGTAGTAAGACGATCCGTCCGGACGGAGGATGTAGGCGGGTCCGACGACCGAATTGATCCCGATTTCCAGCTTGCCGTTGCCGTCGATATCGGCGAGCGCGGGAGCGGCGGTGATTCCCTCGATCTCCGGCAACAATTGCGCATCGAGGATCGCGATATGCACCGGCCATCCGGGCAGGAACGGACCGGCGGGATTCGTCGCGGCATCCGGATCGAGGTTGCCGTCGGCGGGAACCGCGTAGATTCTGCCGTTGCCGCCCGACACGATGCCAAGACTGGAAATCAGTTTGGCGGTGCTGTTGCCAACCGAGGAAAAATTCGGCGTCTCGCGGTACTCCTCGTTGGTTCCCAGCACGATCTCCCGCGCGCCGTCGCCGTTCAGATCGCCAACCGCGGGCATCGAGATTACCTTGGTGCCCTGCAACGCGACGGAATGGCCGCTGACGACGTTCGGAACGACCCGATTGCTGAGCGGATCGATCGAGGCCATCTGCGTCCGGTCGATCATCAGGACGGGGAATCCGGGTGCCGGCGTGCCATCGTTGCGCCACACGTAAAGATGCCGGTCCATCGCGGGATCGATTAGGTCGAGTTTTCCGCTCCCGTCGAGGTTGGCGAGCACCGGCGTCGCGATAAATCCGCGCTGGAGGCGATTGTATTGGTCGCGAATCGTGGGCGCGGAGAATAGCGGATTGGTCGAGACCGGAAAGCCGCGCCGCAAGCGCCCCTTCGCATCCCACACGTACAGATGGCCCCAATCGGTCGAGGCGGCGACCTCGGTTCTGCCGTCGCCGTCCAAGTCGCCGGCGGCGATTCCTTGGGGTATCGCTTCGTAAAACTTTCGTGGAACCCGGTGCTTGCGGAACGCGAGCGAACCGAGATGCAGGTTGAGGAGACCGGTATGCACCGGCCATCCGGGCAATTCGCGGCCGTTGGATTGCAGCGCCATGACGATCCCGTCGCTGGTGGGAACCAGCAACTGCTGTTCGCTCGAACGCCCCGGATTGAGCGGCGCGAAGATCGGAGGCGGATCGCCACTGCCCGGAATTGAGATCGGAAAGCCCGCCATCGCGTTGGGATCGTGATGGATATAAATCGTCCGGCGCGATTCGCCGATTAGGCCGTTGGAATCGGTCACGCGCAGCCGGAGCGTAATCGTGAATTGGTCGGGCGTGTCGTTCGGCGATGAGACGCCGCTCGCGGCGGTGGACGGCGTTCCGGTTACGTCGATATTGCACGCGGTCGCAGCGGTTTGGGGATCCAACCCGCCCAGCTTCTTGCCCTGCAATTCATGGCGGAGGTTATTCTTGCTTGCGAAAACCGTGAAATCGCCCTCGGCCGGCTGCACTCCGCATCCGTACGCCAATTCGTAGCCGTAGCCGCGTGCGCGCGGCGCTCCCGCAGTGCCGATTATCTTGACGGTGCGGGATTCCACCGGGTCAAGCGTCTCCCACCAGTTCGGCGTGAGAATATCGGCTTCGGGCGGAATCGCGAGATTTTGCACGGCGCGCACGGCGCTATTCGCGTTGGCGCGTCCGGCGCCGAAGAATTCGTCCCATCCCGGCTGCGATGCGAACCGAATCGTCGGAAACAAAAAGCTCACCGAGCGATCGGCGCTGAAGTCGATGTCGTCGGCGGTCATCGTCATCAATTGCCGAACTTCGTTGGCCGACAGTGGATGCATCGCGCCGGCCGGGCCGATCGAGCGGGGCGTCAACAGCCCGCGATTCACCTGATTCATCGCGGCGGAAATTATCAATCCGGCGATGCCCGAGCCTTTTCCCGTCGCCTCCGACGAGCAAGACGAGGAGGATATCGAGACCGCAATATTGCCGCCGTAGTTCGTGCATCCGTTGAGATAGAGGTACGAATTCGGGACCATCGCCGTGCCCAATTCGTCGGCGTATTTGTCGACCGAATTGACCACGATCGTGTGGCGATTCGCCGCCGGGACGTTGTGATGGAAGCTTTCCTCGTCGGCGGCCGAGGCGATTACGGGCACGTTGTTGTCGTATGCGTAATTGATCGCGTCCTTGGCGAAAGTCGTGTCGTTGATCGCGCCAAGCGCCTCCTGAATTACCTGCGCGCCGCTGTCCACCGCGAAGATCGCCCCTTCGGCGAACAGGTCGGAATCGGCGATGAAGCTGTCGCCCACCCGCACCGGCATCACCATGCAACTTGGGCAGGTCCCGACGTCGCCGCCGTTGTCGGCCTCGGCGGAGGAATCTTCGGCTTCACCGGTGCCGTGTCCGTACTGCACATCGTCGAACGGATCGTTGGTGTCGTCGAGGAAATTCCAGCCCGCGATGTCGTCCACATAGCCGTTATGGTCGTCGTCTTTGTGGTTGCTGAATGAGACGATCAGGTCCTCGGGCGTGATGCCGATGCTCGGATAGAGCAGGGGCTGCCGCACGCGCGGATCGTTCGCGTAATCATCGACGTTGAACACGCCGTCGTCGTTGAGGTCGTAGGGGTCGGGATTGAGAAACGTCTCGCCCGCCTTAATCAATTGCGGCTTGGTCATCCCTTCCGCATTCTCCGGCAGCGGCAACTCACCGCGATTCAGATGAATCTTGAGGCGCAAGTCGTTCATCGCGGACGGATTGTTCCATTCGATTCCGCAATCGATCACCGCGATTAGAACGTCGGGGCGTCCGGTCGTGACTTGCCACGCCAGATCGAGGCTCATCCCCTCGACGCCGTACAATTCCGCCGGGTCGTCGTCGATCGAAGGATCGCCGGTGGTCGCGCTGGTCAGCTTCCACGCGGTGCCGGGATCGTCGAATTCGTCGGGACGGACGGGCGGGACCATCGTGGGCAGGAACATGTATTCCCAATAATCCTGCGGCGCGGTTCCTTCCGGCGGCGCGGGATATGGGAAGCCCGCGTACGAATTCGCCGCAAACGCGAGCGACAGAATCGCCGCAAATGCGAGCGCGGCTTGCCAAACCCGCCGGTTCATCCCCACTCCCATATCGCCATTCACCGCGGCGGAGCCGCCGCCGGCTTTTCGAGCTCGGTTCGTAGCCGCTCCGCGACAAACATCTTGAGCAGCGACTGGTAGGGCACATCGCGCTGGTTGGCCAGGAGCTTCAGCCGGTCCAGCATCGGCTTGGGCAAGCGCAGGGAAATAGTTTTCGACGACGGCTTTAGATTCGGCAAAATGACGCGACGGCCTTTGCGCCAATCAATGTATTCGGTCGAGTCGTGGGTTGCCCAAAACCTGCGCTCGGCATCCTCACTTTTGAATTTTGGCAACGGTTTCTTCATAACATTTGAAAGACTCTCCGTTCCTTGCGGCTCATATCGCGAGCCGAAATCACCCGGATCGAACGCCCTCGGAAGGCAAATACCACGAACAGCCGCCGGCCGGCTTCCGTTTGTCCCAGCGCATGGAATCGCTCTTCCTCGCCGGAATGCTTTTCATCCTCGCCAACGACAATTGGCCGATTGAAGAACAACTCCTCGCACTCGGCCGGGGTAACGCGATGGCGTTCCCAAATCTTCGCCGCATTACCCGCATCCCATTGGAAACCCTCGCATTCCCCGATCCGTTCCTCCCATCCCATCTATTCCGATCGTATATGGCTCACGCATACACAGCAAGCGTTAGGAAAATTCCACCCGCGCCGTGCGCGCACGGTCCCCCCTCCGGACCGATCGAAGGGATGCCTCTCATCGTAAACCACGTCACTGAACTGTCAAGCGTTGCGGCCTCGCGGATTGTGCGTGATGCCATCCCACCTATCCGTCGCGCGCAGCTTGAGCGCCGGGGCGGAGGGCCGGGTTTCCCCGCGCGCCCACTTGCTCAACAGGTTCGGCGTCACGTTGAGTAGTTTGCCAAAACCGTCTGGCTGACGCGCTCCCGGTCCCGGATCGCCTTGATCCGCCTCAGCGTCAGCGAGCGCACCGGCGTGAGGCAGGCGCGGTCAAAGTGCCGCATCGTCCGCTTGTCGACGGCGCCAACTTTGTGGATTGACTACATCGTTTCGTGGATGGCGGCCATTGCGTCGCTTCGATAATTCCTGCTCATGCGATTAGAATCTATACCATAAATGGCTCGGACCGCATCTTTCCGGGAAATTCCGCCGTGACCTCGGCGCTGAAAGCGCCGAAGGAGGTTAGCCCAGGGCAACGCCCTGGGTAATGCGAATAAAAATAATCCCGCCCTGTAAGGGCGGGAGGATTCCCCGCGCCCTTACAGGGCGCGAGCTTTTCCAAATTACCTGATAACCCAGGGCGTTGCCCTAGGCTGATATCCTGGCGCGCCGTTAGCGCGCCCCGGAGACGATTGTTCCCCATCGAAACTTTGGCCTTGCGATTTCCGTTCCGCTCAATCGACATTTATGCGATGAGTTCCATTAAGCGGGAGCGGCGTCCGCGGCGGGACGAACCGGCTTCGGCATATGGACGTAGAGCTTGTCGGCGGATGGCCGCACGTCCGAATGCATCGCGGGCGGGCGCATCGCGTACTTCACTTCCTTGGAATGCTCCGCGAACTGGCGTTCGGGGTTATAGACCTTATTGAACTTCCAGAGCATCTTGAGGAAATTCGTCTGCCCCTTTAGCGCGAGCTTTCCCGCTATCGACGCGACTTCCTTTAGCGCCGCGAATCCCAAGTGCTTGCGATTCAGCACGTCCTGCGTTTTGACTAGTTGCTCGTAGAATTGCAGGAGCGGCAGCTTGGTCGGCAACACCGCGTGCTGAATATCGTAGAGGCGATAGTCGAGCGTGGTCAGCTTGCGCGATTCGGTGAACCACAATTCCGTGCCGGGATAAGGCGTCGCGACGGTCAGGTGGACGATCTCCGGGATGCTGAGCGCCCATTCGCGGATCACCTCGAAGCGGCGCTCGTCCCACGACGGGTCGGCGATCAGATTTATCGCGACGGTGAGTCCAATCTCGCGCGCGACTTCGAGCGCCTTGAAATTCACCCCCATCGAGGAGCGCTTGCGATGGAGCTTCAGCCCCTCCTCGTCGATCGCCTCCAGCCCCAGGAACATGTACTCCATGCCGAGCTTGCGCCAGTATTGGAAGACCTCTTTATTGCGGCACAGAACGTCGGCGCGCGTTTCCAGGTAATACTGCTTTTTGATTTTGCGCTTTTCGATTTCATGGCCGATCGCAAAGCCGTGCTCCGGATGGATGAACGCGACGTCGTCCACGATAAAGACGTTCGGCTCCTTGATCGAGAGCATGTCCTCCGCGGCCGCCTCCGGCGTGGACTTGCGGTAGCTCCGGCCGTAGAAGGTCCACGCGCTGCAGAAGGAGCAATCCCACGGGCATCCGCGCGTGAACTCGATCGAGGCGCACGGGTCGAGCACGCCGATAAAATACTTGTGGCGGCGCCGGCCCAAATCGCGCGCCGGAAAAAACTGGTCCAAGTCGTCGAGCATTACCGGCGTGGGGCCAACTCCGTCCCGCGTAACCACGCCCGGCACTTTGCCGATCGAGCCGGCGCCGATCGCATCAAGCAGCATCGGCGCGGCCGTCTCGCCCTCGCCGCGAACTACCGCATCGATCGCGCCCTCACCGTGTTCCAAGAGTTCGTCGGCGACGAACGATCCGCTGTGGCCGCCGGTGAAGACGAAGCAATCTTTCGCGACGCGCTTGATCTCTTTCGCCAAATCGATCGCTTCGGGGACGTTGGCGAGATAATTGAGCGAAAAGGCGATCGCTTGGGGCCGGAAGCTCTCGATTTCCTTGAACAAATCGCGATGCGAAAAAATCTGGAGGTCGAGAATCCTAACGTCGTGACCAGCCGCGCGCACCGCCGCCGCCACTCGCTCCATTCCGAGCGGCTCCAGGCGCAGATATATCTCGCTGTACATCAGGGGACTGGGATGGACGAAAAGAACCCGCATTGTTACCTCCGCATTACGTCCGCCCGCCCGATTCGGCGTTGCTTGACCCGGCGGTCAGGCGAATCGGCCCATCATAATCTCCACGCCCAGCCATTGAAATACCGGGCCGGAAGGCAATACTGCCTTAATTCGGGGTCGGCGCTGAAAGCGCCGAAGGATTCCAGCCCAAGGCAACGCCCTGGGTTTTCAGGCGAGGTGAGAAATCGCGCCCTGAAGGGGCGCGAGGAATCCTCCCGCCC
>JBOHWK010000180.1:0-13836 GCA_050736715.1 Binataceae bacterium (SeqCode) | reverse complement strand
GCCCGCCGCCGCCAACGCTGACCCGATCGCGCAACTGAACCGCAAACCAACCCTCGAACAATCCATCCTAACGCTCCAAAAGGAAGCCAAGTTCTTGCTATTCAGCCATTTTTCCGCACCCTGCTAGACTGGGACGATGGCAACACCGCGCCCGCGATGAAAAATAAAATGATCGCGCCCGCGCCGCTGGCATAGCGCACGCGACGGAACCTGAAGCCGCGTCTTGCTGTGAATGTCCGAGCCCGTTGGAAGAACGTCGAGAGACACAACAGCGTGAGCAGAAACCATACTAAAATCAATATGTTTCCTATGGCTTGCATCCCGCTACTCCTTTGCCCAGCACGGTGCATCTTAAGGGATTCGTCGCTCCATACTGCACCTGTCTCACTCCTTCGGACGCGTCCCCTCGATCGCATCGCGCATCTCGCTCATAGTCTTGCCGTAATCCGGTTCGCCGAAGATTCCCGACCCTGACACGAACACGTTCGCGCCCGCCGCCTTAATCTCCGCGATATTGTCGAGCTTCACTCCGCCGTCGATTTGCACATCGACGCTGAGGCCCCGGCGTTTGAGTTCGCGCCGGATTTGGCGGAGTTTTTCGAGCGCGCTTGGGATGAATTCCTGGCCGCCGAAGCCCGGATGCACGCCCATCACGAGGATCATGTCCAATCGATCGGCGAACGGCAGCACGCGATCGGCGTCGGTCTCGGGATTGATTCCGATCGAGGCGCGCGCGCCGAATCCGCGAATCAGCTTCGCCATCGCGGGAATATCCGGGCAGACTTCGCAATGCACCGAGACCGAACTCGCGCCCGCCTTGACGAACGCCTCGACGTAGCGGGCCGGTTCGGAGATCATCAGATGCGCGTCGAGCGGGAGCTGGGTGATCTTTCGGACCGATTCCATCACCGGGATTCCGATCGACAGGTTGGGCACGAAATGACCGTCCATCACGTCGAAATGGATCAGGTCCGCGCCTGAACGCTCGACCGCGCGAATTTCCTCGCCGAGCCGCGCGAAATCCGCCGATAAGATCGAGGGCGCAATTAAATCGGGACGATCTTCCATACGCGGCGATTATGGCAGAGCGCGTCGCCCGCGTCAGCGGCGGATAATTCGCCGCGCGCGCGGGTTCATCCGCCCAGCCTCGTTCCCGCTTCGATTCTCCTGCCGCGAAAGAAGTCTGCGGCGGGCATTCGCTTGCGGCCGGGCACCTGCACTTCGATCAGGCGAAGCGCGCCGGTTCCGCATCTGACGATCGGCGCGGGCGAGACCGCCACGATATCGCCCGGCGCGCCGCGCGATTCGTCCGGCTCAACGTCCGCGCGCCAAATCAAGAGAGGCCCGCCCGCAAGCGTAGTGCGGGCGGCCGGCCACGGATCGTACGCGCGGGTCATTCGCTCGATTTGGAGCGCGGGCGCGTTCCAGTCGATCTCCGCGTCCTTCTTATCGACCGGCTTGCAATAGGTCGCGAGCGATTCGTCCTGCGGCGCCGCTTCGAGCTTCCCCGCGAGCAGCAAATCGAGCGCTTCGAGCATCGCCGCCGCACCCAGCTCGGTGAGCTTTTCCTTGAGCGTGCCCTGCGTGTCGTCCGGCGCAATCGGAATCGCGCGCCGCAGATAAACCGGACCGGCGTCCATCGCCGCCGTCATCCTGATAATCGAAACTCCCGTCTCCGAATCGCCGGCCAAAATCGCGGTCTCGATCGGGGAAGCGCCGCGACAACGCGGCAGCAGCGAGGCATGGACATTGATCGGCGCAATCTTCGCCGTGTTGAGGACGGCTTCGGTAAGAATCCTTCCGTAGGCGGCGACAATGAGCAGATCGGGCGCCATCGCTTCGACTGCCGCCTGAAACTCCCGCGTGCGAATCTTCTCCGGCTTGAGCGTGGGAATCCCATGGCGTGCCGCGGCGGCGGCAACCTCGCTCGGCGCAAGCGCGAGCTTCCGGCCGCGCGGGCGATCGGGCCGCGTCACCACGCCCACGATTCGGAATCGATCGCCGGACGCGGCGGCGAGCCGTTCCAAGATCTGGGCCGCGAGCGCGGGCGTGCCCATGAAGACGATTTTAGGCCTCGGAGCGATTTCAGATCCGTACCGAAGAAGGCGCGGCGTTATCCGCCTTGCCCTCTTTGATTAGCTTGCGGAGTTTGCGTTTGTAGAGTTCGCGTTTGATTCGGCTGATCCGGTCGATAAACAGCTTGCCGTCCAGATGATCGATCTCGTGCTGAAGCGCGACGGCGAGCAACTCGTTGGCTTCGATTTCGATCTCCTTCTCCTCGGGCGTCCACGCGCGCACCAGCACGTGCGCCGCACGCGTAACTTCGGCACTGTAGTCGATTACCGACAGACACCCCTCCTCCCAGACGATTTTCCCCTCGGCCTGGGTGATTCGCGGATTGATGAGTTTCAACAGATGCTTGCCGGGGTTCTCATGGTCGGTGTCGAGCACGACGACGCGGCGCGATTCTCCGACCTGCGGCGCGGCCAGTCCGACACCGGGTGCCGCGTACATCGTCTGGATCATGCTGTCGATCAGGCCATGCAGGTCGCCGTTGATGTTTTCGACGGGCGCGGCGGGACGCGTCAACGCATCGTCGGGAAATTTGCGGATTCTGAGCAACGCCATCGCGATCGCACCGGGTGATTGGTTAATTTAACAAAGGCTGGCGCTTGCCGAAAGTTGGGATGTTGGAGGTTACAGCATCCGGACCGGGTCGATGTCGATCGTGAGGTAAACGTGGTCGCGCGCCTCGCGGCTCATTCACGCGGCGGAGCGGGGCGGCACTTCGCGCTCGATTGACGCCGCCAAGTCTCGCTTGGCGCTCTCCAAATCGTATCGCGCCTGCAAGTTGGCCCAGAACTCGGGGCCGGTGCCGAAGTAGCGTCCCAGGCGAAGCGCCGTGTCGGGGCTGATGTTGCGCGTGCCCTCGACGATCTGACCGATTCGATTGGCGGGAACGCGCAGCTTGAGCGCCAACTCATGCATCGTCATCCCAAGCGGCTTCACAAATTCCTCAAGCAGAATTTCGCCCGGATGGATCGGTGGGATTTCTCTTTTTACGCGCCGCATTTGTTCGGTTCCTCCTTCAATGGTAATCGGCAATCTCAACGTCGTATGCGTCGCCGCCGCGCCACACGAAGCAGACGCGCCACCGATCGTTAACCCTTATGCTGTGCTGGCCCTGGCGATTACCCTTGAGTTGTTCCAGCCGGTTGCCCGGCACGGCGGCCAGCACCGACAGATCGATTGCGGCATTCAGCATCTCAAGTTTCCGCAGCGCCGGCTTCTCGATGGCTTGGAACCTCACCGAGCGCCGGCCGCTGAACCCTCACCCGCACGTCACGCCGCTTGCGAAGAAGGCAAGCGCCGCGCCGCGCACCCTCTCCCGCAAATGAGCGGGCGAGGGAAAGAAAGGGCGGCGCATCGGAACGACCGGATCATTGACGGTTAGAGTATGACATCAAATGTATGATGTCAAACATCCAATCATAAGCGAGAGATCCCGCCAACGGCTACAGCATCCGGACCGGGTCGATGTCGATCGTGAGATGCACCCGTTCTTGGGCGGCAGACGGGCCGGCCGCAGAGCGCATCGCGGCGAGCGCCGCGCGCATCGGGGCCAGCTCGCGCGACTTCACCAGCACCTGCCATCGGTAGCGCCGCTTGATTCGCTCGATCGGCGCGGGCGACGGCCCCAGCACACGAAGAGTGTCCGGCACCGCCGCGTGCATGAGCGATTTCGCGGCGGCGGCCGCGATTTTTGCGGTGGCGCGCGGCTCCTCGCCCTCGATCCGGACCATCGCGAGGCGGGCGAACGGGGGATATTGCAGCTCGCGGCGCAGGTCCAATTCACGCCGGATAAAGCGGGCGTAATCCTGATCGCGCGCGGCGCGGATGCTGTAATGATTCGGCGCGTAGGTCTGGATGATCACGCGGCCGGGACGCTCGCCGCGGCCGGCGCGCCCGGCCACCTGCGTCAGCAATTGAAAGGTGCGCTCGGCGGAGCGGAAGTCGGGCAGGTTGAGCGCCAGATCGGCCAGCACGACGGCCACCAGCGTCACGCCGGGAAAATCGAATCCCTTGGTGATCATTTGCGTGCCCGCCAGGATGTCGATCTCGCCCGCGCGCAGCCGCGCCAGAATCCGATCGCGCTCGCCGTGCCGCCCGCTCGTGTCCGAATCCATCCGCTCGATCCGCGCCGTCGGCATCGACTCCGCAAGCGTGTCGGCCAGCCGCTCCGTGCCGAAGCCCTGGCCCGCCAGGCCGAAGCCGCGGCATTCCGGGCAGGCGTCCGGCGCGGGGGCATGATGGCCGCAGTAGTGGCAGCGCAGCGAGCGGTCGCGCAGGTGAAAGGTCATGCTGACGCTGCAATTCGGACAGGCGATGACGTTGCCGCACAGATGGCATTGCAGGAAATTGTGGAAGCCGCGGCGATTCAGGAACACGAGCGTTTGTCCGCCCGCGGCGAGATTCTCGCGCATCGCGGCGGCGAGCGCGGCGGAAAGCGGGATCGCGGCGGGCTGGCCCGCACCGGTTTCCTTCGTTCCGGGGCGCTCGCGGCGCAGGTCGATTACTTCGACGGCGGCCATCGCGCGATCGTTAACCCGGCGCGAGAGCCGAATCAGCCGGTAGCGGCCGCGGCGCGCGTTCGCGTACGACTCGGCCGAGGGCGTCGCAGAGCCGAGCACGACGGGGCAGTTGGAGTATCCTCCCAGCGCCACGGCCAGATCGCGCGCGTGATAGCGGATGCCCTCCTCGTTCTTGTAGGCCGGATCGTGCTCCTCATCGGCGACGATCAGGCCCACGTCCCGAATCGGCGCGAAGATGGCGGAGCGCGGCCCGATCATGATTCGCGCCCGGCCGCCAATCGCCGCCATCCAGCTTGCCCATCGTTCCGAAACGGTTTGCGCGCTGTGCGCGACCGCGGCGAGCGCGCCAAATCGCGCGCGAAAGGCGCGGACGATTTCGCCGGCCAGCGCGATTTCCGGCGTCATCACGAGCACGCTCCGTCCGGCGGCGAGGGCACGCGCGGCAAGTTGAAGATAGATTTCCGTCTTGCCGCTCGCGGTTACGCCCCACAAGAGAAACGTCTCGAAGCGGCGAGCGGCGACCGCGGGCGCGATCGCGTCGAGCGCGGCTTGCTGCTCACCGGTCGGATCGGGGGCCGGAGCGGACGTAACGATATCAGGCACGGCATCGGCTTCCTTGATTTCGACGAGGCCGCGTTGGGCAAGGTTCTTAAGCACGGCACTTGCGCCGTCGAACGCCGCCTTGAATGTTTCCACAGCGATGCCCTCCGGTCCGGCGGCGGCGATCGCGCGAATCGCCTCGCGCTGGCGCGTCCCCCGGACGGAATCGGATGGCGCGCCTGTCCCCAATGACACGATAAAGTTCGCGGTCTCGCGATGGCGGCCGCGAGTGGCGTCGCGCCGCTCGAGAATTCCCTCCGCAATAAATCGCGCGAGCGCGGCGCGCACCTCGGCAGGCGGCCCGAGCTTTTCAAATTGGCGCGCCGTCATCGGGCGTTTTTGGGCCGCCTCGATCATCGCGCGTTCGGCGGCGGTGAACGCGGCCCGGGCGAGCGGATCGGGCGGGACGCCAAGGCGATAGGCGGCGCGCGATTCGACCCGGGCCGGGCGCGGGACGATTGCACAGTAGGCATCGCCGATGGACGCCATGTAGTACGTGGCGAGGAATTCCATCAGTTGGAGATGCGCGCGGTCGAAGAGCGGGCGCGGTTCGAGCAATTCCACAATCGGCTTGAGCGGCGCATCGGAGAGCTGCGCGCCGGTTTCCGTGACGATGCCGGTGAGTTTGCGCGCGCGCAGCGGAACGAGCACGCGATGGCCCGGTTCGATCCGGCCCTCCAGCGCCGGTGGGATCGAGTAGGTCAGCCGTTCGAAGCCACCGGGAGCGCCCGCAATTACTACGTTCGCCTGCATCGCGAAGATTTGCCTAATGCGCCGCGCACGTGGGCATCCGCGTTGCGGAAGGCGCAAGCGCCAACGCCTGCGGAAAATCCAGCCGCGCCGCGTACCCGGCAATCGTCACAGCGGCCGCGCGGTTCACGATTCCGCGATGAGGCACGGGAAACACCACGACGCTATTGCCGCGATTTATCGCACAGAGGTTGCCAATCGAATCGACGGCGATCCCACCCAGATCGAAAAGCCCGGTTGCCGCGCCCGTAATCGAGGTTATCGGAGCGGTGTTTCCGTTCGCGTTCGGTGAATAAATATTGATGTTCGGTAGGGTAGCTATTCCATCGAGCGCGCGTCCGTCGTTCGCGACGTATATATTTCCGTGCGAATCGAGAGCGATTGCGACGGGAGCGTCGAGTCCGGTCCGATCGCGGCCATCTTCCGGCGCTGCGATTGTGGCGCTGAGTGCGAGGTCGCCGTTACCACTCCGCCGATAGATGGTAATGCTGCCGTTACCCTGGGGGCCGCCGGAATAGTTCGCCACATATATTGTTGAGTTTGAATCGACGGCAACGCCGTCAGGGTCGTTCAGTCCCGTACGAGCGCCGGCGACTACGGCGGCCGGCGCCGCATCGCCCGCCGCGCACGCCGGATACAAACTTACGCCGCCGGCGCCGGCCGGACCGCCATGCCGGTTCGCGACAACGATGTAACCGCGCGGATCGAGCGCGATCGCGGTGGGATCGCTTGTCTTGGCTCGCGGCCCGCCAATGATCCTCGCGGGAGCGGCATTACGATCCGCGCCCGGCGGATAAACCAGGATGCTTCCAGCACCGCCGAATGAGGCGGAGGCGTTCGCCACATATATGTTCCCGGCGGCATCGAGCGCGATGCCAGCCGCGTCCGACAACCCGCTCAGATTCCCGGTAATCGTGGCCGTGCGGACGGGGTTGCCCGCGCGATCGCGCGAATACGCCGTCACGCTGTCACCAAAGCGATTAGCCACATGAATGGCTCCGTTTGCGGCCGCGATTCCCCACGGTTCATCGAGGCCGCTCGCGGGACCAGAGATCGATTTTATCGGCGGCCAATCGTGGCGGCTCGGATGACGTAGCAGCGTCCCCAGATTCGGATAAAGATTCACGCTTGCGGCGCCGGAACCGGTCTTCGAGTTATTTGTCACATAAATGAAATCCCGGTCCACAGCGATTCCATATGGAGTGTCCAGATTCGACCGAAGGCCGTAAATTCGCGCGATGGGGCGGTGCGCGCCCGGCCGGTAGATGAGGATTCGCGCAGCGGCATCGAAGAATCGTCCGGCGGCCACGTATATGTTGCCGTTCGAATCGACCGCGATCGCGTTGGCCACGGCAGTGCCGAGGCCGGAAATGGAAAAAACCGGCTTGACGTTTCCATTCGCGCCGGGCGAATAGATATTGATGTCGCTATTGTCGTTCGCAACGTAGATTCTCCCTTGAGCATCGACCGCGATACCGTGCGGACCGCCGAGACCCGTTTCCGGCCCGGCGATTACCGCGATCGGCCCCGCGTCACCCTGGCTGCCGCGGCGATAGACGGTTATACTGTCGCTTCCCGCGTTCTCAGTGCCATCGTTCACGACGTAGATGCTTCCGCTGGAATCCACAGCCGCCGCTATCGGATAATCGAGTTTGGTATCTGGGCCGGAAATGAGGAAGCGGGCCGCGGTATTTCCATTGGCGCGCGGCGGATAAACCAATATCGTATTCGCGGAGGGCAAAGTCACATATGCATTGCCCGCCGAATCGATCGCGATTCCCGCGGGCGATACCAATTGCGTGGCGATGCGGACGGTTGGAGCGGCGGCGCCGCTGCTTCCGGGGCGATATGCCGTGATACTGGTGCGGTTGGCGACGAACATTGTGGCGAGTGCATCGAACGCATGGGCCGGCGCGGCCGCGATTGCGCCTAGTATCAGGAGGCCAGCGAGCGAACGCACTATCGCGTTCATTTGCTATTCCGGCTTACGCCCTCGCGGGGTTCAGGGAAGGCGAGCCACGTATTCCACGGCGGCTGTCGATGCAGTCCCGCCTTGGTCCAATCGCAAACCCCGTCCGGAAAGACGGTATTCAACTCCCGCCGCTGCGCCCGCGTCAGTCCTCCCCGGTAGTCGCGCGAGTCGATCGGCTTAAGAGCGCATTTCAGAATGTCCCCGGCGAGCGGCGGCGCGGCGCCGGACCCGCCGCCGCCGGCCGCCAGCCGCGGGTTCGCGTAGGAAGGATACAACTGATTGCATTTACACCGGCTGGGACATTGCCGCGAACAGCTAGTGCATTCGCGCCGCGGCCCGCGATCGTATCGGGCCATGCCATTGTAAAATGCCGGTTCGAGGTGTTCGTGCCACTTGCCACCGGCTCCCTGATAAAAGCATCCGTCCGCCAAACTACCCGGCCGGCTGGCTGCCACCTTTACATATTCGGGCCGATGCGGCCGATCGGCGGAGATATTATCCAGCCACTGGTCCATCAAAGCGACCGCGTTGAATCCGGTGAATTTGCCGCCATAGTCAAAGAACTCGCCGAAGAAAAAACCGCCGTTCATGCTGTTGCCGCCCGGCGGCATCGGCCCGGTCAGAATCACCTGATTGATTGGATTTCCGTTGCGATCGAGAACACCGATGCCACTGTGGCCTGCCTGGCCGTACGCGGCAATCAGCCGGGCACGCGACATGAACGGTCCGTAGCGCGAATGGATTTCATCGACGGCGTCGCCATACGGTTCAAGCGCAATAATCGGAATCGTGGCCAAGTTGCCCATGTTGACGCGGCCCGAGCGGTACGCAATGCGCAGCGCGAGATCGTTCGCTGCCGTGCGATTCGGAACCACCTGCCTGGAGTTTGACACCGTTCCCGCGACGATGCCGCCGTCCTTATCGTAGCCGCCGACATACTCATTTAGTGCGATAAAATGCGGCCAGCGAATCAGCCCGGCGTTGTACGCCGCCAGCCCGTATTGAACGCCAACATTGTCGAGCGGCTTTCGCGCGGCGCCATCCGCGGCGCCAAACATATTGGCCATGTTGCTGAACGCATCGCATCGGATGCCGCCCGGATTCGGCCACGCGAACTCAGGTGGAATCGAGAGATCGCAAGCGCCGGGCAGCAGCACGCCGGGGGAGTATCCAACGTTCATGTTGTTGGGATTATTATAATCGGTCTGCAGGCCGTATGGGTAATCGCCCATCCATCGCTTGCAGGTCTCCCAACTGTGAAACCCGGAGACCGCGGCCATCTGCGCGGAAGTGAGTGGAAGAGGGTTACGCGCGGGACTAGATTTATAGTTACTGGAAATAATATCGAATGCGCTGTTCAGGAGGGAGCAATCGGTAATCGGCTCAATCATCGTGACCAGGTCGGGAAAGCTGAGTCCCAAGATGAGGCCATTGAGGAGGCCCGGATAGTCCTGTGCGATTAGCTGCTGGAGCATCGTTCCGCCCGACAACCCCCAGCCTATCGTATGCGCGGGTGGTCCGTACTCGTCGATGAATCTCTCCTTGACCATCATCATCGTCTCCGCCGCGATTACATCGTTGCAATCGTTGCCGAGCACGTCGAGCGTCGCGGAGGCCACGGCGTACCCCTGTGCGAGAAAAGGATTATCGGTGAAAGGCGGCGCGGCGGGGCCGCGAATCGTATCGGACCACTGTTCGTTGAGCACGCCGCCGGTCGAGGTTCCCTGATGATTGCCGCCCACGCAGTTGCCGCCGAAGGTGTAGATGAGGCGTCCATTCCACCCCGCCGGCCGATGAAACGGATCGGGCGGCGGATCGGAGGTGGGATCGTGGAGGATCGCGATTTGGTAAATTCCGCGATCGATCGTGCCGGTCTCCACGCGCACGATAAAGGGGACGCGGCGGCCCCGATTGGTGCGGGTCATCGCGATGTCCGGTGGCCATTGGGTTCGATCGTGCGGATCGGCTAGCACGCGCATCCCGCGGCCATAGTGCGACGACATATAATAGTAAGTTACGATGGTATTTGCGGCGCACGCGGGATTTGGATTCGCAATCGGTGCAAGCGCCGCCGTCCGTCCGGTTGCGCGATCGATTCCCACTGGCGGCTTCCCGGTCACGGGATCGACAAATCCGGAAAGGGCGGCGCGGGTGAAAGGATTTACTATTGGGCCGCCCGTGTTCGGATTAGCCACGGGAGTTTCGATCTCACAAAAAAAGGGCTTTTGCCACGGACCCGAAAATACCGGACCGGCGCTCGAATGGACTTCGAGAGTCAGCCGCCCTTCCATTACTGGGTGAGTGTCAGCGCAGGCGGAAAGAGTATCTTTGCCGATTCCAAGGCCGCGGACGAGGCCAAGAAAAGTTCCCGGCGCCGCGCCGCGATGAAATTCCTTCGTTACCTCGGTTCCGCCGCGGCAACCGGTGGTCCCGTTGAGTGTCACGGTCAGTACGGCGAGCGAAACCTGGCTGCCGGCGGGCGCCGCGATTTGAATCAGCGCCTCGCCGGAATCGGGCGCGCCGGCCGGCGCCGAGGGATCGGTTGCGGTCACCATATCGGGCCGCGTGGATAGTACGGAGATCGTAAGCGCCGCCGGCAGCGCCGCGAGCGCGGTTGCGGCGGCGAGCATCGCAATCAGCAATGCGGCCGCGCCGGCCTCGACTTTCCTGCTAGGCACCGGGGCGTTCTTCGCTCGTCACAAGCCGCATGAACAAATCCTCCAAGCTCATCGCCACCGGCTTGATTTCGAGCAGGTTCCATCCGCGCGCGACGACCGCCGCGGCGATTGCGGAGCGGACTTCGCCGCTGTGGCCGCTGGAAAACGCGACGAACGAGCAGGCGCCCGGCGCGCCGCCGTCCAGCGGGCGCGCTTCGATCCGTTCGACGAATTTGACGGCGGCGATCGCCTCGCGCGCCGGGGCCGCCGGGGCCTCGACGGTGATCAGCGTTTGGTCGCTGCCCGTCAGCTTCGCGGTCAATTGTTCCGGAGTGTCCTGGGCGATGATTCTTCCGCGATCGATTATCATCACCCGCCGGCAGGTCATGGTGACCTCCGGCAGAATGTGCGTTGAGAGCAGCACGGTCGAACGGCCCGCGAGGGAGCGGATCAACTCGCGGATTTCAACTACCTGGCGCGGGTCGAGGCCGACCGTCGGCTCGTCGAGGATCAGCACCTCCGGGTCGCTCAGGATCGCCTGCGCGATTCCGGCCCGCTGGCGGTAGCCCTTGGAGAGCTTGCCGATGAGCTTGCGGCGGACTTCGCGCAGGCCGCAGGTTTCGAGCGCAAATTCGATCCGCTCGCGCGCGGTCTTGGCGTCCAGCTCGCGCACGCGCGCCGCAAACTGGAGCATCGCCTCCACGCCGAGATCGGGATAGAGCACCATGTTTTCGGGTAGGTAGCCGACGCGCCGGCGCGTTTCGATCGAATGCTCGGCGACGTCGAGTCCGCCGATTAGCGCGCGGCCCGAAGTGGGCGGGAAAAATCCCGTCAGAATCCGCATGATCGTGGTCTTGCCGGAACCGTTGGGGCCGAGCAGGCCGATAATCTCGCCCCGTTCGACCTTGAACGAGACCCGATCGACGGCGAGCGTCGCGCCGAAATACTTGGTTAGTTCCTGAACTTCGATCATGAGCGATCGGCCCGGCCTTCCAATGTAATCGAAACCGCTTCCGATCCGAAACGGGTTCCGGGTTCCGGGCGGTTGGCGCGGCGCGCGCGCGGGGTTATGCTTGAGGGCGCGGGAACACGATGGGGCGGGCGATTATCGGGGGAGTTGCGGTCGCAATCGCGGCGGCGATTATCTTTTTCATCTATGCGCAGCGGAATGCCGCGCACACCCAGGCTTTGGAAGCGCAGCGGCGGCAGGAAGTCCAGCAATTGAGCGATCAAGCATCGAAGCTCCGGCAGCAGAACGATCAACTGAACGCGCAACTCAGCAAGCTCGAAACCGAGGAAACCACGCTCGCCGCCGAAAACGACGAATTGCGCAAGGCGCTCGCCACCGTGCAGGTGACGGGCAAGATGCCGCCCAAGGTGAACGAATTGTTGAATCCGCCCAAATGAGCGGCGGAGCGCGCGCTACTTCTTATCCGGCGGCGGCAGCATGAAGCGCCGCCATTCGTCCAGAAACCCCAGCGATTTCAGGTCCGGCATCCGATCGAGATAGACCTCGCCCTTCAAATGATCGGTCTCGTGCTGGATCACACGCGCGTGAAAATCCGCAGCGATGAAATCCAGCGGCTCGGCGTGGCGGCCCAGCGCCGTCACCCGGACTTGCTGGAAACGCGGAACGCGCCCGCGTAGGTCCGGGATGCTCAAGCATCCCTCCCATTCGTCGATCGGGGTGGAATCGAGCACGGTGACGGCGGGATTTATCAGCACGGTCAGCGGAACCGCCGGCATTTCCGGGTAACGCGGATGGTTCTCGACTTCGAGGACGGCGAGCTGGATCGAAAGATGCACCTGCGGGGCGGCGAGGCCGACGCCGCTATACTCGCGCATCGTGTCGATCATGTCGTCGATTAATTTCTGGAAGCCGTCCGACTCGATCCGATCGGGCGGCACCGGCTTGGCGGCGGTTCTCACCGACGGAAAGCCGAGCCGTGCGACTTTGAGGATCATCGGAATTTCCCCGGCGGTCCCCCGCGAAGATGCGGAAGATGCGAAAGACGCCGTTCGCGCCGAATGCGGCGCGAACGGCGCGGCGACGCTTCGCCTACATACGATTGTGGCCGCCACCCCCGCGATCGCCGCCGCCGCGGCGTCCGCCGCGTCCGCCGCCACCGCCGCCGCCGGCACCCGGTTCGCGCGGCTTGGCCTCGCTCACCTTGATGTTGCGGCCTTTGAGTTCGGTTTCGTTCAGTTGCTCGATCGCCTTGGCCGCGTCTTCCGCAACCGCCATTTCGACGAAGCCGAAGCCCTTCGATTGGCCGGAAAACTTGTCCGTGATTACGGCCACGCTTTCGACCTGGCCGATCTTGCCGAACAGTTCTTCCAGATCGGCTTGAGAGACCGAGTAGGCCAGATTGCCTACGTACAATTTGCTGGGCATCAATTGCCCTCCTGTTTATGTGCCGGGAAGCTAATCGATCAGAGAACCCGGGCCCATTCCCGGGTCGAGAGACGGAATGCGTCCGAGCATTACGGTGAGCGAGATTACGCTGATTCATCGCCCGATGGAAGAGGGGCGGGGATAGGGGCGAAGCCCTCGATTTACTTGGTGATCCCAGCGGGAGTAGAACCCGCGTTCCCGACGTGAGAGGGTCGTTCAATCAGGTACGTGTGAATCAGTGGAATGCCCCTTAATGTGGTGCTACTCTTTGATAACGGGTGAACTGCGATGAACGCCGATGCAATCCGGCTAGAAATCGAAATCGGCCGCGAAGACGATGGCCGCTGGATAGCGGATATTCGCGCCCTTCCCGGCGTAATGGCTTACGGCGCAACCCGCGAAGAAGCGATTGCGAAGGCGAAGGCCCTCGCCTTGCGTGTGATCGCGGATGAGATTGAGCACGGCGAGCGTCCGCGCGATGTTGCGGATGTAGCTTTCGCTGTTGCGGCGTGAGCGGTTGGCCGGCCGCCAAGGCCAAGCGGGTGTTGGCCGCGCTTCTACGCATCGGCTGGCAGATCAAGCGCCAATCAGGTTCCCATCGGCGGCTCAGCCGTCCCGGCTGGCCAGACTACACTTTTGCCTTTCACGATGACGCCGAAATCGGCCCCAAGATGCTCGCACGCATCGCGGCCAAAACCGGGCTTACGCCGGAAGACCTGTGACGGCGTAACGCCATCATCCGATTTCAAACCTGCTACCAGACGAAAAATCCGGCGCCATTTCGGCGCCGGAGCCTTCGGCCAAGTCGGCATAGGTCGAAAAGTGCTTGATTTACTTGGTGATCCCAGCGGGAGTCGAACCCGCGTTCCC
>JBOHWK010000179.1:0-9682 GCA_050736715.1 Binataceae bacterium (SeqCode) | reverse complement strand
ATGCCGGCCACCGGCCTTTCCTTAACCGCAGATACATACGTCGACGTGGCGCACCGGATGTCGATCCATCATCCGGCGTTGCCCTCTCCCGCAAAGCGAGGCGGGCGAGGGAACCGGCGGTCCGGCGATCTGTGGCGGCACCGGCCTCAGCCGGCGTTTACTCCGCCCTACTGTGACAATACTGCGGATTGGAAGGCGCGTGGCGCCGTCATGTAGCCGGCTTTCGAGAAGCTGCCGCCATTGGCCGGATTGAACAATATCGCACTTGAGAGCGGATAGCCGGGGGTGTCGGGATTCTTACCGCCGATTCCGCCCGCAATGAACACCTCTCCCTTAAGCGGCCCGGTAGCCATTAGCGTCCCCGTATCGGCCGCGCGCGCCACCGTTAAGCGCGTCCCAGATGCGCCGCGCCGGCTTTACGGCTGGAGCAGCGTGCGGGTCCAGCGGGCGCCCTTGCGGGCGAACAATTCGCGATCGTGCAGCCGGCTCGGGCGTTCGCTCCAGAATTCAATCGCCTCGGGGCGCAACACAAATCCGCACCAATGCGGCGGCCGCGGAACCTCCCCGTTCCCCAGCCCAGCTTCCAACCGCCGGACCTTCGCAACCAGTTCGCGCCGGCTCCCGATCCGCTCGCTCTGGTTCGAGGCGAGCGCCGCAATTTGGCTCCCGCGCGGACGCGACTCCCAGTATTCATCGCTCTCCGCCTCCGGGATCTGCTTCACAGGGCCGCGCACGATAACCTGTCTTCCCAGCCGCTCCCAAAAGAATACCGCCGCGGCGTAGGGATTTGCGGTCAATTGCCGGCCCTTGCAACTCCGCGCGTTGGTGAAAAAGACCAGTCCGCGCGGATCGCATCGCTTGAGCAGCACGAATCGCACCGACGGACGGCCATGCGGGTCCGCCGTCGCCAGCGCCATCGCCTCCGCCCGCGCGATACCGGCGCCATCCGCCTTTCGGTACCATTCGCGGAATTGCGCAAGCGGCCCGCTTAAGCCGGGATCGAACCTCACCGACGGCATTCGATTCGGTTTTGGCATCGACCGCGGGGATTTAGTTTAGCAACGTTGCGGATTGGAAGGCGCGTGGCACCGTCATGTAGCCGGCTTTCGAGAAGCTGCCGCCATTGGCCGGATTGAACAATATCGCACTTGAGAGCGGATAGCCGGGGGCGTCGGGATTGGTCCCGCCGATTCCACCCGCAATCAGCACCGCGCCCTTGAGCGGACCCGCCGTCATTAGCGTCGCGGTATCGGCCGCGCGGGCGGCGCCGAGTTCCGGCGCGCATCGCATCGTAGTGCTGTTGAAGCCGCCCACGCAGGTGAAATCGCCCGTCGCGGGATCGAAAATTTCCGCCGAATTGCTGATCGAGCCGAGCGCGCCCGACAGGCTCCCACCCGCCACTACCACCGAGCCGTTGAATCCGCCCGCAATCAAGACCGTGCCGTTATCGAGCAGCGTCGCGGTATCGAGCGAGCGGGCCTCGTTGAGGAAGCTCGTAAGCAGCGTGAATTGCTGAGAAGCGGGGTCGTAGATTTCCGCCGAACTGTCCTTGAGGAAAACGCCCGACCCTCCGCCACCGCCCGTAATCAGTACATCGCCCGCCATCGGCCCCGGCCCGAGCAGCGTCGCGGTATGGCCCGCGCGCTCGTGATCCATCAGGGAGCGCGTCTGGCTGAACGAGTTCGTCGCAGGATCGTAGAGGTCGGCGGTGTTCGCCGCCTCGCCGGAAAGATTGGTCACGCCCCCCGCGATCAGGACCCTGCCGCTATCAAGGAGCGTCGCGCTGTGGAGCACGCGATGGTCGCTCATGGGGCCGTTGACCGGGGAGAATTTGCCGGTCGCGGGATCGTAAATTTCAGCGGTATCGAGGACAGTGGCCGCCGCGTCGATTCCCCCCGCGATCAGCACCTTGCCGTTCTTGAGCGTAGTCGCAGTGAATCCCACCCGCGGCGATCCCATCGCGGCCGCATTCGAGAACTCGCCGGTCAATTCATCGAAAATTTCCGCGCCCGCCGTTACCGTCCCGGAGATGCCGAGCGTGAAGCCGGCGACTGTCGCGCCTCCCGTGAACCCGCCCATCGCGATCGCTTTGCCCGGGGAAAGAACGGCAAGTGCGCCGCCCGCCCGGCTCGTCGCCATCGAATGCGTGGGGAGGAATTCCTCCTTGGCGGGATCGAAAAACTCCGCCGTCGCGAGCGTGTGCGTGGCAATGCCCGTGCCGGTCACTCCGCCCGCAATCAGCACGTCGCCCTTCGCGGGAATCGAGGGCGGCAGCTTTGCCGCGGCGGAAGTAGGTTCAGGCGAGGCGGTCTCGGAGGGTCCCGTCACGGGATTGGCGCATCCGCCGATCGCGACAAGGCCCGCGAGCGCAAGCATGCCGATCCGAAAACGCCGCTTAGCGGCTGGAAAAATTGTCAGGCTTCGAAAAATCTTCGCGTCCTCCGCGCCAAATCGACCCCGGGCCGCCACCAATCATATACCTAGACGATGGAACAGGTAAACCGATACAAATTCCGGCGGTTTTTCATGGAAATTTCATCGCGGCGAATTTTACCGCGCCGCTACTTGAAGATTCCGCTGAAAAACCGGCCGACCGAGCCGAACACTCCCGACGACGCCGGACTCGGCGCAGCGATTGGACCCGGCGGTGGCGGAGGCGGCGTAACTCCCGGCGCCACGCGAATCGGGGCGGGCACCGGTCTTGGTCCCGTGGCGATAATCGCGCCTGACGGCGCGCAGTAGCGGGTCGGTGCGGTGCCGAGAAGAAACGGCATCGCGACCGACCGCGGACATGAGGGCGACGCGAGGCCGCCCGATTCGGGATCGATCGCGGCGATTGTGACGCCCGGCGGCTCCGGGAATTCATCGGAGACTGCGGGCGCCGCCGCCTTCATAAAGGCGACCCAGGCGGGCAATGCGGCCGAAGCTCCGGTCAATCCGATGCTTTCGGGGCGGTCGAATCCCACCCATGCGCCGCAAACGATATCGGGCGTGTAACCGGCGAAATAGGCGTCGTGGTAATCCTGCGTGGTTCCCGTCTTGCCGGCGGCGGGAAAATCGAGACCCAGCCGCGGAGCGCTCGCGCCGGTTCCGTATCGCAGCACCGCCCGCAGCGCTCCCGTTATCAGGTAGGCGACGGCGGGACGAATCTCCCGCTGCGAATCGTCCTGATGTTGATAAATCAGATGCCCTTTCGCATCGACGGCCGATTCGACCGCATACGGCGGCATTCTGATTCCCGCATCGGCGAAGACCTGATATGCGCCGGTCAGTTCGAGCAGCGTCACTTCGTCCGCGCCGATCGCAATCGGCAGTACGGCGGGCAGATCGTTGGTGATTCCAAGCTGATGCGCGGTCCTGACGATCGCGGCGGGTCCCAGCCGGCTTCCGAGGTAGGCGGTCGGGACATTCAGCGAATCGTACAGCGCCATCGCCGCGCTGACGTGCGGCCGATAGGTGCGTTCGTAATTCGCCGGGCGCCATCCGCCGAAACTCATCGGCTCGTCGGGCAATTCGGTGGCCAGCGTGAGCGCGGGCCGGAACGTGGCGCGCGAGGGATCGAGCGCCGTCAGATAGACGATCGGCTTGAAGGCCGAACCGGGCTGCCGCTCCGCCATCGCGGCGCGATTGAACTGACTGTGCGAATAATCGCGCCCGCCCACCATCGCGCGAATCGCGCCGCTTTGGGCGTCGAGCGCGACCATCGCGGATTGCAGCGGATCGTCCGCAAGGGGGCGGCGGAGCCGGCGATGGGCCTTCTCGATGCGCGCGAGGTTTTCCGTTATGGCATCGTGCGCGGCGGCCTGCAGTTGCGGGTCGAGCGTCGTATAGACCTTGAGTCCGGCGAGCTTCCCGTCGAAGCCCGGAATCGACTTCACGAACGCGGTCACGTAGTCGGTGAAGTAGGGAGCGCGGCGGAGTCCGGGCGGACTGCTAAGTTCGATCGGCGTGGCGATTGCGGCTCGGTAGGCGGCGTTATCGATCGCGCCCGCGTTCTTCATTATGCCGAGAACGATATCGCGGCGCTTGCGCGCGGCATCGGGATGGCGGCGCGGGTCGTAAAGCGTCGGCGCTTGAATCATCCCGATCAGCGCCGCCGCTTCGGCGGGCGTCACCTCCGCCAAGTCCTTGTTGAAAAAGTAGCGGGCGGCCTGCGGCATCCCGTCGATCGGCGTGCCGCCGTACTCGCCCATCGGCACGTCGTCGATATACCGTTCGAGGATTTCGTTCTTGCTGAGCCGGATTTCGAGCACGATCGCCACCGCCAATTCGTGGAGCTTGCGGCTGAAGCTGCGCTGATGCTGTTCCATGAAGGTGCGCGCGAGTTGCTGGGTGATCGTGCTGGCGCCCTGCGCAAGGCGCCGGCGGCGCAGATCGGCGATGGCGGCCTCCACGATTCGGATCGGATCGAATCCCGGATGGTAGTAGAAGAAGCGGTCCTCGGTGGCGAGCAATCCCTTGACGAAGAACGGCTTGAGATCGCCCAGCGCGACATCGGCCCGTTCCGCAGGAGCGCCGGGCAAGAGGCGTCCGATCACCTCCGGCTCGATCTCCGCGGCGCGCATCGTCACGCCGAACGAATCGGCGACGCCGATCACGCGAGTTCCGTCGAGGCTCACGCGGATCAGTTGCGCCGGATAGTCCTTCACGCCGACTTTGAAGGCGCGCGCATAAATCGCGATCGCGCGCGGCGCGATCGTGTACTCACCCGGACGCGACGCAGCCGGCGATTGTGTGTAGCTAAGATGGCGCAGGCGATCGATTAGGCCGCCGCGCGCCACATCCTCGCCGGGGCGGATCGCATACGGCGCCGAATAGATCGCGGAGGTCAACGCGGCGCGGCGCGCTTCGATCAGCGCGGAGATTCCCGTGTAGAGTTGCGCCAGATAAAAGCCGAGCGCGAAGAATCCGAACAGGAAGATTCCCGCCGCGACATTGCGCACCCGCCATCCGCGGATGCGCCATTCGCGCCGCCGCCGCGCGGGCGCTCTCGCGCGTCCCCCGCCGCCCTTCCTCGCCATCCCGGATTCATATTATCCACCACCAAGACACCAAGCCACCAAGCCGGACCGGGTTTTCCCGCAGGAAAAACCTGAAACTAATTTTCCTTTGTGCCTTGGTGACCCTTCGGCTACCGCTCAGGGCAGGCTTGGTGGTTTTCTTTTTGGGCGCGTTACTGCTTGTAGCCGAATTTGCGGAGCATCGCGTGGCGCTGCCGGCGCTCGTCCTCGCCCTCGACGCCGTTGGGCTTCGCGCCATCGATCACCCCCACGATTCCGCGGCCGCCGCCCTCCTCCGCGACAATCACCTTGAGCGGATTCGCGGTCGCGCAGAAGATCGTGCAGACTTCCGTGACCGATTTGATCTGATTCAGCACGTTCACGGGGAACGCATTCCCCAGCATCACGACGAACGCATGGCCCGCGCCGATCGCGGAAGCCGCCTCGACGGCGGCCTGTTCCAGCACCGGATCGGTTCCGGTGTGGCGCACGAGGCACGGGCCGGAGGCCTCGCAAAAGGCGACGCCGAACTTGACGTTCGGGACCGCCTGCACGATCGCCTCGTAGAGGTCCTCGACGGTTTTGATGAAATGGGCCTGCCCGACGATTACGTTCGAATCGGCCGGCCTTGCGATATTAACGGTCTTGAGTTCCATCACCGCGACGCCTCCGGTTGTTCAGCATAGGATGATTCCACCCCGGATGCATCGACGGTTGGCGCAACTGCAATCCTTGGCCTATAATTCCGGCCATGAAACGCCTCACGCTGCCGATCGTGGTAGAATCCGACGATGACGGATATTTCGTCTCCTCCCCGGCGCTTCAGGGCTGCTACAGCCAGGGCGATACCTACGAAGAAGCGGTCGCGAACATCAAAGACGCCATCCGCCTCCACCTCGAGGATCGCCTTGCCGATGGCGAGGAAATTCCCGGCCGAGTGTCCGTGAGCCTTTCCACGGTGGAAGTTTCCGTCTGATGCCGAAGCTGCCCCGCCTGACGGCGCGAGAAATCGCCGCAGTGCTGGAAAAAGCCGGGTTCTCGTTCTCCCGGCAGAGCGGCAGCCACATGATCTACAAAAACTCCGCAGGTAAACGCGCGACCGTACCTTTTCACGCTACAAAAATCCTGCATCCAAAACTCTTGAGAAGTATCCTTCGCGACGCTGACCTCAGCGTTGAGCAACTGAAAAAACTTCTGTAGAACCGCTTGGCCGCGGCGACGACGATGCCGATAGCTGCCGCCCACTTACAGATACCGGTGCATTCCGCGGCGGCGGATTTCGTCGATCAGCGGGCGGACGTCGTGGGATTTGTCCCGGTGCGCGATCAGGATCGCGTCGCCCGTGTCCACTACCACCAGGTCGCTCACCCCGAAGAGCGCGACCAGCCGGTCCGGCGAATGCGCCAGCACGCGATCGGAATCGAGTGCGACCACGTTGCCGCGAATATGGCTGCCGCCGACTCCCCCCATCGCCTCCCAAAGTCCCAGCCATGAGCCGACGTCGTGCCATTGGAACTGCGCACGAACGCCCAATACCTTTTTGCTGCGCTCGACGACCACGCGGTCGAACGATTCGAAATTGAGCCGCCGGTATCCGCGCGCCAATTCCGCTGCGCGCGCCTTCGCAAGGCGCTCGGCGGCGCGCGCAAGTGCGGGCGCATGGGCGTCAAGTTCGGCGGCGAGCGTCTTTGTGGACATCGCGAAGATTCCGGCGTTCCAAAGGTACTTGCCCGATTCAACCATCCGCTTTGCCGCCACCGCATCGGGCTTTTCGACGAATCGCGCGACGCGATAGCCCCCATCGGCGCGTGCGCCAATCTCCTGATAACCGTAGCCGGTCTCCGGCCGCGTCGGAGTCACGCCGATCGCGACGATCGCTTCGCACGTTCGCGCGAGCCGAATCGCCGCCGCCATCGTGCGGCGGAATCCGGCGGCGGGCTGAATCAGATGGTCCGCCCACATGATCGCGATTTCGCCATCCCCGAGACGGCGCCGAATCACCGCCGCGCCGTATGCGATCGCGACTGCGGTGCCGCGCGCGTCCGGCTCCACAATCACGTTGCGCGCCGGAATTATTCCCTTGAGCGCGCGCTTGAAGGGCGCCTGATGGGTGGCGGCCACCAGCACGAAGACGCGCTCCAGCGGAACCAGCGGCTGTAGCCGCCGGACGGTGTCCTCGATCAACGTCGATTTGCCGTCGAGGGAAAAGAGCGGCTTCGGATGATGGCGGCGGCTGGCCGGCCAGAATCGCGTGCCGCTGCCGCCCGCGATTATCAGGGCCGAGGCATTCGAGGTTGCGGAGCGCGACTTGGATTTCACGCTATTGTCTTGAAGTCGAAGTTGGGTGAATAGAATGTGCCGCGATAGACCCCTCCCCTAACCCCTCCCCATGAATGGAGAGGGGAACCGGAAAGAAAAAAGTGGCGGTTGCGTTCCCCCTTCCCAGAAGGGGAAGGGGACAGGGGGTTAGGTCTCGCTTTCCGCAGCACATTTCAGAGTCGTTCCCTACAGCGCGCCGAACTCCTTGAGCTTGCCCTCGAAGAGCGAGCGGATTTCTTCGAGGCGCTTCGCGCTCGACGCTTCGAAGCGCGTCACCAGCGCGGGCTGCGTGTTCGACGCGCGCACGAGGCCCCATCCGTCGGGGAAATTCACCCGTACGCCGTCGATATCGATCGTCTCGTAATGCGCGCGGAAATATTCCGCCATCTTGCTCACGACCTTGAACTTCCGATCGTCGGGACAATCGACGCGGATTTCCGGCGTGATATGGCTCGGCGGCAAATCGGCCAGAATCGCGCCCAAGCCGCGCCCCTCGCGGCTGATAATTTCGAGCAGCCGGAACGAGGCGTAAATCGCGTCGTCGAAGCCGTAGTAGCGGTCGGCGAAAAACATATGCCCGCTCATCTCGCCCGCGAGCGCCGCGTGCTCCTCCTTGAGCTTGCTCTTGATGAGCGAATGGCCCGTCTTCCACATGATCGGGCGGCCGCCGTGGCGCGCGATATCGTCGTACATCCGCTTGGAGCATTTCACTTCGCCGATAATCGCCGCGCCCGGCTGCTCTTTCAGAATTTCGCGCGAGAAGGCCACCATCAGTTCGTCGCCCCAGACGATTCTGCCGTTTTCGTCCACCGCGCCGATCCGGTCGGCGTCGCCGTCGTAGGCGATTCCAACCGCCGCGTGATTTTTCTTCACGGCGGCGACGAGGTCCTTCATGTTCGCCTCGACGGTGGGGTCGGGATGATGGTTGGGGAAATGGCCGTCCGGCTCGATGTATAGTTCGATCAGATCGACGCCCAGCTTTTTCATCAGCGGCGCCGCGACGAAGCCGCCGCATCCGTTGCCCGCATCGACGGCGACCTTGAGGCCCGGCTTGAGCTTGAAAGTTTTCAGGATGAAATCGTTGTAATCGGGAATCACCGGCCGCTCGGTAAATTTGCCTTTCGCGCCCGATTTTACGAAATCGCGCCGCTCTATAATTCCGCGCAGCGCCTGAATCTCCGCGCCGAAAATCGTGCCCGGCCCCACGCCCAGCTTGAAGCCGTTGTACTCGGCCGCGTTGTGGCTGCCGGTGATCATCGCGCCGCCATCGACCTTCCACGCGAACATCGAATAGTAGAGCAGCGGAGTCGGCACCACGCCGATATCGACGATATCGATTCCGCCCTCAAGGAGGCCCTCGGCCAGCCGGTCGCGCAGCCGGTCGGACGAGAGCCGGCAATCGCGGCCCAGCGTAATCGTCTTTTTGCCCGCGCGATTTAAGAGCGTCGCGTAGCCGCGCCCCAAATCGGTGACAAAGGCGTCGTCGAAATCGTTGGCGACGATTCCGCGGATGTCGTACTCGCGAAAGACTTCCGGATTCATTGGCTCCCCGCTCCCGGCGCGCTCCATATCTCCCCCGCGCCCGTGCAAGATATTATGCCGAATGAATGCTGAAAAAAAAGCTCGTCAAGCGTCCCGTCGCTGTAAAGGCCGCCAAGTCCGTCAAGTCCGTCAAGTCCGTCAAGCCCGACCCGGTCGCCAAGGTTTACGGTCGTCTTGGCCGCCGTTTCAACACCGATGCCTTCATGTCGAAGATTCGGGCTGGGCGCGCTCCGATGCGATCAGTTCCGCCCCGCTCACTTTGAGCGGTTTGCCGCCGTAAATCTTCCGCAGCCGCGCGAGAAAATCCGGTCGATGCTCGCGCGCCAACAGCCGGGCAAACTGCTCTCCGGCGCGCTCGGAAAGGCGCAGTCCGCCGCTGTCCCAGCATCCGATAACATGGGCCATCGACTGCGACGGGTGCGCGGTGGACGAGCGCGATTCGCGTTCGCCAAGAGTCGTTAATGCGGAACGAACCACCTCGGATTTGCTGAGGCGGTTTCGCCGCGCCACCCGATCGATTATCGCGGCCGTCTTGGAGTCGATTCTTACGTTGAGTGGCTCCATGGAATGCCTGTTTCACAATTCCGTAACACACTGCCAGAATGGGTACCCGGCTAAAAACATTGCCCCCTCAGTTTGGGGCTGAACCGGTTCAGCCTTATTGAAAACGCGCTGAGGGGATATAATTAAGCCGGTCGTTTCCTAGTGTCCTGTCCCATTAATAAGCTTACAAAGACGCTGGAGTTTATCGAGGATGGAATCGGCGCTGGCGGTCCACGCGAAGGGGCGTTTGTGGGCGTTGTAGTGGCGCACGTAATGGT
>JBOHWK010000178.1:0-15107 GCA_050736715.1 Binataceae bacterium (SeqCode) | reverse complement strand
ATCCTGGCGCGCCGTTGGCGCGCCCCGGAGATCGCCGCTCCCGGCCGAAAATTTTGGCATTCTCGTTCCGATCCCGTCCACGATATAGATGAGGCTCTCTCTACAGTTCCCGCCACGAGATGAGATTGCCTTGGAAGCCGCGCAGGCCGCGGTTCGCCGGCGGTGGGTAGCCGGAGAATGTTGCCCGCACGATCTTGCGCGATCCCGCGAAGGTGCCGACTCCCGTGATCGTAAAGTATTGGCTCTGTCCGTTGGCAAATACGTCTTGGCTGAGACAGGGCATCGCGGTCGTTATCGCCGACCAAGGCGAGGAATAACCGGAGGTGTTGCTGCCGGGCTGGTTTGGCACCAGCGGACCGGCTGCGGCGCGCGCCAGCACGAGTTCCTTTACCAAGTCCGGGTTTTGCATCAGTCCCGGTTCCAGCGCGGCAATCACCTCCGGCGGCGCGGTATTGATGTTAACCTGAACCCCCGCACCCGGCAGGCATCCGTTGCTCGATGCCGAAGCGATCGGCGTCGGTGTGGGCGAAGACGATGGACCACCCTGCGGTGGCGGGGCGTTGACGCCGGGCTGCTGACCGGTGATAGGGAGCGCGGCCACGAAGGGAAGGAGGGCATGGAAGATTGCCTCGTTGAAGCCCGGCACCAGCATCAGGTCGCCGATTGTGGGCATCGGCCCTCCGCGGGGCTGGAGCGCGGAATTGAAGCCCAGGTTTAGCCCGCCGCCAGTGCCCTGAAGATTCATTCCCGCCGGCGCGATCCACTGAAGGATGTTGTGGGTGAGAGTTGCCGGGTCGGCGTCGATGTTCTGTTCGGTGAACACGATCTGCAATAGCTGCCCTACCTGCGCGATCGCCTTTTGGTTCACTGCGGGGGCGCCGTTGACCAAGCCAATCATCGCGTTCAAATTAATTTTGCGGTTCTCATCGACAATCGACAGCGTGAACTGTCCGCCGCCAACCTTGACCGGCGGATAGGGCGACGCCCACGAGTCGCCCAGCGAATCGGGTGGGAACCCGCCGACGCTGCCGCCCATTTGCTGCGCAATCGCTTTGGTCTGGGCGTCTTTGGCGAGCACCGCCAAGCCGACGCTGACCCCGGAACGCGCAAGATAGTAGGCGCGCAATTCGTTCGCTTGATTGGCGGCCGACATGAATCCGTATTCCGCCGAAGTGGCGAAGTCTACGACCAGCAGCGTCATCAGCGCGATTCCCATCAGGACCGCGAGCAGCGCGATTCCGCGCTCGTTCTTGAGCAGCCGCGTTACCATAAATTATACGGCGGCGGCATTCCGAATCCCATCGCCATCGGCACCGTGACCTCGGTCGCGAAGTCCATCGTATAGCCGTACGGCGCGGCCAGTTGCAGGTCGATCGTGACGGCGATCGGCAATTGCCGCGAACGCGGGAGGCTCGACGTATCCCAGCTTTCGAGCCAGGTCTGGCCGTCGAAGTACCGCAGATGGAGCGAGAGCACATTGTCCGCCAGTACGACGCCCGAAGCGGGCGCGCTTTGCGGCGATGCCAGCCCGCTCGATTCGGAGCGTTCGAGCATATACCAGCCGGACTCGTCGGGATTTGCGACAAGACTGTAGGATACGACCTCCTCCGGCCCGAAGCCCCCGATAGTGCGGCGATGGCCGGCGTTCAGGGTGGAGACCGTCACCGAATCCGCCGCGCCCGCGCCGCCGGCGTGGGCCTTGCCGATCAACAGCACGTTGCTTGGAGTCACGGTCTGGACCGCGCCCGCCAATTCATTGCTCATTTCCCACAAGATGGCGCGGCCCGCGCGATCTACCGCGAGCCGCGCCTCGCCATGAACCTTGCTGTGCGCGACGGCGCTGAACGAACTCGCGAGCATCGCGAGGATCAGCCCCAGAATCAGCACCGCGAGCATCATCTCGATCAAGGTGAATCCGCGCGAATAGGCAAGCGGCTTCGAATGCGTGTTCATTGCGGGCCTTCGAGGGGATTTGGCAGGGGGAACGGATTGTGCAGATATTCCGTCATGGTGAATTTCTCCGATAGCGCGGGTCCGTACACGACCATGACGTTGACGATGGCGAGGTCGGGAAATTCGGGGGATTGCGTAATGGTGCGCTGCCACACAAAATTCGCGAAACGGCCCGGAAAAGCATTGTTGGATTTGCCCTGCGAGGATCCCGTCACGGGCCACTCCTGCGGGTTCCACTGGCGCGATTCCACTTCGGTCTCGGCCATGATCGTCTGCGCGAGCATCGCGGCCTCGGTGGTTGCCTGCGCACGGATGATCGACATGAGGCCCTGATGATGGAGGCCGAGCAGGCCGAGCAGGGCGAAGCTCAGGATCGCGATCGCGACCATCGTTTCGAGGAGGGTGAAGCCGGGAGCGGCAGCCGAAAACCTAACCCCCTGTCCCCCTTCCCCTGCTGGGAAGGGGGAACGCAAGGCAATCCCTTTTTTCTCGTTCCCCGCTTCTGAGGAGAGCGGGATCGGGTGAGGGGTTATCCGGGTCATTGAAACATCCCCGGCGGCATCACGTCGCCGTTCATTATCGATACGCTGCCGGTGACCGGATTGAAGGCGAGCGTTATCGCCTCACCGTCGTTGTCGGCCAGGTGGACGACCGCCGCGTCCACGTAACCTTCGGGATAGAACTGGACGAAGACTTTTCCCTGATCGACGGTGCCGGCGCCTTCCACGGTCACATCGAGCAGGCGGATTCCGGTGGGCAGGTCCACCGCGCTTGCGCCGGTGGAGCTATCCAATTGGAAGGCGGGCTGGGCGGCATACGGATCGAGCCGCGCGACGTAGTAGGCATTTTTCTTGAAGTCGAAAATCAGCCGGAACACCAGGCGCTTCGCCTCCGCTTGGTCAAATAAGTAAGTCGCGCGGCCCGCCAGCCGGCGCGCCTGGCTGTGCAGCGTCGCCCGCCGGACGCTGCCCATGTAGGGCATCACCAGCAGCATGACCAGGCCCATGATGACGATGACCGCCATTATTTCGAGCAGCGTGAAGCCGCGCGAAACGAGCGGCGATGACTGCGGCTTGCGAATGCCGCGGAGGTTGCCGATGCTCACTGCCGTGGGCCGGCGCCCGGCGCGCGCCGTCGCGCACTCGATTTTGCCGCCGTCAACAATGGCTCCCGGGAATCGAAATCTGATAGCTATTCCCGTCGCTGCATTGATACTGATACGGCTCGTGCCACGGATCGCTCGGCAAGCTCCGGATATAGGTTCCCTGGAGGGCGGCCAATCCCTGATCGCCCGTCGGGTAAACGCCGTTGTCGAGATAGTATTGGTCGAGCGCGGTTTTGAGTTCCGCGACGTCGGCATTGGCCTTGGTGCAGCGAGCCTTTTCCATCGCATGCCTTATCCCCGGCACGATCATCATCGCGAGCAGGCCGATGATGGCGATCACCACCATGATTTCGATCAGGGTGAATCCGTTTTGATTGTGGCGTTTGGGCTTCATTACATATGCCTCCGGGGGCGTTCTCATTGCATCAATTGGTTAAGTTGGAAGATGGGTCCCAGCACGGCAACCATCATTAAAACGATCATGCCCGCCATTATGAGGATCATCAGCGGCTCGAGGATCGTGGTCATTTGGTTGAGCGAATGGGCGACTTCATGCTCGTAATTGTCGGCGACGCGGTCGAGCATCCGCTCCAATTCTCCCGAACGCTCGCCCACGCGGATCATCTCGACCAGCAGCGGCGGAAACAGGCCGCTGCGCGACAGCGTGTGGCCCATTCCGTGGCCGGCGCGGATGCTTTCGCGGCTTTCCTCGACCGCCTCGCGCAGCAGGCCGTTGGTGACCACGTTTTTTACCGCGTCGAGCGAGGGCAACAGTTGCACGCCGCTGGCGAGCAGGGTGGACAGCGTGCGGGCGAAGCGGGCGCACATGATCCGAATCAGGGTTTCGCCGAGGACGGGGACCTTCAGCACCCAAGTGTCGTAAAATCGCCGCCCGCGCGGCGTGGATAGCGCGAAAGCGATTCCCGCAACGCTCCCGCCGAACACGACGATTAGTGCGAACCAGTGGGCGATAAGGAATCCCGACACCGCGAGCAGAATCCGGGTCATCAGCGGCAGCGCGACTTTCTGCTGCTCGAAGATGGTTGCGACTTGCGGCACCACGTAAGTCACGAGGAACAGCATGATCAGCGTGCCGAGGCACATGATTATGAGCGGATAGGTCATTGCGCCGCTGACCTTGCTGTTGAATTCCGCCTGCCGCTCGCTGTATTCCGCCAACCGCTCGAGCACGGTTTCGAGCGCGCCCGCCTGCTCGCCCGCCCGGACCATTCCAACATAAAGGTCGGAGAATACTTCCGGATGGATCGCCAGCGCGTCGGCCAGCGAGGAGCCTTCGCGCACGCGCTCGCGCACCCGCGAGAGCATTCGTTTCACCCCGGCGCGGGCCGATTGGTCGCTGAGGGTGCCGAGCGCATCGACCAATTGCACGCCCGCGCCGAGCAACGATCCCAACTGGCGGGTGAGCAGCGCCAGTTCCGCCGCCGGCATCTTGCGCTGCAATAGCGAGGAAAACCGCTCGCTGGTGGTCTCAACCGCGGGCGCTCCGGCGCGCTCCTCGTTGAGGCTGGTGGGGAAGACTCCCGAATCGCGCAGCTTGCCGCGCGCCGCGCGGGGGCTGTCGGCGTCGATTACGCCGTTGACCGAGCGTCCGTCGGCGGCAAGTCCGCGATAGGCAAAAACCGGCATGTTTGAATCAAATCCGCGCGCCCGCCGTTAACCCGGCGTTCGGCGCGCCGTTGTCCGGGCAGTCCTGAATGCGCGCCACCGGACGGACCGCTACGTGATATCTTCCAGGGTCACTCGCAGCAATTCTTCAATGGTCGTCTCGCCGCGCAGCACGCGCGCCGCGCCGTCCTGCCGCAAGAGCTTCATCCCGTGGCTGGTACAATGGCGCCGGATCGTCGCGGCGTCGGCCTTCTGCATGACCAGCGTGCGGATGTCGTCGTCCACGATCATCAATTCCTGCACCGCCGTCCGGCCGCGATAGCCGGTGTTGCGGCAATTGCGGCATCCCTTGGCCCGGCAAATGTTGCGGGTCGTCTCGGTTCGTTTGAGGCCAATCCGGGCGAGTTCCACGTCCGGCGGCGCGTACGGCTCGCGGCAATCGGGGCAGAGCTTGCGGATCAGGCGCTGCGCGATCACCGCCAGAATCGAAGAGGAGACCAGGAACGGCTCGATCCCCATCTCGACCAGCCGGGTCACCGCGCCGAACGAGTCGTTGGTGTGGATCGTCGAGAAGACCAGGTGGCCGGTCAGCGCGGATTGAATCGCGATTTCGGCGGTCTCCGGGTCGCGGATTTCGCCGACCATGATCACGTCCGGGTCCTGGCGCAGGATCGATCGCAGGCCGCTTGCGAAGGTCAATTCGATCTTCGGGTTCACCTGCATCTGGCCCACGCCGCGCAATTGGTATTCGATCGGGTCTTCGATCGTGATGATGTTCTTTTCGGGCGAATTGATGCGGCTCAGGCACGAATACAGCGTGGTCGATTTTCCCGACCCGGTGGGTCCGGTGGCGAGGACAATCCCGTGGCTTTGCCGGATTAGCCGGTCCAGATGCGTCAGGTTCTCGCCGGAGAAGCCGAGGCGGTCGAGGTCGATATCGACCGCCGCCTGCGCCCGATCGAGCAACCGCAGCACCAGCCGCTCGCCGAAGGCGGTCGGAATCGACGAGACGCGGATGTCGATGTCGCGTCCTGCGATGCGCAGCCGGATGCGCCCGTCCTGCGGCAGGCGCTTCTCGGCGATATTGAGGCCCGACATGACCTTGACGCGCGAGGTAATCGCGGGCTGGAAGCGCTTGTCCGGATTGAGCACATCGTAAAGCATCCCGTCCACCCGAAAGCGAATGACCATGTCGGTCTCGAACACTTCGAAGTGGATGTCGCTGGCGCGGTCCTTGACCGCCTGCGAAAGCACGCCGTTGACGAGCTTGATGATCGGCGCGGAATCGTCCGACTCCAGCAGGTCTTGCGGCTCCCGCGCCAATTGGCTCGCCACGGCGTCGAGCGGAACGTCGTCGAGGCCGATGTTTTTCAGGTCGTCGGAAGTGGTGGCGGACGCCCGGTCATAGGCGGAATTGATCGCGTCGGCAATTACCTCGGCGGGGGCGACGATCGGCTCGATTCGAGCGTTGAACAGAATGCTCAAATCGTCGAGCGGTTCGTAATTCGCGGGGTCGGCGATGGCCACCGTCACCGCACCGTCGGTGCCGGACAGTGGAATTAGCCGGTTTTTCTTGGCGAAGCCGATGGGGACCTTCGATATCAGGGCCAGATCGATCGTGTTCTCGTCCAGATGCGCCTGGAACGGCATCCGGTATTCCTGGGCGATCGCGCGGGCCAGATGGAGCGGCTTGACCGCATCCATCTCGACCAGCACGTCGAGCAGCTCCTGTCCCGGCTTCTTGCGCAGTTGCGCCTTGTCCAAATCCTCCTGCGAAACCCATGAACGGTCGCGGAGGATCGACTCCAAGCTATTGCGCGCGGTGGCCATAATTACGAAATCAGCTTACCGATGCGAAAGATTACCGAATCCTCCGCCCGGAAGCCATTTTATCCTACCCCGCCGCCGCACGGAACCGCCCCTGAATCGCGCCATTGGATGCTCTAAATAATTAGACATGATGTGCCGGGATGCATGCAACCGCGATCCGTTAGCCCTGCCGGTTAGACGGGAATCCCGCAATAAGCTTCAAATGGGGGTATCGGGCAGCCAGAGTACGACCGATCGTTTCTCCCATTTAATTTATCGACAGCAGTATGCCGAACTCCCGTACCGCCACCTTATACCTCAAGCCGGCGAGCATGGCCTGCAAATTTTTGTCGGCTGAATGGCAGACGATAATCCCTCTGACGTTCGAACCCCTTGCCAAATTGCCTTGAACCCATGTCAGATAGCGCAGAATCTGGCCCACGACGCGATCATTAGTGCGGCCGCGCTTCAACTCAATCACCACATATTTTCCGGCCTGATCGCGGGCGAGAAGATCGATGGGACCGGCCAGCGTTGAATATTGACGACCAATCAGGCTCAGCCCCGGTTCCACTAGATCAAGATTATTTTCGAGCAAATTCTCAAGATCACGCTCCTTGATCTGAATCGACCTGTACTCGCGTAGCTCGCTAGGCTTAAGTTGTCCTATTTTCTCCTGAACTTCGACCGCTCGCTCGACCTCCGAACGGTCCTCATAATATTCGAGCGCCACGGCGCGGGTTGGCTGTTTTTTCGGATCGCCATAGAAGGCCATCCAGTCCTTCTGGTTTTCGAAATCGATGTACTCGCCCTCCCGCTTCATTTTCGCAATAAGAACGCGAACAGCGCCGATCCTTGATCGGCAGACACGCAGACCCAATTTCCCTAACATCGTCGCCTTTTCGATGAGGCCGCTTTCGGTCCAAAAGGCGATCGCGTACGGACTGTTAAGCTTTATGGTGTTGTAAATCGAACCACGCCTGCCCTTGCCGCCGATTTTGATCCTGTCAATTTCGCTAATCAGGCTTTCCTGCCGCTTGTCTCCGAGCTTCCGCCAGCGCCGAATGGAATCGATACTATCGTCCGCGTCGCCAGGCGCCTTCGCTTTGGCGCAAAACAGAATGTATTCCTCGATCGTAAGGAAGAAGTTTTCAAGTTTCACCAGCACTTCCAACAAGTAAATCAGCGGATGGAGCCGAATCTCTTTGTGCTCTTCCGAACGGACCGATGGATTCCAGAACTGATATTTCTGCACCTGCCGCGCGAAGGTTGTGGCAGGGTTTACCTTGCGGAGAAACTCACGCCCAGCGTCGGTAATCGTTATTTGCTCATTGCCGTTGATCCAAGCAAATCCCGAGCTTGTGAACACGTGCTTGAGCATCCGGGAAATGGGAATGCCCCGTTTGTCTTCATCCGCAGTACGAGCCTCCGACAAACCCGCCTTACGAAGCCGCCTCCAGTATGGCTTTTGGCAACGGCGCCAGCGCTGCCCCTCAAACTGAGCAAGTACCCGTAGCTGCTTCTGGACGGTACAAATATCCGCGACGGATTTCCCCTTCGGAATGTACCAATATGCTTTATCGTCGGTGTAACGCCGGATGAATTTTGGCCAGTAATTTCCGTTGCCGCCGCGCCCTCCCATGCGCCGGCCTCAGACGAGACTGAGCTGAACGCCGCCGTTGCTTAGAACGCCACGGCCATAAGTCTTACGCTTGTGTTTTGTGACGGCGCCAACGCCCGCGGTTCCGGCAACCAGTTCCAGAATCTCCTCTTTCGTTGGATACTTGGGTCTTCCGACCAGCATCAGCGGTTGAAACGGCTCCGCGTGTTCCACCCGCAGGCGCGCAAGCTTCACATACTTGGGAACCACGTCGATCCCGATCCAGCGCCGGCCCATCCGCTTCGCAACGGCACAGGTTGTACCCGTGCCTGCGAAGGGATCAAGCACGATCTCGCCCGGAAAATCGCCGCCGACCGCCGCGTAGGTGTATAAACGAATCAGCCGCGCGGGCAATTTCTCCGGGAAAGGAGCCGGATGGTCCCCGGCGCGTTTTACATCCTCGGGGTACATGAACCAGACCTGCTGCGTTAGGTCCAGCCATTCTTCGCGGCTCAGCCGGTTGGCTTCCTTTACGCTCGGCGAGAATTTTGGGGGCTTTCCCGGCTTCACGTACACGGCAATGAACTCGATGGTGTTGTTCTCGATAATGTTGCCGGGGTAGGGGTAGCTTCCGAACATCATTTTTGAGGTTTGCTTCTGCCAGACAAACAGGCTGTAGCGCTGGAGGGTTGTTCCGGAGAGGATGGTTTGTTCGATGGCGGCACTGATGTTTTTCAGGTGCCGAGTGTGCTGCTGAATGATTTCCTTCGGGATCGGCATGAGCGGCGCGTTTATGCAGAGCTTGCCGTTCGGGCGGAGCACCCGTTCGCATTCCTTCCATACGCGGAACATATCTTCGAGGTACTGTTCATAACTGTTCCAGCGCGCCACCGGATCGGCTTCGTCAGCCGAACCATCGCCGTACCTGACGGCGGTCCAGTAGGGGGGCGACGTTACGACGAGATCGACCGATGCCGCAGCCATCTCCGCGAGAACCGTGGCGGCGTCTCCACAGTGGATTTGATTCAGGAAGCGGTCCGGCGGCGCCATTCCATTCCGAGTTGCGCCGGAGCCGTTGCTCGATTTTGCCGTCTGCCCATGCATGCTTTCTTGGTGTCGATTCTAGCCGATCGTTTCGGTGGCCGGATACCTCGTTCGTAAGAAATCCTAACAGAACGAGGGACCGCGCCGGCGTCGAGCAAAATCGCGGTTTAGCAGGCGGGGCGCGCCGTCAATAATGCACCGCGCCGGGCTGGACTTGAGTGCCATTGCCAATCGGCCCGCCGCCGATGCCCATGCCGAGGTGGCCCGTCCCCTTCGATGGCATCGTGTGCTCCACCTCCTGCCATGAGGCGAGTTTGCCGCCGGCAAACTTCAAATCGAGAAATTCGCCCCGGTCGCCCTCTTTAGCCGAACTGTACAGGAGCATCGCCGTCAGGTCGTTTTCATTGGGCTTGTACGGATAGCTCCAGATTTCGACGTTTCCCGGCAGGTATTGGCGAATGTCCGGCTCGCCCCATTGGCGATGGACCTCCGGCGAGGTCATCCCCGGCTTCAGATCCCCGGCCATCCGCGACGCCTTGAGGCGCGTCCCGGCCTGATATGCGACTCCGCAACCGGATAGCGCGAGCGCGAGCGCGAGGACCGCCGTCTTCTTCATCCGCAAGAGCATCTGGCGCGATTGTGGGATGCCGCTCGCGGCTTGTCAACGCGCTCCGTCCGTCCCTCGATACAGCCGCGCCGCAATGTGCTATAGAGCAAGCCGATGGCGGCATGGGAGGAAGGCTACGAATGGCGCGCAAGCTGAGACTGGTCAAGGGAGCGTCGCGGCGCGGATCGCTGGTCTATGGGATGCGGATGTTCGGCCGCGACGGCGTGTTGCGGATCGATCCGGCGCGCGTCACGCTTGCGGGTGAAGCGGCGGAAGGCGTGACGATGCATCTGATCGAGGGCACGCGGGCGCAAATCCGGCGTCAATTGGAACAAAGCATCGACGCATTTTTCGAGTTGTTGGACGAAGAAAAATAATCAGGGAGAATACGGGTCATGAATCTCGAATTCATCAAATACGAAAAGCGCGGGCACCTCGCGTACATCACCTTTAACCGGCCCGATCGGATGAACGCGCTCCACCCGCCCTGCCATTCCGAAATGACCCAGGTGTGGGACGATTTTGCCGCCGATAAAGCGATGTGGATCGCAATTTTGACTGGCGCGGGCGAAAAAGCGTTCTCCGCCGGAAACGATCTGCGCTACACTGCCGAAAATAGCGCCAGCACGGCAGAGATGGTTCCGGCGCGCGGCGGCTTTGCCGGAATCACGGCTCGCTACGATATCCTCAAGCCAATCATCGCCGCGGTCAACGGCTACGCCTTGGGCGGTGGCTTCGAGATCGCACTGGCCTGCGACATCGTTATCGCCGCCGATCACGCGATGTTTGGATTGCCGGAGCCGCGCGTCGGATTGATGGCGCTCGCCGGCGGTGTCCATCGCTTGCCCCGCCACATTCCGCTGAAGATCGCGATGGGGATGATGCTGACCGGCAGGAAAATCACCGCGCAACAGGCCCATGAGCTTGGCATCGTCAACGAAGTCGTTCCGGCGAAGGACCTGATGGCCGCGGCGGAGCGATGGGCAAACGAAATCATGGAATGCTCGCCCGCTTCGATTCGGGCAACCAAAGAGGCGGCGATGGGCGGTCTTGGGATGCCGGTCGAACAGGCGATCGAAAAACATTTCGACGGCATCTCGAAACTGTTCCGATCACCGGACGTAATCGAAGGCCCCCTCGCTTTCGCGCAAAAGCGCAAGCCCAACTGGTCGGGGGAATGAGCGGCGATCGCGACTTTTCATTCTCCAAGATACTTGGCGAAAAAAACTTCGATTCGTTTCCAACTGTCCTCAGCCGCCGCGGGATTGTAGCCGACGTGCATCGGGCCGATGCGCCCGATTGTGGCCATCAGGCCCGTGTTTTGGCTCATGAAGCTGTGGCCGGCGCCATCGTAAATCTTGATGTCGTGTTCGACACCCATCTCGGTCAGCATCTTTTCCAGCCGCCGTCCATTGGCGGCGAACATCCGGTCCCGCGTGCCGTATCCGCCCAATACCGGGCACACGCCATTTAATCCATCCTTTGTCTTGGGAACGTCGCCATAGAAGGTCGCCGCGGCCTTCATCGGCGCGCGGACCGCGAACAAAAGCGCGAAGCCGCCGCCCATGCAAAATCCGATTACCCCGATCCGCGACGAATCGACGTTCGGCTGTTGTTGCAGGAACACCCGCGCCGCTTCAAGGTCCGCGAAGGCGTCGCCCTGGCCGCGGCTCAGCGCCATCATCGTGCGCGCGATGCATAACAATCGCGTTCCCGGACGATCGTAAAGATGGGGTGCGAGCGCGACGTAGCCAAGATCGGCGATGCGGCCCGTGATTCTTTTGATGTCGTTGTTCAGCCCGAAAATTTCGTGAATCACGATCACGCCGGGATGGCGCGCGCCGTCGTCGGGACCGGCGATCGCGGCGCGCATCTGAAGGCCGCCGCCAATTGGAAAATAGATGTCGCGCGTGTCCATCGGTGCCTCGTCACTTTCCTTTGGCGGGCTTCGATCGGCGCTTCGAGCGCGGGCCGGAACCGTAATCGCCGAACGGATCGTCGCGTTCCCTGACCGCCTGGCGAAATCCCGCTTCGCCGGCGCGGGCGACGAAATCGAGGCCCTCCTGTGTGTGGCGCGCGATGCCGTCGAACAGCGAGCCGACCAGCCGCGAGGTCGCAAATCCCATGTTCTCGGCGGTGTGATTGCAGAGCAGCTTGAGCATTTGGAGCTGATTCACCGGCACGCGCGCCATTCGCTTGGCAAGCGCGGTTGCACGGGTTTCCAGTTCCGCCTCGGGGACCGCTTCGAGGATCAACCCGATTCGCGCCGCCTCGGCCGCCGGGATTTCGTCGCCCGTTAACAGGTAGCGCTTCGCGCGTTCCAGTCCCATCCGATACACCCACATCGCCGTGGTTGGCGTGCCCCATGCGCGCGATGGCGGATAGCCGAACGACGCGGTGTCGGCGGCGACGATAATGTCCGCGCAGAGCACCATGTCGGTGCCGCCGCCGATGCACCATCCCTGCACCGCGGCAATGGTCGGTTTGCTCGCGTACCAGAGCTTCATGTACACGTTCACGAATTGCGAAATCATTCGGAGGTCGGCAATGGAATCCCACGCGCGCCCGCGCGGCAAGGAGGCCCCGCCGACTGATGCCGCGGACGCGGGTTCCCGATCCTGCGTGCGCGCGGCCCCCCGCTCTTCCGCTTGTGCGGCCGTTGCCCAATTGAGGCCATAGCCGGCGCAAAACGCCGGTCCTTCGGCTCGGAGCAGAATCACATGGACGTTGCGATCGTTGTCGGCCGCGTCGATAGCGGCCGCGAGTTCCTGTCCCAGTTCCGGCGTAATCGTGTTGTATTCGACGGCGCGCGTCAGCACGATCGTGCGGACGCCATCGCTCGTTTCGGTGCGCAAGGTTTTCGGCATCGCGATTCTCTCCCCGCTGTCATACCGGAGCGCCCGGAATTATTCCACGGGGGGATTGGTGAGCGGCGGGGCGTTCGCGCCGGGCTGGAGGCCCTTGACGACCACCTTGTCGGCGCGGATTTCGAGCCGGCCCTCCTGAAACCATCGGATCGCCTGCGGGTAAATCCGATGCTCCTGCTCGAGGATGCGCGCGGCGAGCCGCTCCTCGCCGTCGCCGGGCAGAACGGGAACCGCCGCCTGAACGATTATCGGGCCGTCATCGACGCCCGGCGCAAGGAAGAAAACGGTGCATCCCGCTACGCGCACGCCCCGCTCGATTGCGTCGTGCTGCGCGTGCGTCCCCGGAAACGACGGCAGCAGGCCGGGATGGATGTTCATTATTCGGTTGGGGAACGCTTCGAGCATCACGTGCGACAACAGCCGCATGAAGCCCGCGCAGACGATCAGTTCCACGCCGCGTTCGTTGAGCGCGGCAACTAGCGCGCGGTCGAAATCCTCGCGCGAGGAGAAGCCACGATGATCGATAGTTGCCGTCTCGATTCCATGCCGGCGGGCCCGGTCCAAGCCCGGAGCGTCGGGACGATTCGATATGACGAGGCGGATTTCCGCCTTCAACTCGCCGCGCCCGATCGCGTCGATAATCGCCTGCAAGTTCGTGCCGGTGCCGGAAATCAGCACGCCGAGCTTGAGCGCCGGCCGGCCACGGGCGCCGCTGGAATCGTCAGCCATTACAATTTTTGCCCATGTGCAAACTTGGCACGCTCATAGCGCCCGCGCCAGTGTGAAGACATCGACCTGCGCGGCGCCCGCCGCCATCAAGACGCGGGCGCATTCGTTCGCGGTGGCGCCCGTGGTCATTACGTCATCGACCAGCAGGATGCGCCGCCCCTTGATGCGATCAGGACGGGTGACGGCGAACGCGCGCCGCACGTTGCGCACGCGCTCGTCATGATCGCGCGCGGTCTGCGGTGAAGTGAATCGCCGCCGCGCGAACGACACCGCGTCGAGCGGCAGTCCGGTCCGGCGCGCGATTTCATCGCCGAGCAGCGCCGCCTGATTGAATCCGCGCCACCACAGGCGCCGCCAATGGAGCGGCACGGGCACAATGGTATCGTAATCGGCGGCGGAAACCGGCAGCACGGGAGGAAGAAATTCCGCGAGCGCCCGGCCCGCCGCTTGATCCAATCCATACTTGTGGCGGCGAATCAGGGCGGGCAGGCTGCCGCGCTCGTCCTCGGCGCTTGCCCGGTAGCGTGCGACGGCGAACGCCGCTCGATAGTGGGGCCGCCGCGCGAGACATTTGCCGCACCGCTCTGCCGCCCCGGTTGCGGAGTCGCGCGCGCCGCCGCAAATCGCGCATCGGCCGGCAGGCAGGGGTTCCATCCGGGCAACGCATGCCGCGCACAAGCGGCGCGATTCGCCCTCGTCCAGCGCTGCGCCACACGCGGCGCATCGGGGCGGATAGAGAAAGTTGATGAGCGGAATTATGAGATGGCGCAGAACCGGATTGCCGCGCGGCTCGACGCTCACTGTTTCGCGCTCCGCGACGATCGCCACGTCATATTGATGAAGCGTGCGGCGCGCAAACTCAAGCCGCGCGCGCCGGACGATTATCCCTCACCGGGTTCAAGCGCGCGAAGATGTGATAGATTTGGTTTGGAGCGGCAAATGCGCCGGTCCGGGGGTGAACGCAATGGGATTCAGCGGGACGATTCAGGATCGCGAGGAATTGCGCGAGTTGTACGCGCGCTATTGCCTCGCGATCGACAACGGCCGGTACGACGAATGGATTGACTGCTTTACCGACGACGGCGTGTTCGAAAGCCCGCGCTTCGGGCGCTGCGCCGGACGCGACGGATTGCGCGAGTTCTGCGAGCGCCATAAGGAATCGCTGGGTGGCGCGCGCGTCCTGCACATCGTCACCAATCTGTCGTTCGAGATCGACGGCGATACGGCGTCCGGAACCTGTTACCTTCTTTATCATCACTGCAAAGAAGGCCGGATGCAGCAGGAAGCCGTCGGCCATTACACGGATCGATTGCGCAAGACGCCAGCGGGATGGCGTTTCCAAAGCCGCCAAGTCGCGATTTGCGGCCACAACTGAGCCGGCGCGCGCCGGATTAGAACCGCGCGTACCAGGGAGTGTCGTGCGGGCTTTGCACCTCGAAATCGATCTGGAAATGCCGGAGCAGCGTGCCGGTGGAATGCGCCATCGCGAGCCGCGCGTTTTCCAAATCGACCTCGGCCTGCACCTGATTGCCCTCGGCGCTGACCTCCTCCTCCTGGAATTGCAGAAGATCGTGCGTGGTCGCCAAGCCCACTCGGAAGCGGAGCTGTTCGTCATGGAGGGATTGGCGGGCGTAGTAGGTCGCCTGCGCGGTCGCGGCCGCCCGCTTTTGATCGGCGTATAGATTCGCGAGCGAACTCTCCACGTCCACCACGGCCGCCGTCAGCGCCGACCGATACAGCGCGCGCTGCTGTTCGTATTGGACGCGC
>JBOHWK010000177.1:0-22691 GCA_050736715.1 Binataceae bacterium (SeqCode) | reverse complement strand
CCCCCGCGTCACGCCGCTTGCTAACAGAAGCAAGCGCCGCGCCGCGGACCCTCTCCCGATCCGGGAGAGGAGCGGACCGCGCAATGGAACCGGCCCCATAATAGACCAAGTCGATCCCCGGATAGATATTGCGGTAGCGGACCTTCGCGTAAGTGGGGACATCCGTGTGCCACTTCCCCGGATTGTTGCCGATGAAGTAGTTAGCCTTGGCGCGGAGCGGATCGACGCCCTCGATTCGCGCGTGCGGATTCGCGCCAACCAGCGTCATGCGCAGGACATCCTCACGCGCCGCCTTTGTTTCCCCTCGCCCGCCTCCTTTTGCGGGAGAGGGCAATAACGAGCGAGAATGGAGCGCCGCAGGCATTAATGCGCGAGCAGTATCGCCGCCAATAGACCGTTGGGGTGAGGGTCTCGCCTCTCCATTCGCCACGCGGCGTCCGCCCTCACCCGCACGGTCCGCAATTGGGAATCCATCCGTACCTCGAATGCCCCCGGTGCTTCGGCTTCCGGCATGGCTGCCCTCTCCCGCAAAAGGAGGCGGGAGAGGGAAACGAGAAGACGCAGGAGAGGGGCTTGAAGAGACGGGCGAGGCGCTGCGCAGGGCGAGGGTGGCGCCGGTGCGGGTCAGGAACAACGTGTAGCCATTGCCGCGCGAGAGGAATTTCACCCGCTTATCGGTCTGGCCGCGATTCGCCTCGAACGTCATCGGCAGATTGCCGAGCGAAGATGCGACGCGGGCATTGCCTGACACGGACGGATCGTGCGCTGGGTGCCGGTTTCGGCTTCCCCTTCGGCGTTGCTCAGGGCCTCGGTTCTGGAGTGCTCCCGGGAACGCCAATCTCCCGATTGGCGGGGCGGCAGGCGCCAATCGGGAGATTGGCGTTCCCGGCGCGATGGTGGCGACGCCCCGCGATGCGGCGATGGTTGCAATCGCGATAACCGTGACTGCGATGGCGGCAACCGACGCGAGGCTGAAGACCTTGCCCGCGGACGATTTCATAACCAACTCCTCCCTCGAAGCCGACGATTCGGCCGATGCGCCATTTCCCCGATGTTCGGCGCTAGCATCGTCCATCACACGCTGTCAAATAGGTTGGCTAAAGTCAAATTGGTTCGATTCGGGGCGGCTCACTCGAACGCGGCGTCCCACTTGATGCCGGGGGATTTCAGTATCGCTTCGGCATCGAGCTTGACCCTCCCAACGGAAGCCGGATTCGACCTCTCCGCCTGCACCCTCACCCGCATGGTCCGCAACTGGGAAAACAGGCGTCCGCGAAATGCCACCGGTGCGGCGGCCTCGTTCGTGATTGCCCTCTCCCGCAGAGCGGGCGAGGGTAATACGGAACGCGCTGCGCGCAACATAAGAAGGCGGGCGAGGGAAAATGGAAGGAGCGGGGCGGTTCTTACTTTCGCTTTGGGCGCTCGAAGCGGAGGAGCGCGGCGGCCGCGGCGCGCGCGGTGCGCACGATGTCGAGTTGCGATTGGATTCTTAGCGCCAGTTGGCGGCGGAAGACCGGCTTGGGCAGGAAGTCGCTCACGCCCAGCCGCATTCCCTCGGCGCGGGCGTCGATATCGTCGCGCGCGGTCACCATGATGACCGGGATTTCCGCCGTGCGCGGATCGTTCTTGAGCGCGCGCAGGACCGCGAAACCGTCCATCTTCGGCATCATCAGATCGAGCAGTATCACGTCCACCTTGCCGCGCTTGGCCAGCTTGAGGCATTCGGCGCCCGACCGCGCCGGAATCGGCGCGAAACCCTCGCGCTCCAGGTGATGGCACAGGACGGCGACCGTATCGGAATCGTCGTCCACAACCATGATCCGCGCAGGGCCGTTTCCATCCGCATGGACGGTTGCGCGCCGATGGCGCTTCGCCACGGGGCGGGGCCGCTCCGGCGGGTTCGCGCCGGCGCTTCGCTTGGGCGGCGGCGGGCTAATTTTTTTCTTCATCGGGGTCCGAACTTTCCGGCGCGACTACGCCGCATCGCCTGAGCTTGGCGGAAAAGGTCGTTCGCTTGAGGCCGAGCAACCGCGCCGCGGCCTGCTTGTTGCCGCCGGTCCGCCTGAGCGCCTCGTTGATGAGCCGGCCTTCCAGTTCGCGCACGATCCGGTTGAGATTCACTCCGCCCGCGGCGAGCGTTGCGGGAATTTGCGGCGGAGCGGGGCGTCCGGCGATCGCGACGCTCTCCGGGAGATCGGCCGGTTCGATCGACGATCCTTCGCACACGATCGCGAGCCGCGCGATCAAATTCTCCAGTTCGCGCACGTTGCCGGGCCAATCGTACGACCACATCGCGACCATCGCCTCGCGGCTGACGCTCAGTTCCCGGTCCGGAAGCCGCTCGCGCAGGCGGGCGAGGAAATAATCGGCGAGAATCGGAATGTCCGAGCGGCGCTCGCGCAGCGGCGGAATCGGAATCGGGACGACCGCGAGCCGGTAGAACAAATCCTCGCGGAAGGCGCCTCTTTTGGCCGCCGCCGCCAGATCGATGTTGCTCGCGGCAAGCACGCGCACGTCGGTGCGCATCCAGCGGTCCGCGCCCAAGGGCCGCACCTGCCCATCCTCAAGCACGCGCAGGAGCTTGGCTTGCAAGCCCATCGGCATCTCGCCGATCTCATCGAGGAAAATCGTGCCGCTGTCGGCCGAAGCGAACAGCCCCCGGCGCGGCCCGGCGGCGCCCGTGAAGGCGCCACGCTCGTGCCCGAACATTTCGGATTCGAGCAGTTCGCGTAGAATCGCGGCGCAATTCACCGGCACGAACGGCCGGTCGCATCGCGGCGACATCGCATGGATCGCGTGGGCGACGACCTCCTTGCCGGTCCCGCTCTCGCCGGCGATAAGGACGGTCACGTCCGCGCCGGCCACCCGCTCGATCAGGGCGCGGAGGCGGACGATGGTGGGATGCTCGCCGACCAGCGCCCGTTCGATTGCGAACGCCGCGCCGGGTTGCTTCAGTTTTGCTGGAAACGCCACCGCCACGGAATTTTGACATGGCCGCTGCATTATGAACAAGAGAAATTGGCATCGTGGCAGCCGCGGCGTAAATTTGACCGGGGAAAGTTAAATTTAGCGATCCTTGCGGTCCGCCATCGCGCGGTGCGAATCGGCTCTGTTATCTTTGATTCGATGCCCGCCGGTTCCACCGCGTCGTCCGAGCTTGCCAGTCTCGCCGCCCGATTTCGGGAACGGCTCGGCGCCGCGATGCTTGCCGATCGCGCAATCGCCGCGGCTTCCGATCGCGCGCCGGACGAGCGCCTCGCGCTCGCCTTCCTGCTCCAACTGGCGGACGAATCTCCCGCCGCATTGCGGCGCGTGCTGGAGGATTCGGACGCGGCGAGCGATCTCGCGTTTTGTCTCGGCTCGTCGGAATTGCTCGCCACCGAATTTTCGCTGGAGGGCGCGGGATGGGCGGATATGTTCCTCGCGGCGCGAGCCGTCGAGGCCGAAGCGCTGATTGCATCGATGCGCTGCCCGCCGATCGACGCTCTCGGCAGAACGGCGGCGTCCAATGCGCTCGGGCGCTCGATGCGGGAGCGATTCGCGCGGGTCATCGTTGCCGACTTACTCAAGCGGATCGGCGTCGCCGATACCGCCCGCGCGATGTCGCAGTTGGCCGACGAATGCATCCGCGCCGCGCTCGGCATCGCGGTGCGATTCGGCGATGGGCACGGGCGCGGGCTGCGCGCGGATAAATTTTGTGTGCTCGCGATGGGCAAGCTCGGCGTGCGCGAACTGAATCTCAGTTCCGATATCGATCTGATGTATCTATACGAATCGGACGGCGCGCCGGAAGCGGGTGAGAGCGCGGCGCGATTGGCCGAGGCGCTCACCGAGACCCTATCGACGCGATGCTTCCGGGTGGATTTGCGCTTGCGTCCGGGCGGCCGCGCGGCGCCGATTGCAATTCCGGTTGAGGGCGCGATCGGCTTCTACCAGAGCCTCGGCGAGACGTGGGAGCGCGCGGCGTTGCTGCGCGCGCGGCCGGTGGCGGGAAATTTGGAAATCGGCAGCCGGATGCTCGCCGAAGTCGCCGCGTTCATCTTTCGCCGCTATCTGGATTTCGACACGCTGGGACAATTGCGCGCGATGAAGCGGCGGATCGAAGCCGAATTGAGCTCGCCCGCGATGGTCGAGCGGAACATCAAGCTCGGCTACGGCGGCATCCGCGAAATCGAATTTATCGTGCAGGCGCTAATTCTGATTTACGGCGGCCGCGACCCGCGGCTGCGCGTCGGGGGCACGGCGGCCGCGCTCAAGCAACTCGCCGCGCTCGGCTATCTTGCTTCCGATCGCGCGCGCGAGCTGGCCGAAGCCTACTTTTTTCTCCGCGACGTGGAGCACAAGCTGCAGGCCGCCGCAGGATTGCAAACGCACGTGCTGCCGGCTGAAGAGTCCGCGATGCGCGCGCTGGCGGCGCGGATGGGATTTGGGAAGCAACCTGACTCGGTGCGGGAATTTGCCGCCCGCCTGCAAGCCCATCGCCGCCTTGCCGCCATTCAGTTCCGCGAGACGCTGGCCGGCGGCGGCGAGGAGGAACTCACTCGTGGCGCGTCCGCGTCCGCGGAGGCCGCGTGGCGCTCCGCTTCCGATCCGGCCGCGTCGGCATCGCAACTGCGCGCGCTGGGCTTCGCGCGCCCCGAGGAAAGCGCGCGCCATCTGGAACGGCTCGCCCGCGGCCCGGAGCACGCCTCCGCGATCGCGCGCCGCGGCGAATTGGTCGCTAGGATTGGCCCGCTGCTGCTCGACGAAATGAGTCGGCTACCCGATCCCGATCTTTCGCTGATGAATCTGGCCGATTTCATCGGCGCCGTCGGCGCGCACACGTCCTACCTCGCGCTGTTGGAACAGCATCCCGCCACCCGCGCGATTCTGCTGCGCCTGTTCGCCTCCAGCGCCTACCTGTCCGCGATCTTCATCCGCCATCCCGACATGCTCGATACGCTCGTGCGATCCGATTTAGTGCGCGTGCGGCGCCCGCCGCGCGAACTGCGCGCCGAACTGTCCGCGCTAATCGCGGCGAGTCCCGATTTCGAGTCGAAGCTCGACGCGCTCCGCGCCTTTCGCCATCAGGAGTTTCTGCGCATCGCAATCGCCGACCTGGCGGACAATCTCGATCTGCCCGACGCCGAGCGCGAATTGACCCGGCTCGCCGAGACGGTCTTGGCGGCGGCGCTCCGCCTGGCGATCGCGGAGACGCGCGCGCGTTTTGAAATTCCCGCGACGCTCAGGATGTGTGCGGTGGCGATGGGCCGGCTGGGCGCGGGCGAGATGGCCTACAACTCGGACCTCGACCTGATCTTCGTCTATGACGACCGCGCGGAGGTCGCCGCCGGAAGCCGCGAAATCGCTTCGCGAATCGCGCAAAAGCTGATCGCGATCCTCGAATCGCGCACGCGCGAAGGCTACGCCTATAAGCTCGATCTCCGGCTGCGCCCCTCCGGCAATGCGGGACCGCTGGTGACCTCGCTCGCCGGCTTCCGCGAATACCATCGCCAAAGCTCCGCGGTTTGGGAGCGGCAGGCGCTGGTGCGCGCGCGAGTCGTCGCGGGCGATGCCGGACTGGGCCGCGAAGTCGAGGCGGCGCGCCGCGAATTCGTCTTCGGACGATCGCTCGCGCCCGCCGAAGCCGCGGAGATCGCCGCGATGCGCGCGCGGATGGAGCATGAAATCGGCGCGGAGGATAAAACCCGCCTCAACATCAAGCAGGGGCACGGCGGCTTGGTGGATGTGGAGTTCCTGACGCAGACGATGGCGTTGCGGTACGGCTGCCGCTATCCCGAATTACGCGTGCGCGGAACGCTCGCCCTGGTCCGCGCATTGGGGCGGCTCAAGCTGATCGCACCCGCCGAAGCCCGCGCGCTCGCGTCCGATTACGGTTTTTTGGCGCGCTTGGAGAACCGGCTCAGAATCGAGAGCGATCAGCCGGCGTGGGCGCTGCCCACCGCGCCCGCCGCGATCCGCCCGCTCGCGCGCCGGATGGGATTCGGCGATCCCGGCGGCGCGGCGCAATTGCTGCACGAACTCGCGACGCGCCGCGACCGGGTCCGCGCGATCTTCACCCGCTGCTTCACGGCCGAACAGCGCCCGGATTCGTGACGCACGCCGGACTTACAAATTGATTGTTACAGGCCCGCGATGCGGCGAATCGCGGCGATATCGGCGTTTGCCCGCACAATAGCGGCAAGCCGATCGTACTCCGCATCGCGCGCGGGAACGCCGGAAGTTGGCGCCGGCGCGCTTACGCCTTTCAATGTCCGCAAATTATCAAGCAGCGCCCGGCGCACCGGTTCGTTCTCGAAAATTCCATGCAGCATCGTTCCCACAATTGTTCCGTTGCCGCCGATCGCGCCATCCGATGCGTTTGCGGCCTTGCCGTTGCGGCTTACGATTCTAAACGGCGCTGCGGCGCCCTCCAGCGCGGTCACCCGCCCCATGTGAATCTCGTAAGCGGTAAGCTCCGCACCGCCCGGCCCATCGCCGAGCAGGGAACGCGCGGCAAATCGCGCGCGCACCCGCGTGGTGCGCTTGCTTTTCTCGAATCGGGTTGTCAGCGGCAAAATCCCAAGCCCGTCCGCGCCGCCGGCGCGCGATTCGACTCCGCCCGGATCGTCAATCCGGCCGCCCAGCATTTGGCACCCGCCGCAGATGCCGAGGATTGGCATCGTGTGCGCCGCGCGTTCCAGAATCGCGCGATCGAGGTGCTCGCGCCGAAGCCATTCGAGATCGGCAAGCGTGTTCTTCGAACCCGGAATCACGGCGAGGTCCGCGCGCTGGACGATCGCGGGCGATTGCGTGAATCGCACGATCACGCCCGGCTGATGTTCGAGCGGAAGAAAATCGTCGAAGTTCGACATACTCGACAATGCGGCGACGGCGATCTCGATCTCGGAAGTCGCGGGCGCAGGGTGGCGGTCTATCCGTTCGTCCAAGTCCGCCGAGTCCTCGTCGGCAATCCGGAGCCGTTCGATATACGGAATGACTCCCAGCACGGGGATTCCATACCGATTCGGCAAAAAGCCGAGGCCGGATTCCAGTAGCGCCCGCTCGCCGCGGAATTTGTTGATCACAAATCCCGCAATCCGCGCGTGTTCCGCCGGTTCCAGCAATTCCATCGTGCCCACGAATTGCGCGAACACTCCGCCGCGATCGATGTCGCCGACAAGAAGTACGGGAGCGTCCGCCGCCGCGGCCACGTGCATATTAACCAAATCCCGATCGTGAAGATTGATTTCCGCCGGACTGCCGGCGCCCTCGATTACGACCAATTCGTACTCGCGGCGGAGTTTCAGCAGGCACTTCGCGATTGCGCGCACCAGCTTGGGCCTCATTGCGTGGTACTGGCTCCATTTCAAGCTCGCGGCCGGCTTGCCCATCAGCACCACCTGTGAGCGCGAACCGGACTCCGGTTTCAGCAGGATGGGATTCATTTCAACGGCCGGTTCGATGCCCGCCGCTTCGGCTTGCACCGCCTGCGCGCGGCCGATTTCGAGGCCGCCGGGCGTCACAAATGAATTGAGCGACATATTCTGGGCCTTGAACGGCGCGACGCGAATTCCGGCCTGATGAAATATCCGGCACAGCGCCGCGGTCAGAAGGCTCTTGCCCACCGACGACGCGGTGCCCTGAATCATCAGCGTGCGGGCGAGCTTGCGCATGTGCGCACCAATGCTTCCGCGATGGACGGATTCGACGCCCAGTGCGCGTGGACGTATGAGGCAAGCACGCTGCCGCGCCGGTAGCCTTCAGTAAAGGGCCCTCCGCCCCATCGCGGCGCGACGCGGTAGATTCGATCGATTCCCTCGCCCGAACCGTCAAGGGTCGAATATCTGAACTGATGGCCGCGAAAGCGCACTCCGGCCGGGCCTAGAATAGACTCGCTGCGCGTTTCGACTTCCACGTAGCCGAGCGCCTGCAACTTATCGGACATCGCGGCAACGCCCGGAACGAGGCCCGCCATCGGCCACAACTTTCCATCGAGCGTGCGGATTCCTTCGCACAGGTACATCAGGCCGCCGCATTCCGCGTACACGATTCCTCCGCGCGCCGCGAACTTGCGAATCGCATCGAGCATCGCCGCGTTTCCGTAAAGTTCCTCCGCGTGCGCTTCGGGATATCCGCCGCCGAAGTAAAGCCCGTCAACTTCGGGCAATTCGCGATCGCGGCATGGCGAGAAGTTCACGATATCGGCGCCGAGCGTGCGGAGCCGGGCAAGATTGTCTTCGTAGTATAAATGAAACGCATCGTCGAATGCGACGCCGATTCGGCATCGTGAGGGCGCCATCGCGGCGCTGGGAGCGGGCGCACCTTCCAGCGCGGGCGCGGAGCGCGCAATCGCGAGGATCGCGTCGAGATCGAGCCATTCGACCGCAACGCGGGACCATTCCGCGATTCGCGGCGCGTCCTCGCCGCGCGCCCGGAGCAAACCCAAGTGCCGTTCAGGAAAGGCGAATTCCGCACCCGCGGGAAATCCGCCCACGATCGGAACTTCGGGCTGGGCGGCGCGGAGCAAATCGAGATGGCCGCGCGATCCGACGCGGTTGCAGATCATTCCCGCCACCCGCACCGCCGGATCGAAACGGTTGAAGCCGGCCGCGATCGCCGCGATCGTTCGTGCGACTCCCGATGCGTCGGCGACGAGGATCACGGGCGCGGCGAGCCATTTCGCGATCTCCGCGGTCGAACCCTCGTCGCTCTCGGGCGCGGCCGAATCGAACAGCCCCATCATTCCCTCGATCACCGCGATGTCCGCGCCTGACGATGCTCGCGAGAAAGTCGCGATTACCGCCGCGCGACCCATCATCCAGCCGTCGAGGTTGTGCGACGGCGCATCCGCGGCGAGGCGATGATAGGTGGGGTCGAGATAGTCGGGGCCGCACTTGAAGGCGGCAACTTTTAGGCCGCGCGCCCGGAGCGCGCCGATCAATGCAACCGCCGCGGTGGTCTTGCCCACTCCGCTGCCGGTTGCGCCGACGACGATCCGGGGAATGTTGCGATTCGTGCCCATTGCGCGCCGCGCATTCCTACTATACCCGGTCCGCGCTACTCGAATTCCAGCTTCACGCCGGCGACGAAGTTGACGGGCGGCGACGGGAATCCAAAGGCCTGTTCGTAATGCCGGTCGAGGAGGTTCGATACGCGGCCGAAAATTTCCTCGCCGCGGACCGCCCTCCAGCGCCGTCCGAATTGATACGATAGGACCGCATTGACGAGATCGTAGGCGGCATGGTTCGCGGCCGGCGGCATCCCGCTGACGGTGATGTCGTCGCGGTCGCCGACGAAGATGTAATTGACGCTCGCCCGCACGCGGTCGTTTTCAGAGAGAACGCCGCCGCGATCGAATTGCAGGAGCGCCGATGCGGAATATTTCGGCACCCGGAGCGGCCGCGGCGGCGAAAGTCCGGCGGCGGCGTAATTCAACGCCTTGTTCGCATGCGTCTCATCGAGGATCGTCACGCTGCCGCCGAACTTAAGCCCCTTGGCGATCGTGACTTGCGGAACGATTTCCACCCCCTGCACATCGACGCGCGAGGCGTTGCCGGCGGTTGAGCCGAAGACGCACGTGGTCGTGTTTACGGTACAGGGCACCGTGACAATCTGATCGTGCACCCGGCGCGAGAAATATGTCGTCGTAAGCGTCGCGATTCTGCCGAAGTCCGTGGTAAAGCCGCCGTCGTATTCGCTGGAGATTTCCGGACTGAGATTCGGATTGCCGAAGTTCGGATAATACAGTTCATCGAACGACGGTGCGCGAAAGCCTTCGCTGTAGCTGCCGCGCAGCGTGGTCGAAATTTGCTTGATTGGTGTCGCCACGGACCAGGCCGGGCTGACCTCCTCGCCGAACTGGCTGTTGCCGTCCACGCGGAAGCCTGCGGTTGCGAGCAGGTGGCCGTTGAAAAAGCTGCCCTCCTGTTCGAGGTATCCGGCGTACTCCTGGCGGCGCGCGTGGAATTCCGTTGTGCCAATCCCGAAAGTGACGGGATTGCAAAAGCTGCAGTAGCTGCCCGACCGTACCCATCGATCCAGAAAGTCAAAGCCGGCGACCGTGTGGAATCCTTCCGTCCACTTGTAATCCGCTTGGAGATTTCCGCCGCGCGTTTCATCGGGAATCGAGTCGGTTTCAAAGTAGGTGCTGCCGGGCGGCGGAGTTGTGAAGGACGGCGCATTCACGCGCAAATCCTGCCGGACGAAAAATGCGCTCGCGTGCGTCATCAGCCGCGCGCCGAAGCGATGGTCGATTTCGCCCTTGAACAACATGAATTCATTGCGCTGATGGGCGGCCGGATCGAGCGGCACGCCCGAAAAGACGAGGTACTCCGGCAGGCTCACGTTCGACGCGATGTAGCGCGCGAAGCCGCGAATCGTGGTGTTGCCGTCAAGATGATAATCGAGGCGCGCCACGCCGGAGAGATTGTCCGAATTGTCGTTGACCGGGCGGAAGCCCTGCGTCGAAAAATAGGAGAGCGCCGCCGAATAGCCGAGCTTGCCGTAAGCGCCGCTCGCGGTGGCGACCTGCCGCTGCGTGGCGCGATTCCCGCCTTCCGACAGCAGCGAAAATTGCGGCGCGCCTTCGCCCTCCTGCGAGATTACGTTCACGACGCCGCCAATCGCCGACGAGCCGTAAAGCGAACCGCCCGCGCCGCGCAGAATTTCGATCCGGTCGAGGCCGTCGGTGGTCAGGTTCGCGAAATCGAATTGGCTCGTCGCGCCCGCATTGACCTCGACCCCATCGATCAGCACCAGCGTCTGACCTGGCGTCGCGCCGCGAATCTGAACGTCGGTCACGGACCCCGGCGATCCGCTCTGTACGACCTGCACGCCCGGCACTTCCCGCAACGCGGTCGCGACGTGCTGGATTTTTTGCGCCTCGATATCTTCGTTATCGACAACCGTGACCGTGGTGCCGATTTCGGCAAGCGGCTGCGGGATGCGCGTCGCGGTAACGACGATCGGACTCATCTTCTGCGCCTGCTCTTTCTTCGGCGCGGGATGCTTCTTCGATTCCGCCGATTTGTGGGAATGCTTCGCGGCGGCGGGCGGCTTTTGCGCCGCCGCATCGTCCGCGCGCGCGCACGGCGCGAGCATCCAGATGAATGCGCCTAGAACAACTAATATCCGAACGGCCTTTCTCATGAACTCCCTCCGAGTTCCGTCGGCCACCGCGGATGGGCGGGATCGGGCGCGATAAAAAGGCCCAACCCTTCACGCATCGAAGGATCGGGCCTCAATTGAAATTCGTCTGAGGCCACCCTCCCCGCGGAAGGCAGACAGCAAAATTACCCGGCCGGTCTCCTGGCTTGGGGATCGTCCTCAGGCCCGCCTTCCCGCGCGATCGCGGTGGCATCGTGGGCCGTTGTCCCCCCGTACAGTTGCGGGGCAGCGCCGGAATCTAACCGGCTTCCCGAGCACCGGGTTCGCGCAATGGTTACTAAAGCGGCGCGGCGATGTCAATGCGATTTCGTCCCGCGCCGCGAAATCGTGTAGGCTTTGCGATCCGATGGGGACCGTCACGCTGATCACCGGAGGCGCGCGCAGCGGCAAGAGCGCGCACGCACTGAAACTCGCGATGCCCTATCCGCGCAAGTGTTTCATCGCGACTGCCGAGGCGCGCGACGAGGAGATGGCGGCGCGCATCGCGCACCATCGCGCCGGCCGCTCCACCGATTTCCGCACGATCGAGGAGCCGAGCGATGTCGCGGCTGCGATCGCGAAGCTCGGCGGCGAAACCGATGCGATCGTTCTCGATTGTGTGACGCTATGGATTTCCAACCTGATGGCGATTTATCCCGATGACGCCGCAATAATCGCCGAGGCGGATCGGCTCGCCGGCGCGATTCACAAAGCGCCGTTCGCCAGCATCGTCGTGACGGACGAGGCCGGTGCGGGAATCGTGCCGGACAATGCGATGGCGCGGCGCTTCCGCGATCTGCTGGGCTGGGCGAATCAAAAGCTCGCGGCGGCCGCCGACGAAGTCATCCTGATGGTCGCGGGGATTCCGCTCAAGGTGAAGTGATCACGAGGCCATCGCGATCAGCACGGCAACTTCCGCGATTTCGCCGCACGCGCCGATCAAATCGCCCGTGACGCCGCCGATCCAGCGGCGATAAAATTCCCGGATCGCAACCGCCGCGAAGAGCGCCACGAACGCCGCTCCGATCGCGCGCATCGAGAACGCCCAGAACAGCACGACACCGGCGGTGACGGATGCGCGAATTAATCGCTGTCCGGTATCGCCGGGAAGAAGAGTCGAGCCGGCGCCGCTCGATCGGAGATAGTCGATTCGGTCCGCGACGATCACCATCGCCCATCGCGCCAGACCGGGAGCGAGGACCAATGCGGCGTACCGGCGCGAACCGGCAAGCGCGGCGAGCGCGAAAATCTTGAGCGCGAGGTCGAAGAAAATCGCGGCCGTGCCGAATGTTCCGATTCGGCTGTCGCGCAATATATCGAGCGCGCGCTCGCGGTTCTTCCCCGCGCCAAGCGCATCGGCGGTGTCGGCCAGGCCGTCGAGATGGACCGCGCCGGTGATAATCGTAAGCGTCAAGATTATCAGGACGGAGCGAATCGTCTGCCCGAAGACGTAACCGAGCAGCGCATCCTCGAAACAGAGCGCCACGCCGATCGCGAATCCCACGAGCGGAAACCATGCGAACGAGGCCGCGACCGCTTCCTCGGAGGACGGACGCGCATCGATTACCGGGATGATCGTCAGGAAGGAGACCGCAAGCCGCAGTTCGGTCAGAAAACTGCGCGATTCGACCGTTTCGCCGCTATTCATCGGACCTTTTCAGATACGCCCGCGCTCTCGAACGTCGCCATCTCATGGAACAGTGCGAGCGCGGTTTCGATAATGTTCATCGCGAGCGCGGCGCCGGTGCCCTCGCCGAGCCGGAGATCGAGATCGAAGACCGGCCGCGCCTTGAACCGTTCGAGCGCCAGCGCGTGGCCGCCCTCAGCCGAGCGGTGGCTGAAAAACAGGTGATCGAGCAGTCCGGGGCTGATGCGCTCGGCCACCGCCGCCGCTGCCGTTGCGATAAATCCATCCACAACCACCGGCACGTTCATCGCAGCGGCGCCAAGGCATACGCCCGCCATCGCCGCGATTTCAAAGCCGCCGACGGCGGCGAGAATCGATACACCGTCGCCGAGCGCATTGCGATGAAGTTCCAGCGCGCGCTCGACCACCTCGATCTTGCGGCGCATCCCGGCGTCGTCGAGGCCGGTGCCGCGCCCAACGATCGCGGCGGGAGCGATATCAGCTATCGCGGAGAGAATCGCGGCGGCCGAAGTGCTGTTGGCGATTCCCATGTCGCCGATTCCAATCAATGTTGCGCCGTCGCCGGCCAATTCGCGCGCGGTAAGAATCCCCGCTTCGAGCGTGCGGACGGCTTCGGCGGGCGACATCGCGGGCGCGCTCAGAAAATTGCGCGTGCCGGGTCCGATTCGGCGGTAGGTTACGCCGGGGAAAGGATTTTTGCTGGTGTCGGTCTTCACGCCGACATCCGTGACGATAAGCCGGTAGTCGAATCGCCGCGCGAGCACGTTGATCGCCGCGCCACCCGAGCCGATATTGCGCAGCATCTCAACGGTTACCGATTGCGGAAAGGCGCTGACGCCTTCCTCGGCGACGCCATGGTCGGCGACGAAAACCGCGATCGCGCCGCGGCCCATCGCGGCATTAGGATCGCGGCGAATCGCGGCGTAGCGCCGGACGATTTCCTCCAGGTAGCCGAGGCTGCCGGGCGGTTTGGTTAAAGAGTTAAGCCGCGCGTCGGCCGCCCACGCCGCCTCATTGTCGATCGGGCGGATTTCCTTCAGCGTGTTTTCGAGCAGGCCCATGACGGTTCTTCGCCGCGCGATCGCATCACGAGCGGGGCGCGATCGCAAGCGGCGGCGTCATTCCCGCGCGGGCGGATCGTCCGGGGAATCGCCGGGGAAAATTGTGCGCCAGATGGAGCGGTCGTCGATTGCGGCTTTGAGCGAATCGGCGGCGGCGCCGCCGCCCTTCCATGAGTCGAAATGGATCAGCTCGCGCGGCGGGAGCCGGCTCGCCCATTCCTTGGCCGCGAGAATCGGCCAGTCGGGAAAATCGCGCACATACCCGATACAAAGATAGGCGACCGGGATCACTCCGTCCGGGATGCCGAAGATTTCGCACACCGCGTCGTTGCGCAGGATGCTCACCCAGCCGAGTCCAAGACCCTCCGCGCGGGCGGCGAGCCACAGGTTTTCCACCGCGAGGCAGGCCGAGTAAATCTCGACCTCGCGGATCGAAGTTTTGCCGAGCACGCCGGGGCCGAATCGTTCGGGCGTGCAGGTGACGATCAGGTTCAGCGGAGCTTCAAGTATTCCTTCAAGTTTTAACGAAAGGAACTTGCCGCGGCGCGCGCCCGTGAATTGCGCGGCGTTCTTCGCGCGCTCGTCCTCGAATATCGCGCGCACGCGGCGGCGGCGCTCGATATCGCGCACGAGGATAAAATCCCACGGCTGCGTGAAGCCGACGCTGGGGGCATGATGCGCCGCAGTCAGCACGCGCGCGAGAACCTCGTCCGGGACCGGATCGTCCGTGAACTCGCGGATGTCGCGGCGGCGGAAGACCGTCTCATATAAGCCGCGCTTGAGCGCATCGGCGAGCGCGTGCCGGTCGCGGCGCGAGAGTGAATCCTGCGCGCTCATCTTGCCGCGCCGCGCGCCTCCCGCGGCTCAGGCCGCGGCGGCCTTCTTTGCGGCCGCGAGCGCGCCTTCGTAATTCGGCTGGTTGGCGACTTCCTTGACGTATTCGGCGTAAACGACATTGTCGTTTTTATCGACGACGAAGACCGCGCGTCCGAGCAGGTGCAATTCCTTGATCAGCACGCCGTAGCCGCGCCCGAAATCTCCCGAGCGCCAATCGCTGAGCGTCGTGACCTTGTCCACGCCCGCCGCGCCGCACCATCGCGACTGCGCGAACGGCAAATCCATCGAGATCGCGAGAATCTGGACGTCGCCGGGAAGGTTGGCCGCCTCCTGGTTGAAGCGGCGGGTCTCGGCGTCGCAGACGGGAGTATCCACCGAGGGAATCGTGGTGATGATTTTAACTTTGCCTTTGAAAGAATCGAGCGTCGAAGGCGCCATCCCTTTGCCGATCACGGTGAAACTGGGAGCTTTCTGTCCAACCTTGATCTCCGCGCCGACGAGAGTCATCGGATTCCCGCGCATCGTTACCGCGCCACTGCGTTCTTCAGCCATGGATGAATTCTCCTCAATTATGAATCTGAACCAGTTAACTCTAGCCGCTTGCGCGGCTGGGGTAAACCCGCGCGCGGATGGATCCGGCGATGGGCCGATTCAAGGCGCCACTTCGATAATATCGGCGGCGACGGTGCTCGGTTCGGGAATCGGGTCGCCGCGCGCGCGCAGCAATTCCAAGTGGGCCGAAACGGCCTCGCGAATATGCCGTTCAGCCTCGGCTTGGGTGTCGCCAAGGGTGAAGCATCCCGGCAGGTCGGGTACATATGCGCCCCAGCCGCCATCGGCCGCCCGCTCATAAATTACCAGATATCGCTTCATTGCGGCTCCTTAAGTCTTGCCGCTTTCAAGATGCTGTGCAACAGGCCCGGCGGAAGGTCGCGTCCTCTGGAATGAATCGGAACAGTTATAAGGCTGCGTTCCCCTTCTCTTGCGAAATGGTGATGGCTGCCGCTTATGCGTATCAACCGCCATCCATTTTCTTCCAACAACTTGACCAGGTCCCTTGCCTTCAATCGGCATCACCGGTTGGGTTTGGCTTTTCCCGGCCGAGGTCCCTCGGGCTCATGTTACAGCGCGTGGATTATCAGCGCGATCAGGCTGCCGATCGTCAGAATTCCGTTGACCACGAAAGTGATACCCGCGCCCACTTCGCGCTTGCCCGGCTCCTGAATGTAGCCTGCCGCGTAAATCCCGCGCGCCACGATGAACGCGAGTCCCAGCAGCACGGCCCACAGGTTGCTGACGTACACCCCGAAGAACCACAGCGTCGGAAGGAAAACGGCGAGCGCCTCCAGCGTGTTCTGATGGACGCGGAAGTAGCGCTCGAATTCGGGGTTTCCGGTGATCGCGGGAGCGGGGACGCCGAACTTCTGGCGCGCGCGTCCGACCATGAAGCCGAGCACGGAATATTCGATCAGCGCGAGTATCGTTACAATCGCAAGTCCGTTGTATTCCATCTGAGGATGGCTCCTTTCGCGGCCAAAATCGGGTCGCCGCGTCCCGAAGAACCTACTCGGATGCGCGGCAAAGCGCGAGAGCCGCGCGATCGCCGGTGTTGACGGCGCAGCCGGAACCGGATGAAACTCCAAAGCGGCGCGCATTGCGAGGAGGACATTTTCGATGGCGGACAAGTACCGGATTTACGGCGTGGAGCTTTCGCCCTATTCGATCAAGGCCAGATCGTACTTCCGCTACAAGAAGATTCCCCACGAATGGCTGATTCGGAATCCCTCGAATGAGGGCGAGTTTCAAAAGTACGCCAAGCTGCCGCTAGTCCCACTCGTGGTTAGTCCCGCGGGCGAGGGATTCCAGGACTCGACGCCGATTATCGAGCGTTTCGAGCGCGAGCATCCCACCCCATCGATTCATCCTGCGGATCCCGCGCTCAATTTCATCTCGGCGCTGATCGAGGAATACGGCGACGAATGGGGCAACAAGTGGATGTTCCATTACCGATGGTGGTACGAGCCGGACCAGATTTCCTGCGCGCGCCGGATTGCGGAGGGAATGATGCCCGGGGCGCCGAGTGACACGCTCGATCAGGCAACCAAGGCGATTCAGGCCCGGATGGTTCCGCGGCTGAGTTTCGTCGGCTCGAGTCCGGCCACCAAGGAGATTATCGAGAAATCGTTCATGCGGGTGCTCGCGATTGTGGAGCGCCACCTCGAAGGCCGCAGCTACCTGATGGGCGCGCGGCCGGCGTTCGCGGACTTCGGCCTGTTCGCGCAAGTCTATCAGGCATCCACCGATCCCACGCCCGGCGCAATTATCCGCAAAGATACGCCGCGGACGCTTGCCTGGGCGGAGCGGATGCTCACGCCCGAATCCGGCGGAGATTTCGAGCCGTGGGAGCGGCTCGCGCCCACGCTGATGCCGTTGCTCAAGGACGAAATCGGCGCGCTCTTCCTGCCGTGGACGGCGGCGAACGCGAAAGCGATCGCGGCTGGGCAAAAGGAATACTCGCTCCCGCTCGGCGGCGGAACCTGGACGCAGGCGCCGCAGAAGTATCACGCGAAGTCGTTTCAGGTGCTGCGCGATCGATTTGCGAAGCTCGAGGACAAATCGAAACTCGATCCGATTCTGCGGGAGACCGGCTGCTTGGAATGGCTCAAATAGTTCTGGATCGCGAGCTTAGCCCGATCGAATCAAGCTGATAGCCTCGGCGGGCGGGGGAATTTGCGCGCATGGGAGCCGCTCCGAAATGAACTCCGGCTAATGCCGCGCTCCAACGAATCCAATCGCAATCCGCGCGAGCGATGAACTACGTGCAATCCGGTTCCGAAGGAAACATCATGTGTCGATCGGGACCATCGCGCGCGGCGCGCTTCGCATTTCACCGCGCGCGCCGGAGAAATTTAGTCTCGATACGCCGACGCTTTTCGCCTTCGTCCACTACGGGCGGTTCCAATTCTAATGGCACAGTATGTGCTCACTGATCCTACATTGTAACGTCCGGGCCGTGCGATTGAGCCATGCCCGGCAAGGAGCCGATTAAATGCCGAAGCTAAGCCCTGCCGTCGAACGCGCTCTCGACTACATCAGCGAGGTGCGCCAAGGAAAGATCGATCTGAAATGGATGGACGCGAATCCTGGCGGATGGGGCGTAAAGGCCAAGCCGCGCGACGATCGCGGCTTGGGCCTGGAGGACATCAATCGGGTGGGCCATTACGGCGACGTGCCCGACATAGGTTCGCACTTCGGCAGCATGGCGCCGCGCGGCTCGGCGATTCCTCCCGATATGCCGGCGCTCGGCTGCTATGACATCAACGACAAGTCTCTCGTCTGGGCCGACAACGTCGCGCTCCTCTACGACGAAGGCGTGGCGCGGCAATGGAGTTCCACTCGCGATATTCCTTGGGAACAGTTGAAGCCGCTGCCCGAGGACATGGAGAAGGCGATGTGCCAGCTCTGCACGGGGCTGGCCGAGGTGGAATTCATCGCGGGCGACATGCCCGCCAAGTGGCTCTGGCACATCAATCACGATTTCCACGAGGTGAAATGCTTTCTCGCCCAGCAGATTGCCGACGAGGCGCGCCATATGGAGGTCTTCCGCAAGCGTGCGCTCGCCAACGGCGGCGGCCTGATGCGCTCGTCGCCCGCGCAGGAGAACATCTTGCGCGTAATCCTCGAAGCGCCGAATTACACCACCGGCAGCGCGCTCATGCATCTCTTGGCGGAGGGTTTCATTCTGACGATGTTTCGCAGCGGCGAGATGCTGGCACCGTCGGACGTGGAAAAGCGTATTTTTCGGCTCTGCATGCAGGACGAAGCGCGCCACGTCGCCTACGGCACGATGCACCTCAAGTATTTTCTGGAAAAACACCCCGAACGCGCCCCGGAGATTGATGAAATCCTGCGCGTGGGCGAAGAGGCGATCTTCGCCTTGAGCCTCGATCCCTCGACCGCCGAGCCGCGCGCGATTCTGGCCGGTGGCGGCACGGAGCACATTTTCGAGGGCTTCTTGAAGCTTGGCGGCCTCTATAACCGGCAGATCCGCGAGTACTTGGGGCGGCTCAAGATCGCCGGACTCGACCGAACCGCTAAACTTGCCATTCCGCTGGAATTATCGGCCAATTGAGGACGCGGAGGATCACGACGATGCTTAGGTTTCCATCGGTACCATGGTTCGAGGAACTGCGGACGATCGCCAACGCCAATCCGGAGCGCCTGCGGCGGCTCGGTACGGTCGATCTGGTGCTGACGGTCAAAATCGACTTCCCCGGCCGAAGCCAGTTGTTCGAGATTACGTTTAACGGTTATCGATGCAGCGGAGTGCGCGAGATCCCCGCGCTATCCGCCGTTGCGCCGCCGGAGGCGATCGTGTTGGAAGGACCGTATCAGGCTTGGCGCGAAATGATCGAGAACATCCAGGCGCACGGCGCCGCCGATCTCCGTCACACGCTCAACACGCTCGCGATCTACGACACGCCGATGCGCGTGACAGCCGGCAGCCAGCTCGACGCGGATTTGTTCTCCCGCTACGTGCAAAACCTGCAAGAGTTCTTCGACAACGCGGCGAAGATAACCACCTACTTCGCGGAGAACGACCAGCCTCAGGCCACCGCCTGATTCGGGTAGGCAACGCGATTCCCCGGCGCCCGCGATGCGGCGGCGCGGTGCGGGTGATATGATTCACCTGCGGGTACGTATCGGTGGCGAGGTTTCGCGACCCAAGAGACAAACGGACGGTTCCCCGGCTCGAACCGCGGATCGTGGCGATGACGATCGTGATGATCGCGGCGCTCGGCGCGATCTCGGTGCGGCTCTATTACCTCCAGGTGCTGCACCATTCCGAATTGGCGGAACTTGCCGACCGCAACCGCATCCGAATCGTGCGCCTGCCCGCTCCGCGCGGCATCGTCTTCGACCGCAATCGCGTTCCGCTGGTGGACACCAAGCCAACGTTCGACGCCGTCGTCGTGCCCGAGGACACCGACGATTTGTCCGCGACGATCGGCAAGCTCGAAGGTTATCTCGGTGAGGATCACATCGCGGGCAAGTTGTCCGACGCGGAGGATAGCGACCGGCCCGCCTACCAGCCGATCGCCGTGGCGGATCGGCTGACCTGGCCGCAGGTCGTTGCGCTGGAGACCCATCAGCTCGCTCTTCCCGGCGTAAGCCTCGCGGTCACACCCGGCCGCCATTATTTGTACGGCGACCTCGCGGCGCATTTGCTCGGCTACGTTGGCGAGGTGACACCGGCCGATTTGGCGCGGAAGCCGTCCGGCTACCGGATGGGCGATGAAATCGGAAAATTCGGCCTCGAACGCGGATGGGACCGATATCTGCGCGGCGACGCCGGCGGCGAGGAGGTCGAAGTCGATGCGGTCGGGCGCCGGATGCGCGTGCTCAAGGAGATCGCCGACAAGCCGGGCGAAAGTGTCATCCTGACCATCGACCTGCGCCTCCAAGAGGCGGCCGAGGCCGCGATGGCCGGCAAGAACGGCGCGCTGGTCGCGCTCGATCCGAACACCGGCGGCATTCTCGCGATGGTGTCGCATCCGGCCTTCGATCCCAATGTCTTCGAAGGCGGGGTGAGTGCGGCCGCGTGGAGAAAGCTCGTGACCGATCCGGAGCATCCGCTTGAGGACCGCGCGATTCAGGGAATCTATCCGCCCGGTTCGACCTTCAAGATCGTCGAGGCGGTCGCCGGCCTCGAAGAGGGCACGCTCCATCCCGACACCCTCTATAACTGTCCGGGCGGACTGTGGTTCGGCGGCCGCGAATATCATTGTTGGCGCAGGCAGGGCCACGGCACGATCGAATTGCACGACGCGATCGTGCGTTCCTGCGACGTCTATTTTTACAACGTCGGCGAGCGGCTCGGCGTCGATAAGATCGCGAAGTGGGCGCATGCGATGGGCCTGGGGCGCAAGAGCGGTATCGCGCTGGGCGGCGAGAGCGCGGGCCTGATCCCAACGTCGGCATGGAAGGAGCGGCGGTTCCACGAGCGCTGGTATCCGGCGGAGACGCTGTCGGTCGCGATCGGGCAGGGCTATGTCGCGACGACGCCCATCCAGATGGCTGGCGTTGCCGAAATGATCGCCAACGGCGGCATCCGCTACCAGCCGCAATTCGTCCGCTATGTCGAGGGCGTGGACGGCGGAATCGCCAAGTCCTACCCGCCGATCATCGAGGGCCGGATTAAGCTCGATCCCCAAGACCTGCAGGTGATTCGCGATGCGATGTGCGACGTGGTCAATTCGCCCTGGGGCACCGCCCACCGCGCGCGCCTCGACAACGTCACCGTGTGCGGCAAGACGGGAACCGCGCAGGTGGTGGGAGCCGAGGAGGTCCGGCCGGGAACTCTCGAAGACAAAATTCCGCTCCGATTCCGCGACCACGGATGGTTTATCGCGTTCGCGCCCAAGGAGCATCCGCAAATCGCAATCTCGTGCGTCATCGAGCACGGCGGCCACGGCGGCAGTTCGGCCGGGCCAATCGTCCACGATGTCCTGAAGCGATTCTTCGAGCTTCATCCTCCGCAGAATGCCACCCCGGAAATCGCGCGCGTGCTCAGCGGAGGCTAGCCAATGACCCAATACGAGAGACGGTGCTGATGGCGCGTTCGGATCGCAGAATTATCCAGCACTTCGATTGGCTGCTCCTCGCTTTGACGCTCGCGGTCGCCGGCATCGGCGTGATTTGCGTGATTAGCGCGTCGTACACCGGGCCGGGCAAGGAATGGGACCGGCTGGCGATTCGCCAACTCGTCTGGATCGGCGCCGGCACCGTGATTTTGGCGGCCGCCGCGCTAATCGACTATCGCTCGCTCGAAGGCTACGCCTATCCTTTCTATGCGGCCGCGCTCGCGCTGCTTGGAATCGTGATGGTCGTGGGGCACGCGACGGGCGGATCGCGCCGCTGGATCGATCTGGGATTTTTCCATCTCGAACCGTCCGAGATCGCCAAGCTCGCCGTTGTGCTCGCGATGGCCCGGTATCTGCGCGAGGAACCGCCCAAGGGCGGCTGGCGCATCCGCCAGACGATCGTGCCGGTCGCTCTGTTCGCCATTCCCGCCGCGCTCGTCTTCAAGCAGCCCGATCTCGGCACCGGGCTGATCCTCGCGCTGGTGGCGGCGACCCTGATTTTCGTGAGCGGACTCAATTGGCGGATGACGGCCGCCGTCGCTCTCGCCGCAATGCTCGCCGCTCCGGTGGGCTGGCGCTTCATGAAGCCCTATCAGCGCGAGCGCCTAGTCAGCTTCATGAATCCGCAGGCCGATCCGCTCGGCGCCGGCTATCACATTATCCAGTCCGAAATCGCAATCGGCGCGGGCGGCGAGTCGGGCAAAGGATTTCTAAAAGGTACGCAGGCGCGGCTCAATTTCCTGCCCGAGGAGAGCACCGACTTCATCTTCTCGGTCTATGCCGAGGAATTCGGCCTGGCGGGCGCGATGCTGCTGCTCGGACTTTACGCGGCGATAATCGCGCGGGGCGCCTGGATCGCGCGCCACGCGCGCGACCGCTTCGGCACGCTGCTCGCGGTGGGATTGGTCGCGATCGTGTTCTGGCAGGTGGCGATCAATCTGGGGATGGCAACCGGAATGCTCCCGGTCGTCGGCATCACGCTCCCGATGGTGAGCTACGGCGGCTCGTCGCTAATCGCAATGATGGCCGCGATGGGCCTCCTCATCAGCATCAATATGCGCCGCTATCTGTTTTGAGGGTAGTGCGTTCCCGGCGCCTCACGAAGCGGAAGTGAAAGCGACCCGCAAGCTCCCCCGTGAGCGTCACCGAGGCCGCCCTTCCAGATTGATTGGCATACACTTCCGCATTGATGAAGGGCAGACGATTGCTGTGTAGGTAATCGTTCAATCTCTCGCTTTGCGGCCCCGCCGCCATCGCGCAGGCGCCGGCGGTCAGACTGACAATCAGAGCGGCGACAATGCCGCACATGGCGGCGTTCATCGGTGTCCCTCCCAAGCCGAGAGCAATTCCCCCTTATTTCTTTCCTCCATGATG
>JBOHWK010000176.1:0-12460 GCA_050736715.1 Binataceae bacterium (SeqCode) | reverse complement strand
ATGAATCCTCAGCTTGGCCCTCCAGGGGGTTCGCGGAGGTTGGTCTGCGGCTGGAAGCGGAGCGGCGGGTTGGCCGCTGGCGTTTGTGGACCGTGCGTCCGCTGAGTCGCACGGGTCCACCGTCCGGTAGCGGACGGCCCGCCGCGGAGCGCCACCACGCACGACTCGCCATGAATCCTCAGCTTGGCCCTCCAGGGGGTTCGCGGAGGTTGGTCTGCGGCTGGAAGCGGAGCGGCGGGTTGGCCGCTGGCGTTTGTGGACCGTGCGTCCGCTGAATCGCACGGGTCCACCGTCCGGTAGCGGACGGCCCGCCGCGGAGCGCCACCACGCACGACTCGCCTACGCCGGTGCGGGGTTGAGGGGTGGCTGGTCTTGTTGCCGGCGCGGAGCGGTGACGCGGAGCGGAGCGCGGAGCGCGGAGCGGAGCCAGACCGCTGAATGTGTTCGCAGAGCGCCCGACGGAGCGAAGCGCAGGAGCGGTGCGCCTGGCGCACCGGCTCTGGCGCGGCGGAGCCGCCTCGCGAGTGGCGGGGGCGAGCACGGTCCGGCCCGAGCGGAGCGACGGCCCGGCCGAGCGGAGCATCCCGCGTACCGCATTATTTCTTCGGTGGACCAGCCACGCCGGGTTCGATGACTTCGTGGCGATGGGTTCGACGCTCCGTTGTCGCGGTGGGGTTGCGGGCGCGGCCGTCGCTTGCTCGCGTGCAGATGTGTAGTAGGTCATCAAGTCGAAAGGATTGCGCTCCGTTGTCGCGCGGATTCGGACGGTCAGTGGTGTGCGCCGGGTCGCGGCGATGGCTCAGGGAGGCTCTTTGTGGCCGGAATTGCGTGGTTGTGCAAGAAACGGGGCGAGTTACCCGGATTAGGGCGAGGTGGGGCTTCGCCTACATCCGGGCGGCTTTGGTGCGTCGCTTAACCGGCGACGTGGACCGTGTCGTAAATTGAGCCGGGTGGCGGCGGCCCGGTGCCGTCGAGCGCGGCCGTCAGGTGTAATTGCTCGACATCGAGGCCGGCGTCGTGGGTGAGTCGGATGGTCTTCAGGTAGAGGGTTTCTGCTGTGAGATGGAGGTCGCCGGTCCATCGCCAGCCTGGCTGGGGTGTCAGCTTGGGTAGGTTAGTGTTGTACCGGCGGGTGAAGCGTGGGAACGCCGCTGGGCGTTTGGTCAGGTACTTGAGCACGTAGTTTTGCACTTCTGGACTTCCGCCTCTGATGGCGCGTACGTCCACGAAGCCGAGGCCGGCGTTTTTGGCGAGTCGGTTTAGGAGTTGGGGGCTAATCCAGGGTTCGATGTTGACCAGCGCGTGGATGTGGAGGCGTTCGCCCCAGGCGCCGCAGATGCAGTCCATCAGTTCGTGCTCGCCGTCGCTATCGAGCCACGGGGTCCGTTGGCACAGGCATCCTTTTTGTTCGCCGACTTCACGCACCCAGGCAGTGTTGAAAGTGCCAAAGTAGCGGTGTAGTGCGGTCCAGAATCGGTGAAGCGCCGCGGCCTGGTATTTGATGTTCGGGCGCTTTGCCCAGCCGTGTCCGGGTGGAAGCGTTAACGTGATGAGCTTCGTCCAGGAGGCTTGGGAGAAGCGTCTGGCGACCTTCCGAGCCTTGTACTTGTTGCAGGCGGGGCAGCGCCAGCGGTTGCAGCCGGTGGGTACGATGAGCATCCGCTGGGCGTGGTACACCGCGTAGCGGTTGGACCTTTCGCAGCGTGGGTGTTCCCGGTTACGCTGTTGGTGCTGGCCGCTTGGTTTGGTTTCCACGGTGGACGCGTGGTTCTGGCCTTGCGGCCGGTTTTAGTTTTGTTCGCATTTCGTCGAGAGCGCGGTCTGGGGCGAGGTTGAGGTATAGCGCCGTCATCTGGAGGCTGCTGTGTCCGAGCATCTGCCGCACGGTTTCGATTGATACGCCGGAGGTGAGGGTCTGGACGGCGAAGGTGTGGCGAAGGCGGTGTGGCGAGCAGTTCCGCTCGATGCGGGCGCGCGCTTGGAGTTTTGCGAGCCGGTATTGGCACTTTCGCGCGGTGAGCTTGCCGGCGCCGTCGCGCGACCAGAGTTTGGTGAGCGCCGCGGCGGCATCGTTGGAGATGTACACTTGGCGGCGCACGCCGCCCTTGCCTTTCTTTACGACGATGGTGTTGTGCGTGGTGTCGAGGTCGTCCGGAGTGAACTGGATGAACTCATGGATGCGGACGCCGGTAGAGAGGAGGGTTTCGACGATGGCGCGATTCGTGATTGAGCTCGCGGTGGCGCGCAGCTTCGCTATGTCGTCTGGCCGAAGGGGTTCTCTACGAAATTGTCGATTGCGGTACAACGCCGCCGCGCCTCATCCACCACTGCCGCAAGCAAGTCGGCGAGACGGTGTGTTGGCCGTGATGGGCGCTTCACCGGAGCTCGCCTTCTCGCCCCGTTGGGTGGCAATGTACAGTTTCCATGTATCTCGGCGAGCGATTTCTGTCCGGCACGGCGATGAAGGTCGTCGATATTTTGCGTAATCACAAGTCGAATCGCGCCGATTTCCTCCAATTGAACGAGCGCGCGATGGCCGGGATTCGGCGCCGCCGTTTGCAGCGGCTTGAAGAGTTCGTCGTTGCGGCGCGAAAGGCGCTCCTCCCACGCCTTTTTCGGATCGGCCATGAAGCGCTCGAAGCCGTTCATCGGCGGCTCGCCGTATTTGGTCCACAGGCCGCCCGGGCCGCGAAACGGCGGAATCCCGCTCTCGACCGACATTCCCGCCCCGGTGAGCGCAATCGCGTAGCGCGCGCGATTGAGCAGCTTCGCGGCGCTTAGGATTTCCCCGGCGGAGGCCGATTTGTCCGGCGCAGCCATCGCGGAAAGATTAGCACGCGCGGGAATCGCGCCGTTAGCAAGAAAACCTATCCCCCTTCCCATGAATGGGAAGGGGGTACGCTGACGATTTTCGCTTTCCGGTTCCCCTCTCCATTATGGGGAGGGGTCGAGGCAATAGGTGTCAATCCAGATGCTTGCGCAGGAAGGTCGGGATGTCGAGGCGGTCGTCGTTGTCGAGCAGCGCGTTGGGTTCGAGCTTTTCCTCTTCCATCGACTCCGGCGCGCCTGCGCGCCGGCGGTAGGCCGGGATGTCGAGCACGCTCTCATCGACAATCAGTCCCATCCTGCGCACCGGCTTGCCGCCGGGGAACATCTTGCCCTGTCCCTCGCCGCGGCCGGGGCGCGGTTCAGCGGGATCGACGGGGCGCGTCGCGGCGGCGGCGATCGGCGTGGTGACCGGCACGCCCGCCGAGGAATATTGCGATTGCGACGCGGTTTCGATGTCGCCGAAGCCGGTCGCGATTACCGTCACGCGGATTTCGCCCGAAATGGTCTCGTCGATGACCGCGCCGAATATAATGTTGGCCTCCTCGTGCGCCTCTTCCTGGACGAGGCTCGCGGCCTCGTTGACTTCGTACAGCGACATGTCGGGGCCGCCGGTCACGTTGATCAGCAGTCCGCGGGCGCCCTTGATCGAGACGTCTTCGAGGAGCGGGCTGGAGATCGCGCGCTGGGCCGCCTCGACCGCGCGATTTTCGCCGGACGCGGAAGCGGCGCCCATCATCGCCATTCCCATCTCCGCCATGATCGATCGCACGTCGGCGAAATCGAGGTTGATTAGGCCGTGGACCGTGACCAATTCGGAAATTCCGCGCACCGCCTGCAGTAAGACGTCGTCGGCCTTTTGGAACGACGCCTTGAGCGTCGTCTCGCGGCTGGAGACGGAGAGCAGGCGCTGGTTGGGAATCGTGATCAGCGTATCGACCGCGCCTTTGAGTTCGCGCAGCCCGCCGTCGGCCTGCATCATGCGTTTTTTGCCCTCGAACTGGAACGGCTTGGTGACGACGCCCACCGTCAGCGCGCCGAGTTCGCGCGCGATTCGCGCGATTACCGGCGCCGAGCCGGTTCCGGTGCCGCCGCCCATCCCGGCGGTGACGAAGACCATTTCCGCGCCGTCCAGCGCCTCGCGGATTTTGGTCTCGTCCTCGAGCGCGGACTTGCGCCCGATTTCGGGATTTCCTCCGGTGCCGCGCCCGCGGGTGATCGCCTCGCCGATCTGAAGGCGGAGCGGGGCGTGATTGTTCTGGAGCGCCTGCAGATCGGTGTTCGCGGCGATGAAATCGACGTTGCGCAGTCCCGCCTCGATCATGTGATTTACCGCGTTGCCACCGCATCCGCCCGCGCCGATTACCTTGATCCTCGCGCCCGGATCGGGGTTGCCAACCAATTGAATCATCGCCCTAACTCCTCCTACTCCGCCCATCATCGGCAAAGTTTGCTGCCCGATTAACTCCCGCCGCTTCAAAAGAAATCCCTCACCAAATCGCCGAGCCGGTTGCGCAGCCGGCCCAACCTGCCCGCCCGTCCCGCGCCGTTGCCGAGTCCGTGCGCCGCGCCCTGATGGAGCACCAAGCCGGCGGCGGCCGTGTACATCGGCTTCATCAGTTCTTCAGGCATTCCTTTAAGATTTACCGGCAGCCCGCGCCGCACCGGCAAGCCGAAAATCCGCTCGGCCAATTCCTGCGCGCCTTCGAGCAGCGAAGTGCCGCCGACCAGCACCAGGCCCGACGCAAGCGAATCGGCCACTCCCGACCGGATCAGCTCGCGCTGGACCATCGCGAAAATCTCCTCCATCCGCGGCTCGATAATTTCCGCCAACAGCCGACGCGGAATCACCCGCGGCTCGCGGCCGCCGACTCCCGCCGCTTCGATCGTTTCCTCGCGGCGCACGACCTGCGTGGTCGCGATTCCGTGCGCGATCTTGAGGCGCTCGGCGTCGGCGAGCGGCGTGCGCAATCCGGCCGCGATGTCCGAAGTAAGATGGTTCCCGCCGAGCGGCAGGACGGCGGTATGCATCACCGCCCCGCCGTGAAAAACGATAATTCCGGTCGCGCCGCCGCCGATATCGATCAGCGCCGTGCCCAGTTCGCGCTCTTCGGGAAAGAGCGCGGCTTGCGCGGAGCCCAGCGGTCCGAACACCATTTCCGCGGGCGTCACGCCCGCGCGCTCGCAGCATTTGGCCAGGTTCTGGCCGTAGCTCTTCGCCGCGGTGACGATATGGATGCGCGCCTCCAGCCGCACGCCCGTCATCCCGAGCGGCTCGCGCACGCCCTCCTGTTCATCGACGGCGAATTGCTGCGGCAGGGTGTGCAGCACCTGGCGATCGAGCGGAATCGCGACCGCGCGCGCCGCGTCGATCACCCGATCGACGTCGTGCGCTCCCACCTCGCCGCCGCGCACCGCGACGATTCCGTGGCTGTTGAAGCCGCGGATGTGCGGCCCGGCCATCCCGGCGGCGGCCGCGCCGATTCGCACGCCGGAAGTCTTTTCCGCCGCGCCGATCGCGGCGCGAATCGCCTCCACCGTCGCTTCGATATTCACCACCACGCCCTTGCGCAGTCCCGTGCAGGGCGCGGCGCCGTAGCCGAGGAGGGCAAGCTGGCCGTCGGGCAGCGCCTCGGCGGCCAGCGCGCAGACCTTGCTGGTCCCCACGTCCAATCCCGCGAGCAGGTTTTTCATCGCGCCGCCGCCTCCTGAAGCGCGCGCGGCCCGATCGGGCGGCGCACCGCCGGATTGAATCCGCTCCGGCGCGGCTTCCGATTGGCCGCGGCCGCGTCATGCAGCCGCACGATCGCTTCGCCGGGTTCGGTCAGGTCGAGCGCGGCGATTCGATTCTCGCGTCCCGCCCATTGGCCCATCACCTCCGCCGCGCGCCGCAATTCGCGCGCGGCGCGCTCCGGATCGGGATCGATGGTCAATTCAGTCCGGGCGCGCGACAGAAACAGCGTCGCCGTGCCGTCGTCCGACACGCGCATTTCCGAGACCATTTCGGAGAGCGCCGTTTCCGCGCGAACCATCGTTGCCGCGTAATCGACCAGCGTCGCGCCGCGCGCATCCGCCACCGGCGCGCCGCTTAAGATCGGCAGGTTCTCGGCCGAGCGCGGCCGCACCGGGCCGCTGAGTCCGCCGGAGCGATCGAGGTAGTAAAAGCCGTCGCGCCGCTCGACCAGTGCAATCGCATCGCCCGCGGCCGGCTTATCTTTTTCGATCCGATTACCATAGGTCTTATATGTCCCATCGGACCTAGGCGCCGCGAACTCACGCACCGGATCGACCAGCGAAGCGCTTGCGGAGCCAATTGCGGTCCGCCAGGAGGCGATCGCGGCCGCAGTGCGAAGCGCGGCGGCGCGGCCCGCGCCGCTGAAGCCGGTCATCACGCCGAGCGCGAAAAAGGCGCACACGACGAGGCCCCCTACCCTCGCGTTCCATCCCGCCGCCGCTCCGCTTGCCTTCCGCCTCACCACTCCACCGCTCCGCAATTGGCCTCACCAGTCGCCGACGAGTCTGACCTCCGGTTCCAGCAATATGCCGCTTTGTTCTTTGACGAGTTGCCGCGCCATTTCGATCAGTTCGCGCACTTCGCCGGCGCGTGCCGCGCCGAGATTGACGATAAAATTCGCATGGCGATCCGAGAATGCGGCCCCGCCCACGCGCCGGCCCTTGAGTCCGGCACCTTCCAGCAGGCGGCCGGCGAAATTGCCGGGCGGGTTTTTGAAGATCGAGCCGGCGTTGGGAACTCCGTTCGGCTGGCGCGCAATGCGCTTGGCGTGCAATTCATCCACGCGGGCGCGCAATTTATCGCGATCGCCGCGCACGAGCGTGAAATCCACGCGCGAAATCGTAAAGTCCGGCGGCAATTCGGTGCGCCGGTAGGCGAATTTCACTTCGTCCTTCGTGAGCGCCCGCGCCGCGCCCTCCGCAGTCACCCCATGCACGAGCGTAACCACCTTCGCGATCTCTCCACCGAACGCTCCCGCGTTCATCACGAGGCCGCCGCCGACGGTGCCGGGGATGCCTTCGCCGAATTCCAATCCCTCAAGTCCACGCTCGACGGCAGCTTCGACCAGCCCGCCGAATTGGGCGGCGGCGCCCGCGGTGACATTCGCGCCGTCGATTTCGATTCGCTTGAATCCGCCGCCGAGCCGAATCACCAGCCCGCGCACCCCGCGATCGCTAACGAGCAGATTGGTCCCCGCGCCGAGGCAGAAGCAGCGCACGTCCGCGCGCGACGCGGCGGCTTTCGCCCGCATCAGTTCCGCTTCGTTTTCGACGGTAACGAACAAATCGGCCGGGCCGCCGATTCTAAACGAGGTCATCTCCCGCAGCGGCATCGCAACTTTGAGTCGCTCGCCGAAGCCCGCGCGCAATTCGGATTCAAGCGCGCTCATGGGGCCTTTCGTCCTCAGCCAGCGCGGCAAGAATTTCGGAGCCGATGCGGCAGATGTCGCCGGCGCCGAGCGTGGCGATAATGTCGCCCGCGCGCGACCCGGCCGCAATTCGGGCGGCGGCATCGCCGTCCGCGCCCAGAAAATGCGCCTCGACATGGCCGCGCGCGCGAATCGCCTCGTACAGGCGGCGCGCGGAAATTCCGTCGATCGGCTCTTCACCGGCGGGATAGATGTCCATCAGGTAGAGCGCGTCGGCGTCGTCGAAGGCGCCGATGAATTCGTCGAACAGATCGCGCACGCGAGTGTAGCGATGGGGCTGAAAGACCGCGACGATGCGGCGCTTGAACGCCGCGCGCGCGGCGGCCAGGGTCGCGCGCACCTCGGCGGGATGATGCGCGTAGTCGTCGAGCACGATTCGCCCGGCCGCTTCGCCCTTGATCTCGAAGCGCCGTCCGATTCCGCCGAATCCGGCCAGCGCCGCCGCGGCGGTCTCGAAGCCGATTCCGATTTCCGCCACGGCCGCGATCGCGGCGAGCGAATTCATAGCCACATGGATGCCCGGCGTGGGAATCGTGACCGCGCCCATCGGCTCGCCGCGCCGGATCGCCTCGAAGCGCGTCGAAAGCCCGTCGATTACGATTTTCTCCGCACGCCAATCGGCGTCAGCCGCCGTACCGTAGGTCACGATCGGCTTGCGCACGTGCGGAATCAGCGCGCGCACGTCCACGCTGTCGATTCCCAGCACGGCGCGCCCGTAGAACGGGACGCGGTTGATGAAATTCAAAAACGCCTCGCGCACGCGGTCCATCGTGCCGTAATGGTCCAGATGCTCGCGATCGATATTGGTCACGATTGCGATCGTCGGCAGCAGCAGCAGGAAGGAAGCGTCGCTCTCGTCGGCCTCGGCCACCATGAAATCGCCGCCGCCCAGCCGGACGTTCGCGCCGGTATTGCGGATGCTCCCGCCCACCGCGACGGTCGGATCGAGGCCGGCCTCCTCCATGATTAGCGCGGTGAGCGCGGTCGTGGTGGTCTTGCCATGCGTGCCGGCGACGGCGACACCCAGCTTCGCCATTCGGAGCAATTCTCCCAGCATCTCGGCGCGCGCGATTACCGGAAGATTGAGCGCGCGGGCGCGGGAAACTTCAGGATTGGAAAATTTCACCGCCGACGAGATCACGACCGCGTCGAGGCCGCCGCCGGAATGGGCAGAAAGATGCGCCGGATGATGCCCCTGCTCGATTTCGGCGCCCAGCGCCGCGAGCCGTTCGGTCGCGGGCGATGGCTTGAGATCGCAACCGCTAACGCGCATCCCAAGGCGGAGGCATAGCTCCGCGATTCCGCTCATGCCGGCGCCGCCGATTCCGATGAAATGCAACCGGCGCTGCCGCGTCAGAAGTCCGTTGGCGGGAAGATTGGTCACGCGGCCGCCTCCGGCGCATTCGCAACCTCGAAACAAATGCGGGCGATTTCGCGCGCCGCATCGGGCCGGGCAACCTGATGGGCCCGCTCGCCCATCGCGGCGATCTTGGTTGGATCGTCAATCAACGCGGATAACTCGCGCGAGAGATTCGGCGCGAGGTTCTCGTCGTCATTCACGATGATTGCGCCGCCGATTCGCTCCAGCACGCGCGCATTGTGAAGCTGCTGCAGGTCCTTGTGGAACGGGTAGGGGACGAGAATCGAAGCGCGGGCGGCGAGCGAAAGATCGGTCACCGTCATCGCTCCGGAACGGGCGATCACGAGATCGGCGCGGTTTAACGCCGAAGCGATATCGTCGATAAACGGGACCACTTCGGCCGCAATTGAGATATCGCGGTATGCCTTCCTCACCAACTCCTCATCCGCCTCGCCGGTCTGATGCACTACGCTCCACTTTATAACACTTTTTCCAAGGATTTTGAAAGCCCCGACAACACCTAAATTCAACCGATGCGCTCCCGACGATCCGCCTAAAACAAGGATTTGCGCCGGCGCGCCGGCCTCGCGCACCCGCCGGGGCCGGTATTCGGCGCGGACGGGATTGCCGGTCACGACGGTTTTGGCCGGATCGAAATAGGCCGCGCCGTCCTCGAATCCAACGCAAATTTTACGCGCGAACCGCGCGATCGTCCGGTTCGTCAATCCGGGCCGCGTATTCTGCTCCATCAGCACGATCGGCACCCGCGTGAGAATCGCGGCGGCAGCGGTCGAGGCGGAAGCGTACCCGCCCGCGCTCACGACGATATCCGGCTTGAATCGCCGCACCATCGCGAGCGCAAGGCGAGTGGCGCGGAGAAATTCGAGCGAAGCGCGCACGCGCGCGATCGGTCCGTGGCCGCGAATCCCATGCATTGTGAATAATTCGTAATCGTAGCCGCTCTTCGGCAGCCACCTCGCCTCGATTCCGGCGCTGGTGCCCGCAAACAGAACGGCGGCATCGGGCCGCTGGCGCATCAACTCTTCGCCCACGGCAACGGCGGGAAAAAGATGCCCGCCGGTGCCGCCGCCGGCGATGATGACTTTCATGATTTCCCACCGGGAACGCCAATCTCCCGATTGGCGCCGGTTGAGATTTCGCCAATCGGGAGATTGGCGTTCCCGGCGCTTTTCATCGCCAAAATCCTGCTCATCGGACTGCGGGGCGGCGGGCGAGCGCGAGTAGCGCGCCCAGCGTTGCCATTGCCATCACGATCGATGTGCCGCCGTAGCTCAGGAACGGGAGCGGCAGGCCCTTGGTGGGAATCAGCCCGATTACCACGGCGATATTGATCAGCGCCTGAATCGAGAGCAGGCAGGTCAGGCCCGCCGCAAGCAGGCTTGCGAACGGGTCCGGCTCGTCGTGCGCGATGCGCATCCCGCGGAACAGAATCGTGAGGAACAGCGCGATTACCACCCCGGCGCCGATCAGGCCGAACTCCTCCCCGATCACGGCGAAGATAAAGTCGGTGTGCGATTCGGGCAGGTAGAACATCTTCTGGCGGCCCGCGCCCAACCCCACGCCCCATTCGCCGCCCTCGCCGAGCGCGATGAACGATTGAATCAACTGGAAGCCGGCGCCGCGCGCAACCGCCCACGGATCGAGAAACGCCGTGAGCCGCTTCATCCGGTACGATTTCGCCACCGCCTGAACGCCGAGGATCGCCGCCGCGCCGCCGCCGGCCATCGCCAGATGCGACCCGCGCGCGCCCGCCGCGAACAGCATCGCGAACAGGATCAGCGCGATCATCACGGTGCTGCCGAAATCGGGCTGCTTGAGAATTAGGAGCGCGACGGGGCCCGCGATTAGAAACACCGCCAGCGGGCCGTGCGCGAACGATTTGATGCGTTCCTGGCGGCGGCTTAGGAAATCGGCGAGGAAGAACACCAGCGCGAATTTCACCAGGTCCGACGGCTCAATCATGAGCGGCCCCAGCTTAAGCCAGCGCCGCGCCCCGCCCCGCATCGCACCCAGCCCCGGAACGTAGATCAGAATCAGCATCGCGGCGGAAATAAAGAACAACGGCTTCGCGATTCGGCGCAGCCCCGTCAACGAAAACTGAGACAGCGGGATCAGCACGACGAGGCCCACCGCGATATGAATCAGATGGAGCTTGAAAAAATGGAAGGCGTCGCCCGTGCGCTCGAGGCCGAGGAAGTAGGTCGTGTTCAGCACCATCATCAGGCCCAGCACGAGCAGGATCGCCGCCGGAATCCACAGCCACGGATCGGGCCGGCGATGGACGATCGTCTCAGAGGGCCAGAACCAGCTTTTTATATATGTCGCCGCGTTCAGCATAATTCCTGAATTGATCGAAGCTCGAACAGGCGGGCGAAAGCAGGACGGTGTCGCCCGGCCGCGCCGACTGCGCCGCCAACGCCACCGCGTCCGCGAGCTTCGGCACCGTCACGATTTCGCCCGCGCCCGCCAATGCCGCCCGCATTTCCTCTCGCGCCGCGCCGTTCAAAATCGTAAGGCGCACCTTTTCGCGAATCGGCGCGATTAGCGGCGCGTATTCTCCGCCCTTGCCGGTTCCGCCTGCGATTAAAATCACCGGCGCGGGAACCGCGGCGATCGCCTCGACGGTCGCGCCCACATTGGTCCCTTTGGAATCGTCGATATAGCTCACGCCGTCCTTTTCGCGGACCAGTTCGATCCGATGCGGCAGGCCCTTGAACGACGAGAGTGCGGATTCTATAGCCGCTTCCTTAGCGCCCATTAGCACCGCGCCCGCAACCGCTGCCATCGCGTTGGCGAGATTGTGCCGGCCCTTGAGCCGGAATCCCGCGACGCTGATTTTGCCCGTGAGGCCGCCGAAATCGAACGCGATCGCATCCCCCTCCGGCCACATCGAGGGCGCTTCGCCGCGCCCCGCGAGGCTGAAGCCGATCGGGCGCGAGCGGACCGTGCTCGCAAGCTTCCATACGTTCGGATCGTCGCGATTCAACACCGCGAAATCGCGGCCGTCCTGATTCTCGAACAGGCGCGCTTTGACGCGCCCGTAATCCTCCAGGTTTTCGTAGCGGTCGCAATGATCGTCGGCGAGATTCAAATAAATTCCGACGTGCGGCCGGAACTGTTCGATCCATTCGAGCTGGAAGCTCGAAACTTCCGCCACCGCGGCGTCGTCGCCGGCGCCAATCGCGTACGTCAGCGGCGTGCCGAGATTCCCCCCCACAAAGGTCTTAAGCCCGCCCGCCTTGAGCATCTCGCCGAGCAGCACGGCGACGGTGCTCTTGCCGTTGGTGCCGGTGACGGCGGCGATCGGCGCGGAGATAAAGCGGCTGGCCAGTTCGATTTCGCTAATCACGGGAATTTCCGCATCGGCCGCGGCGCGTAGCAAAGCCGAATCGCGCGGCACCCCAGGACTCGTCACGACGAGATCGGCGCCGCGCACCCATTTTGGATCTTCGCGGCCAAAGTGAGTTTCGCCCGGCGGAAACTTCTCCCGATCGAGGTCCTCGCGCAGGTCGGTCATCACCAGGCGCGCACCGTGCGCGTGGAGGAAATTCGCGGCGGCGATTCCGCTCACTCCCATTCCCACCACCACGATGCGCTTGCCGTTGAGGTTCATCTGTTCAGGCACAGGCTAAAGTCGCAAGTCCGAAAAACATCGCATTGGAAAAACCTCACCCCTAACCCCTCTCCCTTTTGGAGAGGGGAACCAGCACGTACAGATCGTTTCGTGTGCCCCCTCTCCAAAAGGGAGAGGGGGACCGGGGTTGTGGTTGTAGTCTTTATTGCGCAACCGGCTGCCTCATCTCAGCTTCAG
>JBOHWK010000175.1:0-26475 GCA_050736715.1 Binataceae bacterium (SeqCode) | reverse complement strand
CCCTGTAGGGGCGCGGGGAATCCTCCCGCCCCTACAGGGCGGGAACGGTCTGGTTCGTATTAACCCAGGGCGTTGCCCTGGGCTAATGTCCCGGCGCGCCGTTGGCGCGCCCCGGAGATTGCCGCTCCCGAGCGAAACTTTGCTCTCGCGATTCCTGCTGCGCTCAATCGGCATTTATGAGAAAGGTTCTACTGTGAGTCGGGTTTCGGCCGGCCTCGTTGACCGGCGAGCGTCCGGGCACGAAAATGATTGGCGTGGCTGCGAGCATAACCGCGAATCGAGTTGCCGCGCTTCGCGAGCAGTACAAGGACGGATCTAACCTGCGGGCGCGGATGCGCCTGCACGAACGATTCGGCGTCAATCATTACGGATTTTTCAGGTGGGAGTTCGATCAAATTAAGCTGCCGGACAACGTCGCGCTACTCGAACTGGGCGCCGGCACGGCGGCCATGTGGGCCCAGAACGCCGGACGCATTCCAACCGGATGGCGCATTACGCTCTCCGATTTTTCGGCGGGGATGCTGCGCGAGGGTGGCCGGGAATTGGCAGTCGCCAGCCGCCGATTCGATCTCGCGAATGCTGACGCGCAGGCATTGCCGTTTCGAGATGCCGCCTTCGATGCCGTCATTGCGAACTATATGCTCTATCACGTTCCGGACATTCCGCGCGCGATCCGCGAAATCCGCCGCGTGCTCAAACCGGGCGGCACATGCTATGCGGCGACCATGAGCCGGCGGAACCTGCACGAATTTCACCGGATCGTGCGACGATTCATCCCGAACGCGCGAATCGGGCGCGCGGCGTTTCGATTCGGATTGGAAAGCGGCTTCGACCATCTGCGCGCGGTGTTTCCAAGCGTCAGGATCGAACGTTATCCCGACGAACTGATCGTGACCGAAACCCAACCGATGATGGATTACGTTAATTCGATGTCTTCGATGCGAGCGATCGGAACCGGCGAGGAGCGGGAGGCGCTGCGGCGGCATTTGGATGCCGAGTTGGCGGCGAACGGCGCCATTAGAATCACCAGAGACTCCGGCGTTTTGATCGCACTAAAGTAAGCTGGGGGAGCACGGGACCCTCATCCCGCGGCGAAATTTATGCGCCGCGCCATCTCGAACCGGCCGGGCCGCCGTGGCAGAATTTGTCTCACGCCGCGCGCGGTAACTGAATCGCGCGGCGCGACTTTATGACTTCATCCAAACGGCTTCGCGTCGGCGTCCTGTTCGGGGGCGATCGGGAGAGCACGAAATTCCTCTGCGCTCGGCGCTGACGGTGATGTCCGCGATGGACCCGAAGCGTTATGAAATCGTCCCGATCGGAATCGCACGTGACGGGCGATGGCATTGGAGCACGCCGCGCTCCGAGTGCTGGCGGAGAAAACTCCCCACCTCCTTCCAAAACTCTGAAGCTGGAGCCAGCGCTCACGCAATTTACTGGCGCACCTCCCTTGGCGCGTTCAGATGGCAGCGTTTGATTTCCAATGGCGGCGGTCAACTGCCGGATGGGTGCCAACCGGTTAACGGAGAGCGTCCCGCATCGGACTGGGGCATCCGCCATTCAGTCGTGCAATTTTCGCAAATCTCGGAGAATCGCTTGAATTCCGGGCGGGTGACTCGCGGCTACGGTTCGTACCAGGTGCGGCCGGACGAGCGGATTAGTTCCTCCGCCTCCGGTGGGCCCCAGCTTCCCGCCGGATACTCGCCAAGCGGAACGCTGGCTCCGTCGCTCCAGGAGTCGAGGATTCCCTGCACGAATTCCCATGACTTTTCCACGAACACGTCGCTTGGGAACAGCGTATGGTCGCCTTCCATCACGTCCAGCAGCAGCCGCTCGTAGGCGTCGGGCGACATGGCCGCGCCGAAGGTATCCGCGTAGCTCAGGTTCATCCGAACTTCGCCCAGCGAGACCCCCAAGCCGGGCCGCTTCGCCATCACGTCGAACGAAAAACCCTCGTCAGGCTGAATTCGAATCGTCAAGCGATTGGGCGGGATCTTCGAATCGCGATTGAATAGGACTTGCGGCACATCCTTGAATTGCACGACGATTGAACTCGCCCGCCGGGTCATCCTTTTGCCGGTCCGAATGTAGATCGGTACGCCCGACCAGCGCCAGCTATCGATGCCAACCTTCAGTGCGACGAACGTCTCCGTGCGCGAATTGTCGGGAATCCCCTGCTCATCGATATAGCCAACCACCGGCTTGCCGCCGGCCATTCCCGCGCCGTAGCGCGCGCGCACCGTATTGCCGCGCGCCTCTTGCGGACGAATCGGGCGCAGCGCCCGCAACACGTTCAGCTTGGCCTCCCGGATCGCATTGGAGTCGAGCGACACCGGCGGTTCCATCGCGAGCAGCGCCAGCGTCTGCAGGATATGGTTCTGGACCACGTCACGCAGCGCACCGGCGCCGTCGTAGTACATCGCGCGCGTACCCACGCCCTCGGCCTCGGACACGGTGATCTGGACGTGATCGACGTTGCGGCTTCCCCACAGCCGCTCGAAGATGTTGTTGGAGAAGCGCAGCATCAACAGGTTCTGCACGGTCTCCTTGCCCAAGTAGTGGTCGATGCGAAAGATTTGCGATTCGGCGAGATGCTCGCGGAGCGTGCGGTTGATCTCCATCGCGCTTTGCAGATCGTGTCCGATCGGCTTCTCCACCACCACCCGCGTAAAGTTCGGCGCGCCGGGCGGCGCGATCAACCCCGCGCCGGCCAGCCGGGCGACGCAATCGCGAATTGCGGAGGGAGGAATCGACAAGTAGTAGATGCGGTTGGGCGGAATGCCGCGGGCGCGCTCGATTTCACCGAGCTTCACCCGCAGCCGCTCGAATCCGTCGGGCCGGTCGAGACCCGCGAGGTAGTCAAGCCTCTCGGAAAAGGCCGCCCAGCAGCCCTCTTCGAGTTTGAGGCGCGAATAACGATCGGTCCATTCTCGCGCGCTGTTGCGGAATTCCTCCCGGCTGAGCGCGCGGCGCGCGAAGCCGAGCACGGCGGTTTGCGGCGGCATCAGACCCTGCCCGCATTTCACCAGGTTGTGCAGCGCCGGAATGAGCTTGCGCTTGGCCAGATCGCCGGAGGCGCCGAAAATTACGACCGTGCATGGCGGAACGGCTTGCGGCCGTTGAATGTCAAACACTTCGTCCATTGGCTGAACCTCCGATTTCGATTTCCGCGGCCGCGCGCGGCGCCGTCTGAAAGCTCTCCGAACCGGCTGTTGAGTGTGGCATATTTTCACGTCTCCAAAGAAATCCGCGGAACGTCCAATTCACCGCAATTGCAACCCAACGCTGTCATTTCCTCGTTACCGGCATATTTCCAATCGATGCGCGCGACCACCTCGTCAAAGCCGGCTCGGAAACCTTCTTGCGCAAGAATACCGCTGAAGATTCCGTCGGAGCCGGGGTTTTCTTTTGAGCGGTGAAAAATGAAATCAGCACGAATAAGCCGCGTCGAGGGCGCCACGCCGTCATCCGGCGGCGAGATTTGCGATCCCGCCATATCGAACCGGCGGGGCCGCTGTGGCAGAATTTGTCTTGCGCCGCGCGCCGTGATCGATCGATCCGCGCGGCGTTCGATTATGGCTCCATCCAAACGGCTTAAGGTCGGCGTTCTCTTCGGCGGACGATCGGGAGAGCACGAAATTTCTCTGCGCTCCGCGCTGACGGTGATGTCCGCGATGGACCCCCGGCGCTACGAAATCGTCCCGATCGGAATCGGCCGCGACGGCCGCTGGCATCTGGAGCACGATGCGATCCGGGTGCTCGCCGAAAAGACGCCGCGTCTCGCCGCGCTCGGCTCGGGCGGTCCCGAAGTCACGATCCTGCCCCATCCGAACAGCCGCGCACTCGTTCCCGCGTCCGCCCGCGCCAAGGACCGGTTGCATCGCTCGCTCGATGTGGTCTTTCCCGTCCTGCACGGCAGCTACGGCGAGGACGGCACCGTTCAGGGATTGCTCGAACTCGCGGGGATTCCATATGTCGGCGCGGGTGTGCCCGGCTCGGCGATCGGGATGGACAAGGACGTGCAGAAGCGGCTCCTGCGCGACGCCGGAATTCCCGTGGTCCGCTTCGCGGCAATCGAGCGGACGAACTATCGCGAGCATCCCGCGATCGCCGCGCGCGCGGCGCGCCAGATCGGCTATCCGGTGTTCGTCAAACCGGCGTCGATGGGATCGTCGATTGGAATCGGCAAGGTGAAGCGCGCCGCCGATTTGCAGGCGGCGCTCGAAGACGCCTTCCAGTACGATCGCAAGGCGCTCATCGAGGCGTCGTGCGAAGGGCGCGAATTGGAATGCGCCGTACTCGGCAACGAGCATCCAGCGGCGTCCGTCGTCGGCGAAATCGTGGTCAAGCGCGGCCATGAGTTTTACAGCTACGAGTCGAAATACGTCGATCCGGAAGGCGCGGTCACGAAGATTCCCGCCGATATCCCGAAAGCCGCCGCGGCCAAGATTCGCGCGCTCGCGGTTGCCGCGTTCAAGGCGCTTGAGTTGCGCGGGATGGCGCGGGTCGATTTCCTCGCGCGGCGCGATTTGAGCGAAATTTACCTGAACGAGGTCAACACGATTCCCGGCTTCACCGCGATCAGCATGTATCCCAAGCTCTGGGAAGCAAGCGGCCTCCCCTTGCCCAAATTAATCGATCGCCTGATCGAACTCGCGCTTGAGGAGCATCGCGCGCGCGCCGCTCTTAGAATTTCGTACCATCCGGCCCGATAGATGGCTCGTCTCCTGATCGCCACGACGAATCCGGCCAAGCTCGCCGAATACCGGCTTCTGATTTATGAAATGGGCCTCGATCTAAAGTTGTTGTCGCTCGCCGATGCGGGGATTCACGAGCATCCCGAGGAGACCGGCGCGACCTTCGCCGACAACGCGATCCTCAAGGCGAGTTTTTATTTCGAGCGCGCCCGAATCGCGACGTTGGCCGACGACGGCGGCCTCGAAGTTGACGCCCTCGGCGGGGAGCCGGGCGTCAAATCGCATCGATGGCTCGGTCCCGGCCGCGACAATTCCGATCGCGCGCTCGCCGGGGAAGTCATCGCACGGATGCGCGATGTGCCGCCCGAGCGCCGCTCGGCGCGCCTGCGCGCGGCGGCCGCGCTCATCTATGAAGAAAATGGCGCCGTTCGCGAACGAATCGCCGAAGCCGCGATGGAAGGCGTCATTGCCGAGCGGGTCCATTCCGAAATGCGGCCGGGCTTTCCCTATCGCGCGGTCCTGTATCTTCCCGATCGCGGATGCTACGTGGGCGAACTCGGCGAGGCCGAGGAGGCGCGCATCAGCCAGCGCCGCACGACCGTCACGATGCTGGCGGATGACCTCCGCCGCATCGCTTCGGCCAGTACGGCCCGCCTATGATGATGCCCGCGCGGGCGGTAGAATCCCCGCGCGAACCGTGAACGGCAAGCGCAAGGGCATAATCGTCGTTCTGCATCTGGCGGCGCGCTACCCGATGGCGGGCGTGGTGTGGCAACTGCTCAACCATCTGCTCGGCCTGCGCGCGCTCGGCTTCGACGTTTATTACATCGAGGACCATCGCGCCCGCGTGTACGATCCGGCAATCAACGACACCAACCCCGATCCCACCGCCAATTTGAAACTGCTGAACCGCGTGCTCGAACGTTACGGCTTCGGCGATCGCTGGTCGTTCCTCGATTCCACGCGGGAGGAATACGCCGGGATGCCGCGTGCGCGATGCATGGAACTGTTCCGCGAGGCCGCCGCCGCGATCAATCTGTGCGGCGCGACCGAGGCGCGCGAAGAGCATGAACGCACGCGCTGCCTGATTTACCTCGAAACCGATCCGGGCGTGCTCGAGCTGGAACTGGCGCGCAGGATTCCCACCGCGGTAAGCATCGCACGCGCTCACCGGCTGTTTTTCACTTACGGGTACAACATCGGCGCGCCCGATTGCCTCATTCCCACCGGGGGAATCGAATGGCGCCACACGCGGCCGCCGGTGATGCTGGACGAATGGCGCCCCGGAGTGGGACCCGCGGAGCCGCGCGCATTCACCACCGTCGGCAATTGGCAGAATCACGGCAGCGACATGGTCATTAAGGGCGAGACCTATTATTGGTCCAAGCATCTCAACTTCCGCCAACTGCTCGAGGTGGCGCGCCGGGCCGGCCAGCCGATCGAAATCGCAACCGGGTTGAATTCCGGCCCGGACTACGAGCGGGGAATCGCCGGCGGATTCAGCTTTGTGCCCGCGATCCCGATGTCGCTCGATATCGATCGCTACCGCGAATATATAAGTTCGTCGCGCGGCGAATTCACCGCCGCCAAGGATCTCTACGTGCGCCCGCGCACGGGATGGTTCAGCGATCGCTCGGCGTGCTACCTTGCGGCGGGGCGTCCGGTGATTACGCAATCGACCGGTTTTGAGAAATCCATTCCCACGGGAGAAGGGCTGCTCGGCTTTGCCGATGCGGACGGCGCGGTGGAAGCGATTCGCCGGGTAAATTCGGATTACGCGCTCCATGCGCGCGCGGCCCGCGAAATCGCGGTGGAATACTTCGGCGCGGAAAAACTGCTCGGCGAAATCGCGGCGGCCGCCGGAATCTGACGATGCCAACACCGCTCGAAACGATGCTCCTGCTTAGCTGGATGGCTCCCGCCATGCGGATTGCCGCCGAAGCCGTCCTGACGCTCGCCGTGCTCGCGGCGGCGTTCGCGATGCGGCGGCGGTGGGCATTCAAACCGGGTACCTTCATCCTGATGGCCGCCGGCGTCGCGCTGAACGAGGCGGCGCATTCCCCGGACGACCCGGCAATCGCGGCGAAGGTGGCCGCCGCCGCGTTCGCGATCTTCATGCTCGGCGTCATCCGCCTCGTCTTCGAGGGGATCGACGAAGCCAAGCGGCGGCGCCGCGCCGCACCGTTCCCGACCATCTTCAAGGACCTGATGGTGCTGGTCCTGTGGGCGGCGGTGCTGATGGCCGTGCTGTACACCGACTTCGGGTTCAAGCCGTATTCGATCCTGACGATCTCCTCGGTTTCGGTCGGCGGCTTGCTGCTTGCGCTCCGGGAGACGTTGAGCAACATCTTCACGGGATTGACGCTCCAGACCGCGGGCTTCTTCAAGACGGGCGATTGGATATCGAGCGCCGGCACGCTGGGCCGCGTCCAGGGAATCGGATGGCGCACGACCACAATCGTCACCCGTACCGGCGAGCGCGTCGAGATTCCCAACGCCACTGTGGCGCGCGAACCGCTGGTCAACTACGCGACCGGCGCCGTGCGCGACGAGATTGGCGTCGGCCTCAGCTACGGCGTCGCGCCCAATCACGTCCGCGAAGTCGTGCTCAAACTGTTGCACGACGTGCCCGAAATTTTGCGCGACCCGGCGCCCGTAGTGATGGCATGGGAGTATGGGGAATCCTCGATCCAGTACCGGGTGAAATACTGGCTCTCCGACTGGGCCGCGCAGGAGCGCGTGCGCGATCGCGTCGTATCGAGCCTGTGGTACGCGCTCCGCCGCCATTCGATCGAAATTCCCTTCCCGATCCGCACCATCCAGATGCGCGAGGCGCGCGCCGACCAGCGCTCCACCGCCGATTTCGAGCGCGAGTTGATGGCCGAGATGCGGGCGGCCGATATTCTGCGCGGACTCAGTGACGACGACCTCCGCGTGCTCGTCCCCAGCGTGACACTGCGCGAATTCGGCGCGGGCGAAATCCTCGTGCGCCAGGGCGAGGCGGGCGAGACCTTCTATGTCATTCGCAACGGCGAGGTCGAGGTAATCGTCAAGACCGCCGACGGCGAAAGCCGCCGCGTCACCACCCTCGGCCGCGCGCAATTCTTCGGCGAGGCGGCCCTCCTGCTGGGCGAGGCGCGCAACGCGACCGTCCGCGCGCTCACCGACGTCGAGGTTATCGAAATGGACCGCGTGGGCTTCACCAGCCTGTTCAAAGAGAATCCGGAGGCCGGGGAGCTAATTTCCGAGGTGATCGCAACCCGCGAATCCGAGCGGCTGGAAGCCGCGATGACGCCTGACGACCGCCGTGAAGGCCGCACCACGGGACAATGGCTCCTCGCCAAGATGCGCCGGATATTCGACTTTTGACGATGCGCGCCGGAGCCGCGCGGCTCAATCGCCTTTCAGATGGTCAGTCAGATCGAGCGCAATCGCGCGCCATGCACCGTCAAAACGCAGCACGTGAATCGAGCCGAGTTCCGCAATTGGGCGCTCCCCGGTCAGCTGCTCCACGATCGCGCAAATCGTCCCGCGATGCGCAACCGCCAGCGCCGTTCCCGCGCCGGATTCGTGCGGCGGCCACAACGCGAACATCCGCGCCCCGCCCCGCTCGATTCGCCGCGTGAAATCGGCGCGGCTTTCGCCGCCCGGATAGGCATACGCGGGCGACAGCCGATCCGCATTCCAGCGCGCGAATTCTTCGGGATAGCGGGTGCGGATTTCCTCCGCCGTCAGCCCTTCGAACAATCCGAAATGAACCTCGGCAAATTCCTCGATCGCGGCTACCGCATGCCGATCGCCCGCGACGATCCGCGCCCCTTCCGCGGCGCGCGACAACGGGCTGGAAAAAACCCGCGTGAATCGAAGCCCGCCATGCGCGCGCTCGATTGCGGCACGCGCGGCACGCATCTGCGCGCGTCCCGATTCCGACAGCGCGACATCGGTGCGCCCGTGATAGCGGATGCTCGATTCGCCCACGGTCTCGCCGTGGCGGACCAGAATCAGCCGCACTTGCTCCTGAATTAGTTCACCCACCGAGAGCCGGTTCCCATTTTGCCGCGGCAGTGCCGGAGAACTGGAGCGCGTTGCGAGCGGTCACTGCCGCAGTCTCTCCCGAATTGCCGAGGCCAAGGTGCGCGGCTGCCGTGCTTGGGGCGATGGCGGCTCGCGGCCCGACTTGAGAGCGCCGACGATCTCTTCGATCTCTCCGTCCGCCGGAAAGCGGCCCGTCTTCGATCGGGAAAAGGCCAGCCGCCCGTCCACGAACACGTCATACTGTCCGAGCGTTCCGCGCTTGCCGATTACGATTTCACCGAATTTGGACTTGAGCGACGCCGCCAAGGCCTCCATTCGCGAATGATGGCCGCAGACCGAGCAATAAAGAATTTCCACCGCCATCGCCTTGACTCCGGACCGGCGGCCGCTTGCTCCGCCGCTGGGCTTAGTCTAGCACGTGTGCCGCCGTAATCGTCAGACCTCGCCTAAGCACCTTCCTCATTCGTCGCTGTGCGGGACAATCTCGATTCGGATGCCGCCGAAGCGCGCCGCGAGTTCGTTGTACACCCACGCCTCGAATGCGGTCGTAAGGAAGCCGGAGGCGATGCCGAAGGCGGGTATCAGAATGAGCGATGAAATAGCGATCAGTAAGTGCCCGTGAACTATTTGCATTGCGGCAAAATACAGGGCGAAAATCGCGGACATCGTGCCATACACGAAAGCAACCACTTTCGCGGTGTAAAGGATGTCAAATGACCTAATCTCATGCATATCACTGGTTCTCCCCAACTCAAATTGTGACCTTGAATTCTGTGGTGCGCCCCCTCAGCGCCCCAGCGGTTATAGTGCTAAATGCTGTCGAAGCGGCGCGCCACCTAATTGAGACTGGCTCTACGCCGTTCGATGCCGTTTTTCAACCGTCGCGTCAATCGGCCAGCGGATTCATCGCGAGGCCGGTGAGCAGCTTGGGGAAAAAGTAGGTCGATTTCTCCGGCATCGTCGCGCCCGCGTCGCTCACCTGCTCGATATCGCCGATCGTGGGCGCATTCATCAGGAAGGCGCCCGCCGCGCGGCCGGCCGCAACCGCCTCGATCGCACCCGCCGCGTCGATCGTGTAGTCGATGTTCCCGCCCTTTTTTATTTCCTCGGCTTTGAGCCGGAATATCCGGTCGAAGACGAGTGCGTGCAGAATCGATACATCAAGCTCGCGAACCTCGGACGCCGAATCGGGCAGCGCCGCGATCATCGCCGCACGATCGCGGAGCCTGAGAATGAAATGCGCGCGCTCGCCGCGCAGCGAAACCCCGATTGCGCCGCGTCCCGATTCGGCAAGCCGCGCGCGGAACGTATCGGCGTCCGCGATCTCCTCCAGGCCGAAGGTCTCCTGCGCGCGATCGCGGAAGCTGGCGATTGCCTCGGCGGGGAGCCATTTCACAACGCGATGGGTCGGCAGGACAACGAGTCCCGGATCGCCGCAGGCGACCAGCGTCATCATCGTGTAGTCGAACGGCTGCAATGCCGGAGAATCGCTCTGGGCGCGGCGTGCGCGCCGATAATTGAGCGCGGTTTCGTAGCGATGGTGTCCGTCGGCAATCAGAATCCGCGGCGAATCGAGTTCGCGTTGAATCGCGGCAATCTCGGCGGGCGATTCGATTGGGCGCAGTTCGTTGCGGATTTGCAGTTCGTCGATAAAATCGGCCGCCGGCTCGCGCGCGGCGATGACCTCGTTCAATTTTTCCAGCTCTGGATGGGCGCCGCCGTACAACCCGAAAATCGAACTCGTGTTGACCTCAATCGCGGTCAGGAGCTTGAGCCGGTCCTCCTTGGCGGCGGGGAAGGTGCGCTCGTGCGGGAGGATCCGGCCGCGGGTGAACTCCTCGAGGCGAATCCGCACAATCAGGCCGGTGCGCGAAAGCTTTCGCCCCGCGACTTCGAAGCTTTGCCGGTAATGGTAGATGGCCGGGCGCGGCGCGCGCACCAGCACGCCCGCCGCCGTCCATTCGGCCAGGGTGGCCTTGGCGGCGCTGTAGCGGGACTTGTCTCCCAATCCTGCGGGGCCGCGGGCGTATTCCAGCCGCACGACATTGTACGGGCTGCGCTCGTAAAGCTCGTTCTGGCGCGCCTCGTCGATCAGGTCGTAAGGCGGCGCGGTCACGCGCGCCGGATCGCCGACAATCGCGAAATTGAACATCAACGCGCGAAACGGTTCGATTCGATTTCCAAGCTGAGTCATTTGAGCGCCTCCCAGGCGAGCACCGCCGCGATTTGATCGGCGGAGATCGCGCCGGGGCGGATTATTTTCCAACTGTCGTGCGCGACCGCCACCACCGTGCTTGGGGCGGCCGCCGCCATCTTCCCACCTTCAAGATATACTTTAACTTTTTCGCCGAACGCTTCCCGCGCCTGCGCCAGTGTCGCCGCCGCCGGCTCACCGCTAAGATTCGCGCTGGTGGCGGTTACCGGACGGCCCAATCCCACCGCAAGCGCGCGAGCCACCGGATGGGACGAGACGCGGACCGCGACGCCGTCGGGACCGGCGATTTCCGGCGCGAGTCCCGCGCGTGCCGGCAGCACCAGCGTCAGCGGTCCGGGCCAGAATGCGTCCGCGATCCGGCGCGCATTGTCGGGAACCTCGCGCGCGAGCGAGAAAGCCATCGCCGCATCCGCCGCGATAAGCCCGATGAATCGTCCCGGCTCGCGTCCCTTGGCCGCGAACAGGCGCGCCATCGCGGCGGATGATTCGGGGTCCGCGCCGAGCGCGTAAAAGGTCTCCGTCGGATAGACGGCCAGCCCGCCCGCTTGGAGCGCCGCGATCGCGTCGTCGAGGCGAAAAACTCGCGGGGCGGGTTTTCCGGCGGGCGCGGATTTCTTTTGCGATGGAGGCAAGGTTGCGGAATTCCCCTGACTTACGAAGCGGCCGCGCCGATTCGCCTGAGCGCGCGCTGGGCGATATCGCGGCGGTAATGGCGTCCCTCGAATTCGATCGCCGCGGCGGCTTCATACGCCGCTTCAACGGCGGCGGCAAGTTTCGGCGCGCTCGCGGTGACGGCCATCACCCGCCCGCCGCCGGTCACGAGCCGGCCATCGGCGAGCGCGGTCCCCGCATGAAACGCCTTCACGCGGATGTTGTTCATCGCCCATTTCGTTTTCGATTCCGAGGGCGCGCCGCCCTCGATTCGTTCGATTCCGGTAATCGGGATTCCCTTGCGATAATCGCCCGGATATCCGCCCGCCGCGAGCACCACCGCCACGGCGGCGCGCGGCGAGAGTCGCGTACTCGCCTTCGTGACATCGCCGGCGGCCGCGGCCAAAAGCGTCTCGGCGAGATCGCCCTCGAAGCGCATCATGAGCGGTTCGCATTCCGGATCGCCGAAGCGGACGTTGAATTCGAGCACGCCGATGCGGTCGCCGTCAGCCATCAGTCCCGCAAAGAGCAAGCCGCGAAACGGAGCGCCGCGCGCGGCCATCGCGCGAATGGTTGGATTGATTACCTCGCGCATCGCGCGCTCCTCGAATTCGGGGCCGTAGCCGGGCACGGGAGAATAGGCCCCCATCCCGCCGGTGTTTGGGCCGCGATCGCCGTCGAAGACCGCCTTGTGATCCTGAAACATGCCGAACGCCGCCGCGCGTTCGCCGTCGCACAGAGCGAAGAAGGAAAGCTCCTCGCCGGTGGCGAACTCCTCGATCAGCACGCGGGCGCCGGCCGCCCCGAATTTGCGCCGCTCCATCGCGTCGCCGATCGCCTCGCTCGCCGCCGCTGAATCGCGGCAAACCACAACGCCTTTGCCGAGCGCAAGGCCATCGGCCTTCACGACCGTTGGACCTTTGCGGGCGGCGGCGTAGCGGCGCGCGGAATCGGCATCGTCGAACACGGCGAAATCGGGAGTCGGCACGCCGGCCTCACGCATGATTTCCTTGGCGAACGATTTGCTGGTTTCGAGCCGCGCCGCGGTCTTGGTGGGGCCGAAAATCGCGAGGCCCGCGCGTGCGAATTCATCCGCGATTCCGGCGGCGAGCGGGTCTTCCGGGCCAACGACCGTCAGGTCGATTCCGTTCGAGCACGCGAACGCAACGAGTGCCGCGATATCCATCGGCTCGATCGGCACGGCTTGCGCGATCCGATCGATGCCGGGATTTCCCGGCGCGCAGAAAATCTTGCGCACCGATTGGCTTTGGCTGAGCCGCCACACGAGCGAATGCTCGCGCGCGCCCTTGCCGATGACGAGAACTTTCATCGCAACCTGAATGCTAATGCCGGAAGTGGCGCACTCCCGTAAAGACCATCGCGAGGCCATACTTGTCGGCCGCCGCGATTACTTCCGCGTCGCGGACCGCTCCGCCCGGCTGCGCGATCGCCGTCGCCCCCGCCTCGGCCGCGAGCGTGGGGCCGTCGGGAAACGGGAACAGCGCTTCCGATACCAGCACCGAGCCGGCCAGCGACACTTTGAGGCGGGCCGCCTTCTCGCGCGCCGCGAACACCGGGTCGATTCGCGAGGTCGCGCCGCCGCCCACCGCAAGCGTGCGATCCTCGGCCACGAATGCGATCGCGTTGGACTTGACGTGCTTGCAGACCTTGATTCCAAACGCGAGCGCGCGCATCTCGGTGTCGCTCGGCGCGCGGCGCGTGACAACCTTTCCCGCGCGCGGGTCTTCGATCGCGAGGTCGGGGGTCTGCACCAGCATCCCGCCCAGCACCTTTTTCACGTCCAGTTCATTTCGATCGACGGCCTTGGGCCGATAGGTCATCACGCGGCGATTTTTCTTCTTGCGGAGAAATTCGAGCACTGCGGGCGGATATTCCGGCCCGATCAGTACCTCCGTGAATAGTTCATCGACGGCGCGCGCGAATTCGAGGTCCCACGCGCGATTCGAAATGACGATTCCGCCGAACGGCGAATCGGGATCGGTCGCGAAGGCCTTGTCCCACGCCTCCTTGAGCGATGCGCCGATTCCAACGCCGCACGGCGTGTTGTGCTTCAAAATTGCGACGACGGCCTGCCGCTCGTCCTGAAACTCGAGCATCAGATTGATCGCGGAGCTGATATCGACCACGTTGTTGAACGACAGTTCCTTGCCGTGCAGTTGATGCGCGATTTCGTGGAAGCGGCCGTAGAGCGCTCCCGTCTGATGCGGGTTCTCGCCGTAGCGAAGCGCCTGCTCGCGCGGCAACGAGACGCTGAACGTCTCGCCGAGCGCGGACGGTTCGCCCGCACCCGAATGCGTTCCAAGATAATTCGATATCGCGCAATCGTAGGCGGTGACGCGAGCGAAGGCCTTCCGCGCGAGGCGCCATCGCGTGGCAATCGTGAGCGCGCCGTTGTTCGCATCGAGTTCCGCGATGATTTCATCGTAGTCAGCCGGGTCCACGACGACCGCCACGTCGGGATAATTCTTCGCGGCGGCGCGCACCAGAGTCGGCCCGCCGATATCGATGTTCTCGATCGCATCGCCGAGCTTCACGTCCGGCTTGGCGACGGTCTTCTCGAACGGGTAAAAGTTGACGGCCACCAGATCGATCGGCTCGATCCCGTAAGCGTGCATCTGCCGCCGATGGTGCTCGTCGCCGCGGCGCGCGAGGATGCCGCCGTGGATTTTTGGATGGAGCGTTTTGACACGCCCGTCCAACATTTCGGGCGAGCCGGTGAAATTCTCCACGGTGCGAACTTTTATGCCCGCGGTTTCGAGCGCGGCCGCCGTGCCTCCCGTCGAAACGATCTCGGCGCCGTGGCGAACGAGCGCCCGCGCGAGCTGGTCGAGTCCGCCCTTGTCCGCGACGCCGAGCAGCGCCCGCTTGATCGCAATTTTGTCAGTGCTCATCGCCATTTATTCCCTAATTGCGCGCGGCGGCGCGATTGCCTCGCCCCGGAACCATGCCGGAGCGGCGCCCGGACCGCTTGGCGCACAGGCGTTTTTAGCGGCTGTTGCGGTTATGATATACCCCGAAATGGAATAGGAGGATGCGCCACAGTCAAAACCTACGTCTTTCATGTCGAATTGCAAGAGGAGGCGGATGGGCGCTGGAGCGTGTGGATTCCCGCTCTCCGCGGTTGCGCAAGCTGGGGGCACACCCGGGAGGAAGCGCTCCGCAACATTCAGGACGCGGCGGAGTTGTACGTGGAGGACATGATTGAAGCCAAGCAGGCGATCGCCACCGAGAGCGGCGAAATTGAAATTTTGGAAAAGGCGGCCATTGCGGTGACGGTATGACCGCACGATCGAGGCGCTGCGGAATGTTCCCGTCAGAAAATTGGTGCGGGCTTTGGAAAGGGACGGCTTTGAATGGCGGCGGTCGCGCGGCAGCCAGCGCGTGTATCGGCATAGCGACGGCCGCAGAGTCGTCATCCATTACCACCACGGGGGCGATACGCTGCCCATTGGCACGTTACAGCAGATCGTTATGGCGACGAATTGGACCGGCGAAGATTTCGAACGGCTGGGCCTTTTGAAGTAACCGAATTCAAGGCCAACCGCCCGCGCCGCCACCCCGTTAGTTTACGTTGATTGTTTATTCCCGGATTATGCGCGGAACGCGCTTTCCCACCATGCATAGCATTTCATAGGAGATTGTTTGCGCGATTCGCGCGACGTCGTTGACGCTGATTGCCGCCGCGCCGGTTCCGCCCCATAAGATTACCTCGTCTCCGATCGCCGCGCCGGGCACGTCCGTCACGTCAATTGTCGTCAGGTCCATGGAAACCGCTCCGACCACCGGCGCGCGGCATCCGCGCACGATTACTTCGCCGCCATGTTGCAGCCCGCGCCGATAGCCGTCCGCATAGCCTACCGGGAGGACGCCGATAATGCTTTCGCGCGGAGCGACGAACGTGTGTCCGTAGCCGACGCCGCTGCCGCCCGGCGCGCGTTTCAATTGCATCAGCCGGGTCTTGAACGTCATCACCGGCCGCAGATCGATTCGCTCGCGGACGGCGGCCGTCGGCGGCAAGCCGTAAAGCGCAAGCCCCGGACGGGCAAGGTTGAAATGCGTGTCCTCGCGCAGCACGAGCGCCGCGGAATTGGCGACGTGGAGCAGCGCGGGACGCATTCCGGCGGCGTCCAGCGCCGCGACCGCGGCGCCAAACACTTCCAGTTGCCGGCTGGTGATTGGACTCGTGGGATCGCCCGCGTTCGCAAGCAGCGTGCATGCGCCTTCGAGCCGAAGCGATCGCGCCCGCTTCAACTCCTCGATCGCGCGCGGCAGATCGGCCGGCATCACGCCGAGCCGCGTCGCGCCGCTATCGATTTTCAAATGAATCGGATAGCCGGTGCGCCCCGCCGCGGCCGCCGCGCGATCTAGCGGCGCGATCGCGTCCAGGGTGAACACAAATGGCGTCAAGTCGAGCCGCACGATCGCCGCCGCCTGCTCCGGGAAGAAGCCCGCCTGCAGGTAGATGCGCGAGCGGATTCCCGCGTCGCGCAGCTCGCGCGCTTCGTCGAGCGTGGCGATTCCGAAATGGCCGCATCCCTCGGCCGCGAGCGTGCGCGCTACCGTCACGGCGCCATGGCCGTAGGCGTCGGCCTTCACCACCGCCATCAATTCGCCCTTCTCCAGCGCGCGCAGCGCATGGAAATTGGCGCGCAGCGCGGCCAGATCGATTTCGGCGACGGTGGGACGCTGCGCTTCGATCTTCATCGGGAGCACAAGTCTCGCCCGCGCCCGCCCCGGCAGTCAATTCCCGGCGCGAGAAATTTTGACAAGCGCCCGGCGCGGGAGCTATAACTGAAAGAGGCTGGGGGTGTGCGGCAACGCACTGAGAGTTCCGAATGGAGAACCCCTTGAACCTGATCCGGGTAATGCCGGCGTAGGGAAGCCGTGACGGTGCGACGATCGCAGTCGCGCCCAAAGCCGCTTCTCCGGCGCCGGGGAAGCGGCTTTTCAAATGTCCGAACCAACCCCCGCACAGATCGAAATCACGCTCAACGGCGATCCATACCGGGTCGAGGGCGACGCGCGCCTCGCCATGCTCCTGGAACGGCTCAATATGCGAAGCGGGCGCGTCGCGGTCGAAATCAACAATCGCGCGATTCCGAAGGCCACCTACCCGGACGTTGTACTGAAAGCGGGTGATAGCGTTGAAGTAATCAATTTCGTGGGCGGAGGATGACCACGCCCGCGAATCGAGGCAATCATGCAAAGTGTTACAAATGACACGCCATTTGAACTGGCGGGCCGCAAATTCACTTCGCGGCTGATCGTCGGCACCGGCAAGTACAAGGATTTCGCGGAGACCAAAGCCGCCGTCGAGGCGAGCGGCGCCGAGATCGTCACGGTCGCGGTGCGCCGCGTCAATATCACCGATCGCGGCAAGGAGAATTTGCTCGACTACCTCGATCCCGCGCGCTACCAAATCCTCCCCAACACCGCCGGATGCTTCACCGCCGAGGACGCCATTCGTACCTGCCGCCTCGCGCGCGAGGTGGGAGTCGGCGACTTGGTGAAGCTCGAGGTTATCGGCGACCAGAAAACGCTCTTTCCCGACGTTGCCGCCACAATCGAGGCCGCGCGCGTGCTGGTAAGGGAGGGCTTCAAGGTGCTGCCCTATGTCACCGACGATCCGGTCGCGTGTCTGAGGCTCGCGGAGATGGGCTGCGCGGCGGTGATGCCGTTGGCGGCGCCGATCGGCTCTGGCCTCGGCATCCGCAATCCGCACAACCTCGCGATCATTCTCGAACAGGCGAAGATTCCCGTAATCGTCGATGCGGGCGTGGGAGCAGCATCCGACGCCGCCGCCGCGATGGAACTCGGATGCGATGCGGTCCTGATGAACACGGCGATCGCGGGCGCGAAGAACCCGCTTGCGATGGCGCGGGCGATGCGGCTCGGTATCGAAGCGGGCCGCCTCTCGTTCCTCGCCGGACGCATCGAGCGCAAGCTCTACGCGACGGCCAGCAGTCCCCTGACAGGATTATTGGGATAGATTTGCGCGTGACTCGTTCATTACGGATGGGCGCGTGCCGCGGTGAGAGATGCGTTCGCGCGCTACAGGTCATGCTCATCTAAGTGGAGCGGAGTCGGCCGGCCCGATCTTCACTTTTGGCCATTCGACGCATCCGATAGAACGATTTCTCGAACTTCTCGCCGCGCATCGAATCTCAGTTCTCGCCGACGTGCGATCGTTTCCCAGTTCGCGGCGCTGGCCCCAGTTCAATCAGGACGCGCTGGAAAAATCGCTTGCGGGCGCCGGCATCGAGTACCGATGGATTAAGCGCTTGGGTGGCCGGCGCCATTCGAAGGCCGCCGATTCGCCGCACAGCGGATGGGAGCATCCCGCGTTCCGCTCCTACGCCGATTACACCGAAAGCGCCGATTTCGCCGCCGGTCTCAATGAATTAATCGAAGCCGCCATTCGCGCGCGAACCGCCTATATGTGTTCGGAGGGACTGTGGTGGCGCTGCCACCGGCGAATCGTCTCCGACCACCTGCTGATTCGCGGCTGGGACGTCGAACACATCATGCCCGACGGCAAGCTCAAACCCCACGCGCTCACGCCGTTCGCACGGGTCGAGGAGGATCGCATCGTGTACGACGGCGCTGACCCTGACAATTGAGCGTTGCGATTGCGGAACCGCCGCCGCCCTTACGCCGCGCGGAGCCGGATGCGGCGGTTGCCGAAGCTCGCCACCACTTCAAGCTCGCCGCCGAGGGCGGCCACGTATCGCTGCAAGGTGGAGAAACGATAATCCGAGCGATTTTCGAGCCGGGATATTTCCGACTGCGCCTTCTTAAGCGCGTCGGCCAATTCCTCCTGCGTTTTGTCGGCCGCCTCGCGGAGTTCCCGCAGGTCCATTTCCAGCAGTTTCTTCTCCACGGCGCGGTCGATCTCCTTCAGCTTTCACGCGGAAAACTTTCGCGCCCGGATTTCACGCCACGGCTTGGGTTTCATTGCTGGCTCACCCCCTGCTTCCCATCGGCGCTACCTTCAATGATTATGTGTACAATATTATATAACATCAAGTGCATTTCAGTAGAGTAATATTCTGAAACGCTGTCGGCGCTGAAAGCGCCGAAGGATATCAGCCCGGCGCAACGCGCCGGGTTAACACGAACCGAAATAATTCCCGCCCTGAAAGGGCGGGAGGATTGCCCGCGCCCCTTCAGGGTGCGATCTTTATTCATTGCCAAATAACCCAGGGCGTTGCCCTGGGCTACCATCCTTCGGCGCTTTCAGCGCCGAGGCCATGCCGGATTTCCCGGGATCACGCGCTCGGAGCCATTTATGAGACTGCTTCTCACGCGGCGGCGCGATGGTTAAGCGCGGCGCGCAGGAATTGCCCGGTGTACGAACCCTTGGCCGCTGCGACCTCCTCCGGCGTGCCTTTCGCGACCACCGTGCCGCCGCGGTCGCCGCCCTCCGGCCCAAGATCGATCAGATAGTCGGCGGTCTTCAGCACGTCGAGGTTGTGCTCGATTACCACGATCGTGTTGCCCGCGTCCGCGAGCCGCCCCAGCACCGCGAGTAAGCGCTTGATGTCGTCGAAGTGCAATCCCGTCGTTGGCTCGTCGAGGATATAGAACGTGCGCCCGGTCGCGCGGCGCGCAAGCTCCTTGGCGAGCTTGATCCGCTGCGCCTCGCCTCCCGATAGCGTCGTGGCCGACTGGCCGAGGTGGATGTAATCGAGGCCCACGTCGCGCAGCGTCTCCAGCTTCTGCCGGACCGGCGGCACCGAGCCGAGAAATTCGAGCGCGTCCAGCACGGTTAGGTTCAGGAGTTCCGCGATATTCTTGCCCTTGTACTGGATTTCGAGCGTGTCGCGATTGTACCGCTTGCCGCCACACACCTCGCAGGTGACATAGACGTCGGGCAGGAAGTGCATCTCGATTCTGATTATTCCGTCGCCTTCGCACGATTCGCATCGCCCCCCCTTGACGTTGAAGGAGAACCGGCCGGGCCCGTAGCCGCGCATCCGCGCCTCCGGCAATTGCGCGAACAATTCGCGGATATGTGTGAAGAGGCCCGTGTAAGTCGCGGGATTCGAGCGGGGCGTGCGGCCGATCGGGCTTTGATCGACGTGGACCACCTTGTCCAGATGCTCGACGCCCTCAATCGTCCGATGCGCTCCGGCGCGCTCGCGGCTGCCGCCCAATTTGTGCGCCAGCGCGCGATAGAGAGTATCGAGCACGAGGGTCGATTTCCCCGACCCCGATACGCCCGACACGCAGGTGAAGACGCCCAGCGGAAACGCAACGGTCAAATCGCGCAGATTGTTTTCGCGCGCGCCTTTGATTGTGAGCCAGCGCCCCGACAAGCGGCGTCGGCGCGCGGGCGTGGGAATTTCCATTTCTCCCGATAGATACTTGCCGGTGAGTGATTTTTCGTTGCGCATCACCGCGTCCGGCGCGCCCTCCGCAACGACGTAGCCGCCGTGGATTCCGGCGCCGGGGCCCATGTCGATCAGATGGTCCGCCTCGAGCATCGTGTCGCGATCGTGCTCGACCACCAGCACCGTGTTGCCGAGGTCGCGCAGCCGCTTTAGCGTTGCGAGCAACTGCCGGTTGTCGCGCTGATGAAGTCCGATCGACGGTTCGTCCAGGATGTAAAGCACGCCAACCAGGCTCGATCCGATTTGCGTCGCGAGGCGGATGCGCTGGCCTTCGCCGCCCGACAAGCTGCCCGAATTACGGTCGAGCGTCAGGTATTCCAGCCCCACCCCCATCAGGAAGGCGAGCCGTTCGCGAATCTCCTTCAGAATTAGCCGCGCGATTTCCGCCTCCTGCCCGGAAAGTTTCGGCGCGGCGAAGAATGCCACCGCCTGCTTGATCGACATTGCCGTCACTTCCGAGATCGACTTGCCGTTGAAGCGGACGAACAGGCTCTCTTTCTTGAGCCGCGCCCCCTTGCACGACGGGCACGGCCGCATGTTCATGTAGCCCTCGATAAATTCGCGCACGCCCTCGGATTGGCTCGCCTTGTACCAGCGGTCGAGCCATTGCAGCACGCCCTCGAACGGCTTTGCATACTCGGCATGATGGTGGCCGCGCTGGTAGGCAAATTCGATCTGCTCATCGCCCGTACCGTTAAGGATCGCCTTGCGGACCTTGGGCGGGAGCGTCTTCCACGGCGCGTCGAGGCTGAACTTGTAGTGCGCCGCGAGCGCGTCCAGCACCGGTTGCATCGAGTTGAACCGCGTCCACGGAGCGATCGCACCGTCGGCGATGCTCAAGTCTTCGTTTTGAATCACCAGTTCCGGATCGAAGTACATGATCGAGCCGATTCCGGAGCATTCCGCGCACGCGCCGTGCGGGCTGTTGAACGAAAACATCCGCGGCGTAATTTCCGGGTAGGAGATGCCGCATTCGACGCACGCGAACCGCTGGCTGAAATAGACCTCCGCTTCGCCCTTCGCGGCGTCGGGCCGCTCGATCTTGAGCAGGTCCTGTCCATGCTTGAACGCGACTTCGAGCGAGTCGGCGAGCCGCTTTTCGATCCCCCGCCGGATCGCGAGCCGGTCCACCATCACCTCGATCGTGTGGCGGAGGTTTTTCTTGAGTTCCGGCTCCTCGCCTAATTCGTAGAGCTTCCCGTCGATCTTCACCCGCACGAATCCAGCGCGCCGGAGGTCCGACAGCTCCTTGCGATACTCCCCCTTGCGGTCGCGTACGATCGGCGCGAGCACGTAAATCCGCGTTCCCTCCGCCCAGCTCATGATTCGATCGACGATCTGCTGGACGCTCTGCTGCGAAATCTCGCGCCCGCAATTGTGGCAAAACGCATGACCGGTGCGCGCGAACAGGAGCCGCAGATAATCGTAAATTTCGGTGATAGTGCCGACCGTCGAGCGCGGATTGCGCGAACCGGACTTCTGTTCGATCGAAATCGCGGGCGAGAGTCCCTCGATCGAATCGACGTCCGGCTTCTCCATCTGTTCGAGGAATTGCCGCGCATAGGCCGACAGCGATTCGACGTAGCGGCGCTGCCCCTCGGCGTAAATCGTGTCGAAGGCGAGCGAAGATTTCCCTGAGCCGGACAGGCCCGTGATTACGACCAGCTTGTCGCGCGGAATCTCAAGGTCGATGTTCTTGAGATTGTGCTCGCGGGCACCCTTGATGACGATCCGATCGGCCATCCCATCTATTCTATTCGGAGAAGGAAATTCCTGAAACCCCTCGCGCTGTACGGGAATACCGCCTTGACAGCAAGCGGCCCCGATGCGCAATCTTCCGCATGGCCGAACCGGCGCCAATCGTTCCCATCGAGCGCATCGCGAGCCGCATCTACCTCATCCGCGGGGAGAAAGTCATGCTGGACAGCGACTTGGCGGAGCTATACCAGGTTGAACCGGGCAACCTTAACAAAGCGGTAAAGCGAAACCTCCGGCGGTTTCCGGAAGACTTTGTGTTCCAGCTTACGAAGGAGGAGGCCCAGTCTTTAAGCTTCCAAGTTGGAACCTTAAAGACTCACGGCCGCGGACAACACCGAAAATATCTTCCCTATGCCTTCACCGAGCAAGGGGTTGCGATGCTCTCCAGCGTCCTGCGTAGCGCGCGCGCCGCTGATGTTAACGTGGCCATCATGCGGGCGTTCGTGAAACTCCGGCAGATCCTCGCCTCAAATCGCGAACTCGCCCGGAAGGTCGAGCGGCACGATCGCCAGATCGCGGTCCTGTTCGATTCGATACGAAAACTCCTCGCGCCGCCTGAAGCGCCCAAGAAAACCCGATTGGCTTTCGCCGCGCGGATTGATTCCGTCAGCGCGTTTTCGCGCGCGGGTCGCGATGCGATGCGGTCCGCTCGGCGTATTCGATCGCCGCAATCATGCTGGATGGGTCGGCGATTCCTTTGCCCGCGATATCGAAAGCCGTCCCATGATCCGGCGAGGTGCGGATGAACGGGATTCCCAGCGTAATGTTCACGGCGCGGTCGAATTCGAGCGTCTTGAGCGGAATCAATCCCTGATCGTGATACATCGCGACGGCAGCGTCGAATTTGAATTTGCCGCCAGCCCGGATGAAGGCGGTGTCGGGCGCGAGCGGCCCGAACGCATCGATCTCCGCGCGGCGCGCGCGCCGAATCGCGGGTGCTATCGCACGCGCCTCCTCGTCGCCGAACATCCCATGCTCTCCAGCGTGCGGATTGAAGCCGAGCACGCCGATTCGCGGCCGCTTGAGTCCTTCCAGCGAGCGCAGATGGGCCGAGAGCAGACGGATCGTGTCGAGGACCAGCGCGGGGGTCAGCGCGCCGGATACCTTGGCCAAGCCCATATGGACGGTCACGAGCGCGAGGCGTAACTCCCCGCCCGCGAACATCATGCGCCATTTGTGCGCGCGGCCAAGTTCCGCGAGCAATTCCGAATGGCCGGGATAGCGATGCCCCGCGCGATTCATCCATTCTTTGCTGATCGGCGCGGTCACGAGCGCATCGGCCTCGCCCCGCATCGCCATCCGCGCCCCCGCGACGATGTACTCGAACGCGGCGGCTCCGCCTGCGGTACTCGGATGGCCGGGGCGAATCGCGCGCGCGGGCAATCGCGTTAGCGGCCAGACATTGACGCCGCGAGTCAATCGAACCGGCGTGTCGCCGGGAAGCCATTCAACCAGCTTGGGCGCACCGCGCAAGGTGTCCGCGGCAGTGCGCATCACGCCGAAGTCGCCAACGACGATAATCGACGGCGCGGTGCGCCGCTTCGCGATTGCTCCCGCCGCCTTGAGGACTGCCTCCGGGCCAATGCCCGCCGGATCGCCCATACTGACCGCAAGAATCGGCGGCATCTTTCGCTCAGTCTGCATCACGGTTTAACCAACGATCGAACGGGACCGTGCCATCAGTTTCCGCCCGCCTCCATTTGTCCGCAACCGAATTGCGCGGCGGGGCTGGTCCGTCCTTCCTTGAACGGAGCCGCGCGATCGGTTAGCCCTTGTCCTTCGATGCCGGCGAAGAAAGAACCAACCAAAGCGGGGGGCGCGCCGCCGCACCTCAGCGACCTCCGCGAGCGGATGGATGCGCTGAATCTCGAATTGCTCCGGACGCTCTCGCGGCGCGCGGAAACCGCAATCGAGATCGGCCATCTTAAGCATCGCGACGGCGGTGAGATTTATCAGCCCGCGCGCGAGCGCCAAGTAATCGACCAGATGGTTGCGGAGAATCAGGGGCCGCTGACCGGCGATCAAGTCCGGCGCATCTTTGTCGAAATCATTTCGGCCTGCCGCGCGCTCGAACACGTCCCGCGGATCGCGTTTTTGGGGCCTGAACACACCTACTCGCACGAGGCGGCGCGCGTCCATTTCGGTTCCAGTGTTGAAATCGCGCCGCAGCCGTCGATCGCGGCGGTCTTCCAGGCGGTCGAGAACGGGCGCGCAAACTTCGGCGTCGTGCCGGTGGAAAATTCCACCGAAGGCTCGGTGACCCTCACGCTCGACCTGCTGATCGATTCGCCGCTTTCGATTATCGGCGAGACGCTCCTCCCGATCCGCCATTCGCTGCTCTCCAAATCGGGCGACCCGGCGGCGGTCAAGCGGATCGTTTCGCATCAACAATCGCTCGCGCAATGCCGCGCCTATCTGGCAACGAATTTTCCCCATTGCGAGACCGAAGCCGCTCCGTCGAACGCCGCCGCGGCTGAGCGCGCCGCCAAGGAGCCGGGGATCGCCGCGATCGCATCGGCGGCGGCGGGCGCGGCGTACGGACTCAAGACCATCGCGGCCAACATCCAGGATGTCGCCGCCAACGCGACCCGCTTCCTCGTAATGGGGCAGCGGCCCGCCGGCCGTTCGGGCGCCGACAAGACCACCGTGCTGTTCGCGGTCGCGGATCGCGTCGGTGCGCTGCACGAGGCGACGGGCCTGTTCGCCCGCAACAAAATCAACATCTCTAAAATCGAATCGCGCCCGCTGCGCTCGCGGCCGTGGGAGTATCTGTTCTTCGCCGATTTGCACGGTCATTGCGAGGATGCGCCGCTGGTGCGCGCGCTGGGCGCGCTCAAACGCAAGGCCCTTTTTTTGAAGGTGCTGGGATCGTATCCTGAGGGCAAATCGGCCGCCGCGTAGCGTGCGGCCCCCCATTCCGCCTTGGCTAAAGCCGAAAATCTCGTCCTCCCGCGCGTCGCCGCAATCGCGCCGTACCAGCCCGGCAAGCCGATGGAAGAGCTGGAGCGCGAACTGGGAATCGCGGAACCGATAAAGCTCGCCTCCAACGAGAACCCGCTCGGCCCGTCGCAGCGCGCGATCGAGGCGATCAAGGCGGCGCTCCCCGAACTCAACCGTTATCCGGACGGCGGCAGCGTAATGCTCCGGCGCAAGATCGCCGAGCGTCACGGGATCGCGCCGGAGCGGGTGTTTGCCGCGTGCGGATCGGTCGAAGCGATTCATCTGCTCGCCTTCTTGTTCCTGCGGCCGGGACTTAATGCGGTCTATTCCGAGCACGCCTTCGCGATCTATCCGATCGCGGCGGCAACCGCCGGCGCCGAAGGACGGGCGGTTCCCACGCGCGACGGCTATTCGCACGACCTCGAAGCAATCGCCGCGGCGATCGACGCGAACACGCGCCTCATCTATCTCGCCAATCCGAACAATCCCACCGGCACGATCTACCCGCGCGCCGAATGGAAGCGCTTCCTCGAACGCGCGCCGGAAACCGCCGTGATCGTCGCGGACGAAGCGTACTTTGAGTTCGTGCGCGACCCCGAATATCCAAACTCGCTCGACGATCACCTCGAGGGCCGTCTAATCGTGACGCTCCGGACGTTCTCGAAGATTTTCGGGTTGGCGGGACTGCGCGCGGGCTATGCGATCGCATCGCCCGATATTGTGCAATTGCTCGACAAAATCCGCCAGCCGTTCAACGTCACCTCGCTCGCGCAAATCGCAGTCGTCGCCGCGATGGACGATACCGCGCATATCGCGAACACGCTCCGCGCCAACGCGGAGGGAATGGAATACCTCGAACGCGAATTCAACCGCCTCGGCCTCAAGTTCGTGCCGAGCCACGCGAACTTCATTCTGGCCGAGGTGGGCGATGGCCGCGCCGTGTACGAGCGGCTGCTGCGCAAGGGAATAATCGTCCGCCCGATGAACGGCTACGGTTATCCGCGCCACGTGCGGATCAGCGTCGGATTGCCGGAGGAGAACCGCCGCCTGATCGCGGCGCTCGGCGAGGCGATGCGCGCCTGAACGATCCGCGTGATTAGCAATGCCGCCGCTGTTTAAGAAAATGACCGTGTGCGGGGTGGGCCTGATTGGCGGTTCGCTCGCGATGATTGCACATGCAAAAGGGCTGGTTGGAAGCGTAACCGGACTGGGGCGGACGCAGGCGAACCTCGACACGGCGATCGAACGCGGAATTATCGACAGCGCGACGCGCGATCCGGCCGAAGCGGCACGCGGCGCCGATCTAATCGTGATGGCGGTGCCAATCCTTACGATGCGCCCAATGCTGGAGAAAATGATTCCCCATTGCGCCCCCGATGCGATCGTCACCGACGTTGGCAGCGTGAAGGGTTTCGTCGTGCGCGAACTCGAACCGTTTATCGGCGGCGGCAGATCGCTGGTCGCGGCGCATCCGATTGCCGGCAAGGAGACAACCGGCGCCGCCGCGGCCGACCCCGATCTGTTCAAGGATCGGCTGACGATTATCACCCCGTCCAAATCCAGCACGCCCGAAACAATCGGGAAAATCGCTGCGCTCTGGAAAGCTACTGGCGCTCGCGTCGAGACGATGGACCCGGATACCCACGACCAATTGCTCGCCCGCGCGAGCCATCTGCCGCAAATCGTTGCAAGTGCGCTGGCGGCCGCTCTCGAGGGCGAGCGCGCCGGCAACCGCCTCGCGGCGGATTACGGCGCGACAGGACTG
>JBOHWK010000174.1:0-11391 GCA_050736715.1 Binataceae bacterium (SeqCode) | reverse complement strand
CTGACGTCGGCGGGCCGCAAGCGGATCGCGCCGAAGACCGTCAACCAGCGCCGCTATCTCGACGCGATCGACGAGCACGACATCGTGTTCGGCATCGGCCCCGCCGGCACCGGCAAGACCTACCTGGCGATGGCGATGGCGCTGGCGGCATTGATGAAAAATCAGGTCACGCGGATGGTGCTCTGCCGGCCCGCCGTCGAGGCGGGCGAGAAGCTGGGCTTTTTGCCCGGCGATCTGGCCGAGAAGGTGAATCCCTACCTCCGCCCGCTCTACGACGCCCTGCACGACATGGTCGATTTCGACCGCGCGCGCCGGATGCTCGAGCGCGGCACGATCGAGGTCGCCCCGCTCGCCTTCATGCGCGGGCGCACGCTCAACGATTCGTTCATCATTCTCGACGAGGCGCAGAACACCACCTCCGAGCAGATGAAGATGTTCCTGACGCGGCTGGGTTACAGCTCCAAGGCGGTCATCACCGGCGACATCACGCAAATCGACCTGCCGTCGGGCAAACTGTCCGGCCTCAAGGAGGCGCAAGTCGTGCTCGGCAACACGCGCGGCATCAGCTTCGTCAAATTCACCGATCGCGATGTCGTGCGGCATCGGCTGGTGCAATCGATCGTCAACGCCTACGAATCCTTCAATGCCCCGGCCCCGGCGCCAATCCCGCCGGCCGGCGGCAATCGCTCGGATTGAGCCGCGTGCCGGTCGAGTTTCGATGCGCCGCGGCGCGCGGACGCGCATACGCGCGCGGAATCCGCACCGGCGCGGAACGCCTGATGCGGGCCGCTGGACTGCCGGATTGCGAACTGTCGCTGACCTTGACGGGCGACCGCGCGATTCGCGCGCTTAACCGGAAATATCGCGGAATCGACTCGCCCACCGATGTGCTTTCTTTTTCGCAAATCGAAATTGTCGGAGCGCCACCGCCGAATCCGCACGCAATCCGAAATCGCGCGGGGTTGCCGCTCGGCGATGTCGTAATCTCGATCGACACCGCCCTGCGGCAGGCGCGCGCACTGCGCATCGCGCCCAAGGACCGCCTCCGCGCGCTGCTGGTCCACGGCTTTCTCCATCTCCTGGGATACGACCACGAACGCTCGCTCGCCGATGCCCGCCGGATGTTCGCGCGCGAACGCGCGTTGCTGGCAAAGATGGAGCGGTCCGCACGATGAATCGCCCGCGCATAAAGCCGCCGGCGGCCCCGATGCTGACGCATTTCACCCGCGCGGCGAACACCGCCTCCGCGCTCGACAATCTGGCCGCGATTCTGCGCGCGGGAGCGATTCGCGCGAGCGGGAGGATGGTGCGCGGCGGGGGGAGCGCCGTCTGCCTGTTCGACGCGCCTCTTAACGAACTGCGCGCGCTGCTCGATCGCCGCAACCGCCGCCGCTACGAGCCGTTCGGAATCGCGATCGACAAGCGCCACGCCTTCAAAATGGGCGCGCGCCCGGTAATCTACCTGCCCTGGCGCGAGGCCGCCGCGATCCTTCCGCCCGCGGAGCATTGGCGGGTGGTAGCGACGCAAATGGACGCGAGCCGTCCGGTGGATTGGACCCACGAGCGCGAATGGCGCATCGCCGGCGATCTCGTCTTCGAGCCGCGAATGTGCGCCGCACTGGTCGAAACCTGGCGCGACGTGGACGATATCTTCGAGCGGTTTAACGGCCATCCGCCTTGCGCGGGGGTAATTCCGCTGGCGGCGATGCTGGCGCGGTCTCCCGAAAAACCTTGACAGTCATTGGAACCCATGCGAAATCCACACATGGCTGAACCGCAAAGCGTTATCCCCGTCGAGCGCATTGCCGGCCGCATCTTCCTGATCCGCGGCGAGAAGGTCATGCTCGACAGCGACCTCGCGGAGCTTTATGGGGTTACGACCGGCAACCTTAACCTTGCGGTGCGCCGAAACCCCAAGCGGTTTCCCGGCGATTTCGTTTTCCAGCTACGCGCCAGGGAATTTGAGGTTTTGCTCTTGCAAACCGCAAGAGCAAACACTCCCGGCGGCCGGCGCACCCCGCCCTACGCCTTCACGGAGCAAGGCGTTGCGATGCTGTCCAGCGTGCTGCGCAGCGCCCGCGCCGCGGAGGTCAATGTCGCCATCATGCGCGCCTTCATCAAACTCCGCCGGATACTTGCTTCCAACCGCGACCTCGCCCGCAAGATCGAACAACACGACCGCCAGATCGTCCTTCTCTTTGAGACGGTCCGCAAGCTTCTCGCGCCGCCGGAACTGCGGAAGCAAAATTCGATCGGATTTGTCCATCACGAGCATTGAGCCGCCAGAATGCTTCACCGTACGGAACCAGCCTAAGGAACGCGCCTGACGATGCCGCCGAAGCTTGACCTCCGCCGATTCGAAGGCAACCTGACCCGCGCGGCGCTGGCCGTTGCCAGCGGCATCGCGCTGGGACTCGCCTTTCCGAAATTCAACCTGAGCTTGATGGCTTGGGTCGCGTTCGTTCCGCTGTTCTACGCGATCGAGGGCGAGCGCCTTAAGCGGGTCTTTTGGTGGGCCTATCTTCAGGGATTCGCCTCCTATGTGGTCTCGCTTTATTGGATTCCGGTTCCGCTGCACGATTTCGCGGGCGTCAGGATCGAATATGCGATCCTGCCGATGTTCCTCTTGGCGGGTGTGCTCGCCTTTTACACCGCGATCGCGATTTGGGCGGGCGAATTTATCGCGCGGCGCACGCGGGTCTCCGCGATGCTCTCGATGCCGATCGCGTGGGTGGCGCTGGAATGGGTCCGCACCTACTTTCCGATCGGCTTTCCGTGGAACCTGCTCGGATACGCCGCTTACCGCAGCCTCGCATTAATCCAATTCGCGGAGTTCACGGGAGTGTACGGTGTCTCCGGCCTGATCCTATTCGTCAACGCGGTCGCTTACGCGGTGCTCTTCCAGCGCGGCAGCCGCCGCACGCGCAGCGCGGGACTCACCGCGCTCACGGTCCTGATGTTAGTGCTGGTGGGATTCGGCACCTGGCGGATTCGCGATCTGGAGGCGGAAAAGCCGGTCGGCAGCTTCCGCGTCGCGATGGTCCAAGGCGACATCCCGCAATCGCTCAAGTGGGAGCCAGAATTTCTTTCCAAGAGCTTCCAGGTGTACGAGGACCAGACGGCGGCCGCCGCCAAGCGGGGCGCGGACCTCATCGTATGGCCGGAGGCGGCGGCGGCATTCCTCTTCCAGCCCAATAACGATTATCCGAGCGAGTTTGCCGGCGACGCCGCGTATCGCACCGCGCTCCTCGCACTGGCGCGCAGCACCGATCGCCCGATTCTGTTCGGCGCGCCTGCGCTCGCGATGGGGAGCGGCGTGGAGGGCTTTTACAATCGCGCCTATCTCGTCTCGGCGGCGGGAACCGTGGAGGATTATTACGACAAGATCGAATTGGTGCCGTTCGGCGAATACGTTCCCGCTCGCGAATTCCTCGGCCGGTTCGTGAACCGAATCGTCAAGGGCTTCGGCGACATGATTCCCGGCCAAAAGCGCACGTTGTTCGAGTTCAAAGGCGCCAAGCTCGCCGTCCTCATCTGCTACGAGAGCATCTTCCCCGATTTCACGCGGATCGCGGCCGATCGCGGCGCCGACGTGCTGGTCAATATCACCAACGACGCCTGGTACGGCGAAAGTTCCGCCCCCTACCAGGCGCTCGCGATGGCCGCGATGCGCTCGGTCGAGACCAAGCTGCCGATGATTCGGGTGGCGAACACGGGAGTGAGCGCGATTATCGAACCGACGGGAAAGATCGCCGCGGCCACGCCGCTGTTCGAGCGCGAGACGGAAATCGAGGACGTCCAATGGCGGCCCGAACGGACGGTGTACACGATCGTCGGCGATCTATTCGCGGAACTATGCTTCCTGCTCACACTCGTTGGCCTCGCGATGGGCTACTTCCGCCCCCGCGCCAAGCCGGTTGAGGAAGCGGCGCCGGCCGAATCCGCACTCTCCGCCAACGGCCACGGGTGATGGCCGTCTTGACTAGCGAGCGCCTTTCGCCTAATCTTCGCTTAGCTGATGGAGGGGATCGCCGATGAGCGCGAATAGTTCCATTGAATGGACCGACGCGACTTGGAACCCCGTCCGCGGCTGCACCAAGATCAGTCCCGGCTGCAAGCATTGTTATGCCGAGCGCTTCGCCGAGCGCTTTCGGGGAGTGAAAGGCCACCCGTTCGAACAGGGCTTCGATCTGCGGCTCGTCCCGGAAAAACTGAACGAGCCGCTGCGATGGCGATCGCCGAAAATGATCTTCGTCAATTCGATGAGCGATCTTTTTCAAGACGGCGTTCCCGCGCGTTACATCGCCGAAGTTGGCAAGGTAATGGAGCAGGCGAACTGGCACACCTATCAAGTCCTGACCAAACGCCACGAACGGATGAATGAACTCCTATCGAGACAACTCAGATGGATGGGAGATCTGCCGCACGTCTGGTACGGCGTCAGTGTGGAAGACCGGGAATACGGCCTGCCGCGAATCGCGATGCTCCGCCGGACACCGGCGAAAGTCCGGTTTCTTTCGATTGAACCGCTTCTGGAAGATTTGGGTTCGCTCGATCTTCGCGGGATCGATTGGGTGATCGTCGGTGGCGAGAGCGGCCCGGGAGCCCGCCCGATGGACGAGAAATGGGTGCTGTCGATTTTGCGCCAGTGCCGTGTGCAAAAGGTGCCGTTCTTCTTCAAGCAATGGGGCGGCGTGCGCAAGCATGAAACCGGGCGCATCCTGAACGGTCGCGAATGGAATGACCTGCCGTCTGATCGATTTGGGGAACGGACGCCCTTATCCGTGATGGCGTGAAACATAACTCATCCGATGGATTGCCGGCTCGTGCAGGACGAGCCTGGTCTCGCGAAAAGCTGATCTACCTGAAGAAATACGCTTCGGCTTTCATGGTCGCGATGGGGCCGAAGCGATCCGAGGGAAGGTGGGAGCGGTTGGTCTATATCGATCTGCTCGCTGGTCAAGGCCGCGGCATTGACCCCGACACCAAGCAGGAGTTCGACGGCTCACCGCTGATAGCACTGTCCATCCAACCGAAGTTCGACCATCTGTTTCTTGCTGACGACGACCCGAAAAAGATCGAGGTGTTGAAGGCCAGAATTCCGCCGGCGGATCGGACACGTGTCACGGTTTCCCCCGGCGATTGCAATAAAGTCGTCGATCAGGTTATCGCAGCAATTCACGGAGGTACCCTCGGTCTAGCTTTCATGGACCCGGAAGGGTTCGAAGTTGATTTCGATACTCTGGCCAAACTCGCAAAGCGGAGAATCGACCTCGTTTACTTGTTCCCGGATGGAATTGGCTGGCGGCGCAATTTGCGTCAGCGAGAAGATCCCCTGACTGCCCGAATGGACAAAAGTTGGGGAGGTGAGGAGTGGCGGAAGTTAGCGTCCGAAAACATCGTCCCCGCCTTTCAGCAAAAGATGCTGAATTCCGGATTTAAGTTTCAAGATGAGGCCGACTCAGTTTTAACCAACACTAAGAAGTCCAGGATGTACCATCTTCTCTATTTCACCCACGATTCCGCCGGTCTCAAAATCTGGAACGGCATCAAACAGATCGAGCCGAGTGGTCAACGAAAATTGCTTTTGTAGCCGCCACCGCCCGCCGGGGGGCCCGAACCGATCTCCACCGGCGGGCGGCGCTATCGCGCTATTTCAAATTCGATTCGGCGAATTCCCAGTTGACCAGGTTCCAGAACGCATCGACGTACTTGGCGCGCGCGTTGCGATAGTCGATGTAATAGGCGTGCTCCCACACGTCGCAGACGAGCAGCGGCGTTTCGTTGCGCGTCAGAGGATTTTCCGCGTTCGGCGTGTTGATCACCTTGAGCGCGCCGTCGCCTCCGCGCACCAGCCATGCCCATCCGCTCCCGAATTGCGTGAGCGCCGCGTTGTTGAATTTCTTCTGGAACTCGTCGAAGCTGCCGAAGGCCTTTGCGATGCCTTCCGCGATCTTTCCGCTCGGCTTGCCACCCGCCTTCGGCGCCATCGAATTCCAGTAGAAGCTGTGGTTGAAGTGCTGGGCGGCGTTGTTGAACAGCCCGCCCGGCCCGGCGGTCTTGACGATCTCCTCCAGCGGCTTATCGGCGAACTTCGAGCCGGCGATCAATTCGTTGAGCTTGGCCACGTAGGCGGCGTGATGCTTGCCGTGGTGGTACTCGAGCGTTTCCGCTGAGACGTGGGGCGCGAGCGCATCTTTTGAATATGGCAATTGGGGCAGTTTGAATTCCATCGGACACCTCTCCTTGCGATCGTTGATGTTGCGCGGCGCCGATTCCTCTGGCGGAACGATGTGCGTCCACGCGGCGTTTTACGCCAACTCAAGCGGACGGCATCGGCAAACCGCGGGAGTATTCTGGCACGCTTTCAATCCAAGCGGAAGGGAACGGGGCCGCTACGATTGCGCGCCGTTCCGATGCCCTCATCGCGTCAGCGCGAACCATCCGCGCATCAGGCGCGCCGCCATCGGCGTCAGCCGCGTGCGATTGTAGAGTTGCGCCGCGCGGGCGATCGCGCCGGCTTGCGTCGGATAGGGATGGATGACCTCGCCGAGCCGGCCGAGTCCGATGCCGCCCGCTATCGCCGCGCTTAATTCGGTAATCATTTCGCCCGCGTGGCTCGCCACGATCGTCGCGCCCACGATTCGATCGCTCCCCTTGCGCACGAGCACCTTGACGAATCCGTCCGTCTCGCCGTCAAGCACCGCGCGGTCGGTCTCCGCCATTTCGTGGGTGAATGCCGTCACCTCGATTCCGCACGCGGCCGCCGCGGCCTCGTCGAGTCCCGTCCGCGCGATTTCGGGATCGGTGTAGATGCAGCGCGGAATCGTAAGCGCGCTCGCGCGGGCGCGGCCAAAGAACAGCGCGTTGCGAATCACGATTCGCGCGTGGGCCTCCGCCACGTGGGTGAACCGGCATTGCGAGGCGGCGTCGCCGGCGGCATAGACGAGGGGGTTGGCGGTGCGCAGGCGATCGTCGGTTTTGATTCCCGCCGCGCGATCGTACTCGATCTTTGCCGCTTCCAGATTCAGCCCGTCCACATTTGGCGCGCGCCCCGCGCCAACGATTATTTCGTCGGCGACGGTTTCGCCGCGATCGCCGCCGCGCTCGAATGCGATGACTTTCTCCGCTCCGCGGCGAACGGCTTCCACAATTTTGCAGCCCGCGATTATTTCCACGCCGTCGCGGGCCAGCGCCCGTTCGATCCGCGCGGCGGCTTCGCGATCCTCGCGCGGCAGGATGCGGTCCGCGGCTTCGAGGAGAGTGACCTTTGCGCCCATCCGGCAAAACGCCTGCGCGAGTTCGCATCCCTGCGGCCCCGCGCCGATCACGGCGATACGCCGGGGCAATTCCGTGAGCGAAAACACGGTCTCGTTGGTCAGGCATCCGGTTTCGGCGAGGCCCGGAATCGGCGGAATCGCGGGTCGCGTGCCGGTTGCGATTGCGGCGTGTTTGAAGCGCAGGCGCTTGCCGTCAACCTCGATCGCATCGGGCGCGACAAACCGCCCCGCGCCGAAATACACGTCCACGCCGAGGCTGCGGAAGCGTTCCGCCGAATCGGCGGGACTCAGTTCCGCGCGAATCCGGCGCATCCGTTCCATCACTGCGGCAAAATTCACGCGCACGCCCGCCGGAACCTCGATGCCGAAGCGCGCCGCATCGCGCACCTCCGCGGCCGCCCGCGCCGCCCGGATCAATGCCTTCGACGGGACGCATCCGAAGTTCAGGCAGTCTCCGCCCATCAGGCCGCGTTCGACGAGCGCCACCTTCGCGCCAAGAATCGCGGCGCCGGCCGCTATCACCAGTCCCGCCGTTCCCGCGCCGATCACGACGAGGTGATAGCGGGACGCCGGCGCGGGATTGACCCATCCTGCCGGATGGACGGATTCGGCGAGCTTGCGGTTCCATTCGTCGAGCGGAATGTGAATCGGTGCCTCAAGACCCATCGATTTTCTCCCTTCCCGCGGCGGGCTTCATGGCGGTTCGCGGGACGCATATAATTGCCTCGCGGGTGGAGCAATCATAATCGAAATGGCGGTGCATGAGCATAAACGGAACGCGCGGGAAAACCTCCGGGTGGGAGTAATCACGGCCAGCGATTCGCGCACCCCGGAAACCGATCGGAGCGGCACTCTGATTCGCGAACTGCTCGAAGCCGCGCACCATTCCGTTCCCTATTACGAGATCGTCCGCGAAGAGCCGGAGCGCATTACCGCCGCGATCGCGGGCAATCTGGCGAATTTGGACGCGATAATCGTGAACGGCGGCACCGGAATCGCGCCGCGCGATCGCACCGCCGAGGCGGTGAAATCGCTCGTCGAACAAGAGTTGGAAGGCTTTGGCGAAATCTTCCGGATGCTCTCGTACCGCGAAATCGGTTCGGCGGCGATCATGAGCCGCGCGATCGCGGGCGTGCGGCAGGGCAAATTCATCGCCGCGATTCCCGGTTCTCCGGAGGCGTGCAAACTCGCGATGGAAAAATTGATCGTCCCCGAACTCGGCCATATCGCGGCGCTGCTGGCGCGATGACAACGATGCGGCTGACGCTCAAATTGTTCGCCGTCCTGCGCGAGCGCGCGGGCGCGGCGGAACTTACCCGCGAGTTCCCGGCGGGGGCGACCGTCGCGGAAATCTGGGCGGCGCTCGCGCGCGAGTTTCCCGCGCTCGGCGGCCATCGCGAGGCGGTCGGCTTCGCCGTCAACCAGGAATACGTCGATGGCGCCTTCCAGCCGCGCGCGGGCGACGAGATCGCCTTCATTCCACCGGTCAGCGGCGGTATCGGCACGCCGGCCTGGGTGGGCGCGATTACGATCGGGCGCGCGCCAATCGATGTCGCCGCGCTCGAACGCGAAGTCGCCGATCCCGCCGCCGGCGCAATCGTTTCATTTATTGGAACGACCCGCCGCGACAACGCCGGCCGCCGCGTAATTCGGCTCGAATACGATGCATACGAGCCGATGGCGCTATTGGAGATGCGCAAGATCGCGCGCGAGGCGGGGGAGCGATGGAAGATCGTGCGGATCGCGATCTCCCATCGAATCGGCACGGTCGAAATCGGCGAAACGTCGGTCGCGATCGCGGTTGCGGCGGCGCATCGCGGGGAAGCGTTCGAGGCGTGCCGCTTCGCGATCGACCGAATCAAGGAAATCGTGCCGATTTGGAAGAAGGAACATTTCGAGGGCGGCCAAGTCTGGATCGGCTGCCAGACTTCGCATCCGCCAAACGCGGCGAACCAATAGCCCGGTTGGTGTAAAATGGCCATAGTTGACCCGGCCGGACGCGCCAGGTTACATAGAATTGATGTCCGCGGCGGAAAATTCCACTGTCGAAAAGATCGTTCTGGCGGAGCCGCGCGGCTTCTGTGCCGGCGTCGATCGCGCAGTCGAAGCGGTGCGCGGCGCGCTCCGTTCCTATGGCCGTCCGCTCTATGTGCGGCATCAAATCGTCCACAACCGCTTCGTGCTCGAGGCGCTGGAACAAGAGGGCGCGGTATTCGTCGAAAGCCTGGACAACGTGCCGTCCGGCCAGCGGGTGATTTTCAGCGCGCACGGCGTCGCGCCGAGCGAATGGGATCGCGCTAAGGATCGCGGATTGCGCGTGATCGACGCGACCTGCCCGCTCGTTACGAAGGTGCATACCGAGGTCAAAAAGTATGCGGGCGAAGGGCGCACCGTTATCCTTATCGGCCACGCCGGACACGAGGAAGTAAAGGGCACCCTCGGTGTAGCGCCGGGCCAGGTGGTTTTGGTCGGCTCGGTCGAGGAAGCGCGCGCGGCCGTTGTCGAAAATCCCGAACGGGTTGCGGTCGTTACTCAGACCACGCTCAGCGTCGATGACACGCGCGAGATTATGGGGGCGCTAAAGCGGCGATTCCCCGCGATGCTCGCGCCCAAGACCGACGACATCTGCTACGCCACGCAGAACCGCCAGAACGCCTTCAAGGAACTGATCGGGGTGACGGACGCGGTGTTGGTCGTCGGCTCCAAACAAAGTTCCAATGCGAACCGGCTGGTCGAAGTCGCGCGGACGCGCGGCGCGCGCGCGTTTCTGGTCGATTCGATCGCCGATGTCGAGCAGGAGATGCTCGCGGGCGTGCGCTCGCTCGGGCTGACCGCGAGCGCCTCGTCGCCCGAATGGCTGGTCGAGGAAATTATCGGCGCGTTCACCCGCGGCGGCGCCACGGTCGAACTGTTGAGCGTGGCCAAGGAGCGGATTCATTTCCCGCTCCCGATGCCGGCCGCGTGAAGCGTCACTCCGGCCGCAGCGCGCCACGGCTTGACATTCCGGCGGGTTTCCCTGCATTCTGAACCGAATTTTCGGAACCCGAAACAAATGATTTGTTTGAGGAAGATTGCGATGCGAAGAACTGTTACGCGCGCGCTGTTGATTACCGCTTTGATCGGCGCGCCGATGCTGGCCGGATGCCAGTCGGAATCCAAGCAGCATCTTTATGCCGCCAACGCCCTCGCGGAAAAGTATAAGGCCGAAATGAAACAGGGCGATACGGACGCCGCGACGAAGGACTTGCAGGGTGCGAAACAGGAACTGGAGCTTTCGATCAAGGCCGGCCCGGACAACCTCGACGCGCACAAGTCGCTCGCCAATGTCGCGGAGGTGCTTGGCGACCAGCAGTTGGCGGCGAAGGAATTCGACAAGGCGTCCGAGCTCGATCCCACCGACCAGGACTTAATGAAGAAGGCGCGCTTTTACCATCAAATCCAGGAGCGCGCTACCGGAGCGGACAGCGCGCTCGCCGACATCAAGGCCGGAAGAATCCAGGAAGGCATAAGCTCGCTCAAGGACTTGGCCAAGTACGCGGACTCGCAAGCAAAGGCGCTGAAGACGCTCGACGACGCGCTCCCGGCGATCGAAAAGCAGGGCGACGATCAATTGGCGGCTAAAAAATACGCCGCTGCGATTGCCACTTACGATCAAGGCGTGCGCGCCGCGATGTTTCTATCGTTCGTGCGAAAGATGAAGCAACTCGACCCGCGGGCGGACGCGATGCTCCACAAGGCCAACCAAGCCGCGCAAGCAGCCGGCACTCCCGACGCGACCTTCCACCTGCTCAACGACGTGTTGGGCAACTTCTCCGGCAACAAGACCGCCAATCTGGAATTGGCGCAGCTTTACCTCAATCATACGCCACCCGACTACGACACTGCCGCGGACCTCGAAGAGCGGGGAGGCGCGCCCGACGATCAGGTCGCCAAACTGCGCGCCGAGGCAACAGCGCAGCGCAAGAAGGAACCGGCCAAAGGCGGTTGAGCGGACCGCGATCGCGATGGGGCTGGCGGCGGCGGCCGGATAGCGGCAGAATCGAGAGCCGATGCGCCGGCGCGGCTATATCGCGGTTGAGGGTCCGATCGGGGTCGGCAAGACGAGCCTCGC
>JBOHWK010000173.1:0-3985 GCA_050736715.1 Binataceae bacterium (SeqCode) | reverse complement strand
CGGCAGCGCCCCCTGCCTCGTACAGATAGGTATGGGCGCGTGCGCCGAGCACCGCCTTGGTGCCGCGCGCACAATGCACCAGCATCGCTATCAGGTTGCCCATCGTACCGCTGGCGACCAGCAGCGCGGCCTCTTTACCCATCGCGGCCGCGGCCATCGCTTCGAGCCGGTTGACGGTGGGGTCCTCCCCGTAGACGTCGTCGCCCAGCTCGGCGCGCGCGATCGCTTCGCGCATCTCGGGCGTCGGCAGAGTGACAGTGTCGCTGCGGAGATCGATCACTTAAGCGTCCGCCTATTCCGGAAAGATCGCCTTGACCACTTCGTCGATCGCGCGCTTGCTGTCGGCCTCGTCGGTGAGCGACCAGGTCACGGCAACCGTCGCGGCGCGCCGCGGCGCGATTCCCTGCCGGATCAATTCGCCGGCGTAGATGAGGAGCCGCGTCGAGACGCCCTCCTCCAATCCCGACGCCTTCAGATTGCGCACCTTCTCGCCCAGCACCGCGAGTTGATTCGCGAGGTCCAGATTGACGCCCGATTCGTGCGCGACGATCTCAATCTCCTTGTCCGCGGGCGGGTAGGTGAACTCGATCGTCACGAACCGCTGGCGGGTCGAATGCTTCAGGTTCTTCTGGATGCTCTGGTAGCCGGGATTGTAGGAGATGACGAGCAGGAATCCCTGATGCGCCGCGATCGTCTCGCCGCGCTTTTCGATCGGCAAGATGCGGCGATGGTCCGACAGCGGATGGATGAGCACGGTGGTATCTTTGCGCGCCTCGACCACTTCGTCGAGGTAGCAGATCGCGCCGCGGCGGACGGCCTGCGTCAGCGGGCCGTCCACCCATACCGTCTCGTCGGATTGAATCAGGAAGCGGCCCACCAAATCGCTGCCGGTCAAATCCTCATGGCAGGCGACCGTGATCAACTCGTTGGGCCCGCCGGCCAGCGCGGACAATTGATGCGCCATGTGCTCGACGAAGCGCGTCTTGCCGCATCCGGTCGGCCCCTTGAGGAGGACCGGCAGGCGCGCCTTGTAGGCGGCGGTGAAAATTTCCACCTCGTCGCCGACCGGCAGATAGAACGGCGCCGCCGCCGGATCGAGATGGCGGACCTCGGGGCCTTCGGCTTGAAGCCGCGTATCGAATTTTTTCAGTTCAATTCCCATCGATTCCTTATGCCGGCGCAATCGCGATGCGCCATGCGACGATTGTAAGAGACTCGCGGTGAACGGTTCAAGGCGAGCGAAAGCCGGACGCTGCGGAATTTTCCTAGGGCGCCGAATCCGCGCCGCCGGTGAATTTGTACACGATTTCACCGGGCCGGGCGTAGCCGAGATCGCGGCGAATCGTTGCCTCGATGTAACGGTTGTCGGAGCGCAACTTATCGATCGTCCCGCGGAGCGTGGCGTTGTCCGCAATCAATTCGGCGCGGCGCGCTTCCAATTCCGAGCGATGGCGGCGCAGATCGATCAAGTCGCGCGGGCCAAGGGGGCCGGCAATCGCATTGGCCACCAAGGCAATCAGCAAGCCGCCAAGCATCAGGCTCAGCCACTCGCGGCGGATTAAAAAGCTTAACCTCGTCATCGCAGCAATCGTAAAACATCGGCGTCCGGCAATTCAAGCCCGCTAATCTCTGGACAGCGTTCTAAAGGCGGGAAACCCCGCCGGGAAATTGGCATCTTCCGGCTTTATAATTTCTTTATAAAATTTTTCAAACCCCCTTGACATTTCGATAACGGGTTTATATAGTCGCTCTCGAACTTGTGGGGGATAGGCCCCGCACATTAGAAGGGCGCTTTTCCAGCAGCGGCCAAAACTTAGGAGGAGGAACCCATGCCAGTGAAGAGAAGGGCCAAGAAGGCCACCAAATCCAAAAATCTACGGAAGAGAGCTATGCCTGCAAAGAAGAAGAAAGCAGCCAAAAAGAAAAAGAAGTAACCAACTAACGAGTTTACCCCCGGCCTAATCGGTTCGGGGGCTGGCTGAGGTCGCCGAGCTAGCTGCTGGAATAAGCCGAGGCCATCCCGGCCTCGCATTACGGGAGAGCCCCCTTGAAAAAGGGGGCTCTTTCTTTGTGGGCACTCCCCTACTCCACCGGCGCGATGAGGGGTACGTCCTGTTCCTCGTTGGGCGGCGCCCCGCTGTTGCCGGCCGCCGAGTTCACGAAAATGCCGAATGTCCCATCGAGTACCGCCGTGCTCGAATCGCCCGCGTAGCTGAACAGATTCGGCTTGCCGCGATCCGGGTCTTCCGAGATGAACCGCCGCAGCCCCGGATTGTAGTACCGCGCCCCGGCGTGATGCAGCCCGGTCGGATCGAGTTCCATTCCCGCCATCCCGTACACGTTACCGTAACCGGATGGCGCCGTGCCAGAGACGAGCGATTGCGATCCGCCCGGCAAGGCCAGCGCGACGCGCATTGTTCCTTCGGCTTTGCTCAGGACCAGCCTACCGCTGTCCCTGCGCGCGGCCCAGGGACACAGCTTCAGAATGACAGCGAGAGACGAGGCCGCTGATCACCGCCAGGGTTCGCGGACGACTTGGGTTGCGCCGGTTTCGCGATCGACCAGCAGCATCTCGATCTGGCGGTAGCTGCCCTTGGGAAAGAAGACGTAGCCGCTGACGGTAAAGTTGCGGCGCACTTCCTCGGGCTTCAGCGCGAGCGCGCGGATTTGTTGATTAGCCTGCCGGTCCGCGCTCTCCTGTCCCTTTTCCGCACCCCGCCACATTCCATATCCGGCACCCCACGCGCCGCCGACGATCGCGCCCGGCCCAACGTTGCCGAATGCGGCTCCGGTTGCAGCTCCCAATCCGGCTCCAACGGCGCCCGCGGCGGCGCCGCTCACTGCGGCGCTTTCCAACGCACCCTTTAATTCGTTGGCGTTTCCCGCCTGGCGCGCGGCTTCGCCCGGCGGGAGCGGTGCGACGCGCTCGCCGGCGTAATTGAGCGCGAAGACCTGGCTCGGCACGATCGAGCGCGGAGTGCCGGTGCCGTTGGCGACCGAAACATATACGGGAGTCACTTCGCCGACGGACGGCGCCGCGCGAACGCTGATCGAGAGTTGCCCCTGCTGGGGAGTCGCGACCACATTCGGGGTGTGCTCGATCGGCGCGGGCGCGACCGCGCATCCGGCGATTGCGATCGCCGCCGCAAACGCCAAAATCCGCGCGAACCGCGCAACCCTAATTGCCGAAAAAGCGGATGGTCTTTGGTTGGAACAGACTTGGCCCATGTTTTGACTTACGAATCGCGGGCGGTTCGGTTTCATCGTAACCCGCACCACGCCGATCGCCCAAATTCAGCGGCCATGCCATCCTCCGCCGCCGCCGCCGCTGTGACCGCCACTGGATCCCCCGAAGCCGCCGAATCCTCCCTGTTCACCACCGAAGCTGCCAGACCCGCTGAATCCGCCGCTTGGTCCTCCGTAAGTGCTTCCTCCGCCACCCCAACTACCGCTGCCGGCGCCACGGTACCCGCCGCCGGTTTCACCGGCGCTGGGATAACCACCCGCATTCGCCGCCGGGAACGCCGAAGTTCGCGGTTCGGACGGCGCCGCCGCGCGTCCGCCTCCGCCACCGGGGTGGATACGATGGCGATGGGGAAGCCGTGGATTCGGAAACGGCCGGGGATACGGCGCGCCGCCGTACGGAAGCAGCCAGATTGGCGGGGGAAAGTAGTACGGATTCAACAGATTCAGCGAATCGACTTCGTATTCCTGCGATTGAGCCGCGTACTGCTCGAGGTTCCGTTCGGCCCACACCAGCATTTGGTAACGGCCGAAGCAATTCTGATTCCCCTCATAGACGCAGGCGCAAATTTTGGGATCGTAGTACCAGTACACCTGTCCGTTCGCGAGTTCGTAGCGGCGCAATTCGTAGGGCGTAAGATGGGAAACGAGACCCGCCTGATCGTTGGTCTCAACGTCGATCTTCCCGAACCCCGCCTGCGCCAGCATCGCCTCGGTTTTACGGATCGCGGCCGGCCGCGAC
>JBOHWK010000172.1:0-8602 GCA_050736715.1 Binataceae bacterium (SeqCode) | reverse complement strand
GCTCCGGGCGGCGCCGCGCCGGCGGCAGGAGGCTGAGAGGGTTGCTTATGGCTCATCGCATAAATCCATCCCTTGATCGGTCCCATTCAAGAGAGTTGAGAGTGGAAAGGAGAGCGCAGGCGAGTTCCATTGCTCTACTTTCCATTTTCTCCTCTCTCCTGCTCTATCCCGCCTTCGGCGGGATGGGAGGGCGTTAACCGCCATGTCCTCTGACACGATGATCGCCCTGATCGGCACGGTGCTGGTGGCGTCGGTCTGCGTCGTCGCATTTGTCTTCTATCAGCGGGCGTCGCGCGAGGAAGCCGGCGCTGAATTGCGCCGCGACGCCGGCGAGGCGGATGTCGATCGCCTCCAGAAAATCAAGGACTACTTGCGCTTGATGGCCGGGCCGTTTCCGCTCTCGATCGCACTTCACGTTATCGCACTTCTCTTTCTAATCATCACCGTTCACGAACAGCGCCGGAGCCAGTTGATCATGGTCAACTTGGAAGCCGGCGGCGGCGGCGGCAGCAACGAGACGCAGGAGTTGGATATGCCGGAGGTGCCGATGCCGGATCTGGCTCAATCGCAGGTTGCCGCTCCCGCGGCCGTCACCTCGGACGCGGTGTCGCTCGCCAATAACTACGTGCGCGCGGCCGGCGGCGGCGGAATCGGAATCGGACGCGGCGGCGGCATGGGCTCAGTCTACGGCGCCGGCATCGGATCGGGCTTCGGCGGCTTCATCGGCGAATTGCGCCGCCACGGCCTCGACGTGATGCTGGTGATCGACGGCACCGGCTCGATGGGCCTGATCATCGGCGACGTTAAAACCAAGATGGAAGAGTTGGTCGATGCGGTTCACCGGCTCGTCCCCATCGCGCGCATCGGGATTATCGTGTACGGCGGACCCAGCGATCCGCTGCAAATCCAGCCGCTCACGCTCAACACGCAGAAGCTGATAGCGTTCTTGGGCGGGGTCAAGGCGGTAGGCGGCGGCGAATGGAGCGAGAATATGCTGGGCGCCTGCCAGACCGCGGTCGATAAAATGGGTTGGAAGCCATACGCGAAGAAAGTGATCGTGCTGGTGGGCGATTCACCGCCCGCCAAGGAAGATTTCTCCGCGCTGCTACAATTGGTGCGGCATTTCAAGAGCGAGAACGGAACCTTCAACACCGTGGATGTGACGCCGCAGGAGCACGAGCGTTTCGAGCGCGCCTTCTATGAGAAGGTCCATCACGAGGAGCCGCCGAAAATCTCGCCGCTGCCGGAGTTCGACAAGCAGACGCAGGCCTCCTTCAAGGTGCTGGCGCACGCGGGCGGCGGGTCGATGAAATCGCTGATCGGGAAAGGGCAGGTCAACCAGCAGGTGTTAATCCTCGCCTTCGGCGATCAATGGCAGTCGCAGGTCAAGGAATTCGGCCGCGGCATGGCCGGCAAATAACACCGCTACCGGTTCCAGCCTCGGCAATCGAGGCGGCATAGGCGCGGTGAAATCCGCCTAACATTTGGCGCGGCCACCCTCCCGGCCGCGCCGTCGCGTCCGTCGTTCGGGCAACCGGTGTAATTGCGGCCTTCCAAGTTATCGTGAAATCTGATATTAGATGTTTTAATGCGGATGCCTGAGGTTGGCTGAGCTGCCCGCCACGGCAGCGAATGCAATGACGGTATCCAGGTAGCTTACGGCGGGGGCAAAGCCGCAGGTAGCGCATTGGGAGGATGAAATATGTCTTTCGATGCAGCAGTCGCTCTGGCCGTCACATTCGTAATCGGTTCGATTTTCCTCTTCGGTTTCGCACTCTACCGAAGAGCCGCGCAGCGCGAAGCGCAAGCCGAATCGCGCCGCGAGGTTGACGAGGCGGGCGTCGATCGCCTCCAAAGAATCAAAGACGGCCTGCGGCTTCTGGCCGGTCCCTTCCCGCTCTCAATCGCGCTGCATGCGGCCGCGCTACTGCTTCTGATTATCGTGTTCAATACGCGGCCGAACCCGCAAATGCTCCCGGTGAGCGTGGCGGTCGCAGGCAGCGAAAGCCCGAACGCGCCACCCAAACTCGATGTGCCCGCGGCGCCGATGCCGGACATTTCTCCGCCTGAAGTTGAGAACCTTCCAGTAACGAATAATTCCGCCGTCAACAACGCGGAGCATTTTGTCAGATACGAGACGAATCCCGGCGGGATTGGCACTTTTCCTAACGGTGACATCGGCTACCAAAATGGAATTGGAACGACCTTCGGCGGCTACATCCATGCACTGCGCGGGCGCGGCCTCGACGTAATGCTGGTGATCGACGGTACCGGCTCGATGAACCTCGTTATCGGCGACGTGAAGGCCCGGATGAAAGAACTGGCCGCCACGATCCACCGCCTCGTACCGATCGCACGGGTCGGAATAATCGTGTACGGCGGCCCCAACGATCCGCTGCAAATCCAGCCGCTCACCCTCTCCCACCAAAAGCTGGAAAGCTTCCTCGGCAACATCAAGGCCGGGGGTGGCGGCGAATGGAGCGAGAATATGCTCGGCGCGTGCCGCACCGCGATCGACCAGACGCAATGGAAGCCCTATGCGAAGAAAGTGATCGTGCTGGTGGGTGATTCGCCTCCCGCCGAAAAGGATTTCGCACCGCTTCTTCAATTGGTCCGCCGGTTCAAGTCCGCCGATAAGGGGACCTTCAACACCGTCGATGTGACGCCGGAAGAGCACGAACGTTTCGACCGCGAGTTGTCGATCCAATTGCATGGAACGGCGCCGAACACGAAAACGCCGCCGCCCGAATTCGATCGCCAGACCGACGCCGCCTTCAAGGTGATCGCCTCGAACGGGGGCGGCTCGATGCGGCCGCTCACCGGCAACGCCTACATCAATCAGCAGGTGCTACTACTGATTTTCGGCAACCGATGGAAGGACGAAGTCGCGCGCTACGGCAAGGACATCGCGCGGGCGGCGAAGTAGAGTCGCGCAAATGTTTGGTGTAAGCGACTAAAGTTCGGTGGAACATTCATCGCGTCCGCAATCGCGGTTGCGATGACGGTTTGCTTATATGCGTCGTTCGCTTCCGCTTGCGGTGGAGAAGCAGGTCAGCCGCCGGACTCATCGACGGTCGTAAACGGAGGCTGCGTGCGTGCGCCGAACAAAGCCGCTTGGCAAAGCCACGATTATTGTGTTGGGCGCATCGCGCGGCACGATGAATTCGCTGATGGCACGCGACGACATCGGCCGGATGCTGCTCGTCCTCGCCTTCGGGGAACAATGGGAGAAACAACTCGTGCCATTCGGCAAGAACATCGTGGCGAGCGGCAACAATTAGCATCGCAATCCGTTCCGCTAACGCCTCGTGTCGCTTCCCTCTCCCGCCTCTTTTTGCGGGAGAGGGCAATTCCGTGTGATAAGCCGCCGCCGTTGGCATCTTGTTCGCGGTATTTTCTCCAGCCTGAGAACGTTGGGGTGAGGGTCTTACCGCCGACCCAAATGCTAGACTTCCCAGACAATGGCTTCCCGCCCCATTCGCACCATCGATCGCCTCACGCTGGGGCATTCACGGCAAATGCGCGCCGAACCGACCGCTGCCGAACAGCGGCTCTGGTATCTGCTGCGCGGCCGCAAGTTCGAACAATTCAAATTTTGCCGGCAATTTCCAATCGGAAGATTCATCGTTGATTTCTGCTGCGTCAAGTCGAAGCTGATCGTCGAACTCGACGGCGCGCAACATATTGCGCAAATCGCCTACGACGAGGCGCGGACAAAGGCAATCGAACGGCGGGGATTTAGCGTAGTGCGATTCTGGAATCATGATGTGATGGAGAGCCTGGAGGACGTTCTCGAAGAGATTCTCCGGCTGCTGAGGGCTGACGATGGTCGAAACTGACCCTCACCCGCATGACCTGTGATTGAAGAACAGGCGATACCGAGACGCCGCCAGCCGCGATGTATTGCACACGGCGTTGCCCTCTCCCGCAAAAGGAGGCGGGGGAGGGAAAATAACGCGCCGCAGTGTATAATCGCACCATGATGAACCCGTACAGAACATTCGCCGTGGCCGCGATCGCCGCCGCGATGGCATTGTCGATCCGCGCGATTCCGGCGCGCGCTTACGATCTTCAACATGCGCGGGCACAGCGCGATCTGACTCCCGCGCTTCAGAAATCCCTCGAGGGCAAGCTTTCCGACGTGGCCGAGCCGTACTTTGATGAGCAGGACGAGAGAAAGTCCGGCGGCAAGACCTACGTCGATCTCCAGCAGCGTTTCGAGTATCTGCCAACCTACGGGCCGCATCACGAACTCGTCGTTAGCTGCAAGCTCGGCGGCGCCGAATACAATCCCAAAAAGCCGGGCGGTTCCAAGGGCGCCGCGACCGGAATGCTCAAGTATCTCGTCTTCACCTACGCGCTGGAGCATGGCAAATGGGTCCAATACGCGAAGCCCAAATGGGAGTCGCAAAGCCTGGGCGGCGGGGCGGCCAAGGAGATGACCCGCGCCGTCCTGCGCGGCGATCGGGAGCGCGCCGCAGCGGAAAAGGCCGCCGCAGCGCGCCGCGCCGCTGCCGCTGCCGCCGGAGCGCAAAAAGCGGCCAACGGCGGCCAATAAATCGTGGCTGCTACCCGGTCGCCGGGGGTTCTTCGTTCGCGGCGGCGATTGCGACGCGGCTATGGTAGCGGCCGTAGGAAAAGTAAATCACCAGCCCAATCGCCAGCCAGATGACGAAGCGCTCCCACGTGACCCGCGGCAATCGCGTCATCAGGTAGAAGCAGAACGCCGCGCCCAGAATCGGCACCAGCGGAACCAGCGGGGTGCGGAACGGCCGATGCATCTCCGGTTCGGCGCGGCGCAGAATCCACACGCCGATGCATACCAGCACAAAGGCGAACAGCGTGCCGATATTGGTCAGTTCCGCGATTTCCTGAATCGGCAATAGCGCCGCGGTGATCCCCACCGCGATGCCGGTCAGGATGGTCGGGATATAGGGCGTGCGGTAGCGCGGATGGATTCTGCTGAACGCCGCCGGCAACAGCCCGTCGCGCGCCACCGCGAAGAAGACGCGCGATTGTCCCAGCATCAGCACCAGCAGCACCGAGGTCAGCCCGGCAACCGCGCCGAGCGAAATGATTCCCGAAACCGCGTTCAAGCCGCGCAGCACGAACGCGGAAGCGAGCGGAGCGTTCACGTCGATCAGATGCGCCGGGACCATCCCGGTCAGCACGCCGGCCACCAGGATGTAAAGCACCGTGCAGATGAAGAGCGAACTCAGGATTCCGATCGGCAGGGCGCGGCTTGGCTCGATGACCTCCTCGGCGGCGGTCGATACCGCGTCGAAGCCGATATAGGCGAAGAAGATGATCGCCGCGCCGTCCATCATCCCGCCCCACCCCATCGGCGTGAACGGACTCCAGTTGGCCGGCTTAATGTAAAACGCGCCGACGACGATTACGATCGCGATTACGAAGAGCTTGACGCCGACGATTATGGAATTGACCCGCGCACTCTCGGAGATTCCGATGCACAGCACCCACGTGATCAGCATCACAACCAGGAACGCCGGCACGTCGGCGATCGCGCCGGGCGCCGCGCCGGGCGCATGGGTGATCGCGGCGGGCAGGTGAATTCCCACCCCCTCCAAGATGACGCGCAGGTAGCCCGACCATCCGGAGGCGACGGCTGCGGAGGCGACGGCGTATTCCAGCACCAGGTCCCATCCGATGATCCAGCCGACCAGTTCGCCCATCGTGGCGTAGGAATAGGAGTAGGCGCTGCCCGCGATCGGAATCATCGCGGCGAATTCGGCATAGCACAGCGCCGCCATCGCGCACGCGAAGCCCGACACGACGAACGACAGGACGATCGCGGGGCCCGCGTACTTAGCGGCGGCGACGCCGGTCAGCACGAAGATGCCCGCGCCGACGATCGCGCCGATTCCGAGCAGCGTCAGATCGAGCGCCCCCAGCGCGCGCTTGAGTCCGCCGCCATGCGCGCCCGCCTCCGCCAGCAGCATCGCAATCGGTTTACGGCGCAACATTTGCGCCCGCAGGCTCGTGTCGTTCATTCCGGGCATCGAGGATTCATTTACCACTAAGCCGCGAAGTCACCAAGTCATGGTTTCCTTTGTGTCCTTAGTGCCTCAATGATGACGATTCCTTTGCCTGTGGATAACTCGGTCTTTTGCGATAAATCGCCCATCAGGCTGAACCGGGTCGGGCTCGAATTTTGTGGAATGGCCGCCATTGGTCAGCCATGGCGGCGCAATCGCCGCGAGCGCGGGGTTGAAAGCGTAACCCGCGCTGTCTAAATAATTGTTTACCGATAATCTAGTTCAGACGACCAAACGGCGTCGCCACTATAGCTCAAGAACGAGTCAGCGGCCAAACTTGCCGTCCAAGTAGTGAAGTATTGAGCGCGCAGCATTGATCACGAGCATCGCTTCGTCGTCTTTGACGAGGGACTGGTTCGGATGGGCCAAACTGCCTCGGTTTCGGAGCGGGTTAAACGCGTCCAAGACGGCACTCAAAGAGCGCAGAATCTTATTAATTTCCTCGGATTGAGCACCCAAATCCCGGAGCTTCGTATGTTGCTCGCGCAGAAGTTTGTACAATTCGGTAATGCCTGCGTCAGTCTTCGCAGCTATGCCTGCCGCGCCACAAGCTTCTATTAGATAGCTGTGAAGCGAGGTGTGAACCCTGTCGATCGCGCCGATTGGATCGCCCGACGAGATGAGTAGGCGTGCGTTCTCCAACGCCTTCATCATAGCCTCAGTTGGGTTGATTGCCTGTGGCTCGAAGTCAGGTACCGCTTCGGGTACTACTGCGGTCTCTTCAACGTATCGCGCGTAGAGGGCAGGAACATCAGCTTTCAATCGTCGGCGGATCTTCTCTTTACCGAGCAAGATGTCTAAGCTTCGAGCGTTCTTCCTCCTCAGCATTTCGAGCGCGTCGAAAGCATGTCCTCCATAGTCGGGGTCATTCCAACGAAGACTGCGCAATAGCCTCGGATGTTCGTCGATCCAGTCGATGGTTCCGGTCTCGTAGCCAAGTTCCTTCCAGTCTCCGTCATCGAAGGAAGCAACGATCGCCTTCTGGAGCCCAAGAAACAATTCTGCCCGCTCCTCCGATTCCGAAGGCCATTCCATCACTGTAATTCCCCGCCGGCGCTTTCAATCGTTGCGTGCGATTTTTTCGCTGAAGCAGGCGTCGTGAATTCCGACGAGCCTCTCATTGGGCCGAAACAATAGGTCACATTCCCCGCAGTGATCCAGTTTGCCGAACGACTCGCCGCAATGCAGGCAGATATAACGGGATCCCGCAAGATCTGCCCCAAGATCGATGAGACACTCGTCGTCGTCGCAATCCGGGCAGTTCCGGACCGGCCACGTTGCGCCGTACTTAATCACGTCGCGCTGAGAGACCCTGAGAACATTGGTAGCGTAATCCGTGGCGGCCTTTTCCGGCAGATTCGCGTAGCCGCAGGCGGAGCATCGAACCACATCTCCGGGCTGCAGCGCCTCGTTATGGCAATCCGGACATTCGAGCGAACTCATAAGGGTTAACCTCCACGACTGTTCAGAATTAACTATGATACACCCAAGCGCCATGTGATGGAATATCCAAAGGCTGTTCAAAAAATAAAGTGGCGGGATGCTCGCCCGATCGGAAAAACGGGCTGGAGAAAGAGGAAGAAGCGACCGTGCGGGCATCCACCGGCGGACGCGATAAAATTACCGCGCGTGAGCAACAACGAACTTTATCGCGAGTTCGAGCGGACGGGCAGCCGTTGCAGAGAGAAGTAAAATAGAAAGGAGCGCGGGGCCCAGCTTAATTTTGCGAGCGCAACTTTCGAGCCATGCGGCTAGTCCCTTCCGATCGAGCGTTCCCTCGGCGGCTTGCAGCAGCTTTTCGACGACCTCCGCCTCCGGCGGGTCGATTGCGCATCCGTTGATGTCCAGGAAGACGGCCGCAGTGAGGAATGCCGTCCGCTCGTTGCCGTCGATGAACGGATGGTTCTTCGCGATTCCGATGCAATAGGCCGCCGCCAGATCGAAGAGATTCGGCCGGCCGCCATAAGCGAGCAGGTTTTGCGGTTTTGCGAGCGCGTTTTCCAACCGCGCCGCATCGCGGATTCCGCCCGCGCCTCCGAATTCGGCAAGCGCCTCGTCGTGAAGCCCGGCAACATCTTCAACCGTAAGCCAGACCGGCTTCACTTAGCGCCGCGCCAGCTCCCGCATCGCATTGCGGTAGCGGCGGAGATGGCGCCGGCCGCTTCCGATCACCGCTGCAAAGTGGGGATTATAGGGACTGAGCCGCAGCCCGTCCGGCGTTCGCACCACGAACAGCTCGTCGCCCTCTTCCACCCCCAGCCCGGCGAGAATATCGCGCGGCACAATCAGGCCGAGCGAGTTTCCGATCTTTCGCACCTTCAGCGGTTGTAAATTCACGGCCCTTCACCTCGTTGCTGGTTACCATGGATGTTATAACATGAGATGCCCGAAGAGGACAACCGCCCCACCGCTCTCGGCAGTGGTTTAATTCCGCCAATTTGGCTTGGCGGATCGGATAAAGAAAGTTCCCGAAACCCCTGACGGGTTTCGGACTTCCCGCAGTGCCGAAAACCGTGCCGCCGCACGGTTTTCGGACTGGATGAGAC
>JBOHWK010000171.1:0-9811 GCA_050736715.1 Binataceae bacterium (SeqCode) | reverse complement strand
GGCGGAAAAATGTTTATTACCCCAAACTCAGGAGGCGATCCCGCATGTTCCACAACTCCATGATCCCGATCCAGCGGACATCTCCAATGTTTATGACGCGGACATCTTTAATTGTTCGCAACACGGCCGCGGCTGGCGATCGGCGGGCACGGTCAGGGCGTGTTAGAATCGCGGCGCTGTGGCGAACGATTTCATCGAGGCGGCGCGTGTCTATCACGAGGCCACCAAGCATTCGTACACCAGCGTCCGCTCGTCGCCCCATTTCCTCGACTGGGACCTCCGGCCGATGCCCTACAAAATTTATCCGGGTGCGGCGCAGCGTGCGCTCCCGCGCGATCTGAACCTGTCGCGGATGCCCGCGCTCGCGGCGATTTCGGGAGCGGCGCCCGTTCCGCCGGCGGGAATGTTCGACATTGCCGCGCTCACGAGGATTTTATTTTGTGCGGACGGATTGACGCGGCAAAGGAGCGTCGGCGGCGAGGAATACCATTTTCGCGCCGCGCCTTCCGCCGGCGCGCTCTATCCGACGGAGCTTTACGTTGCCGCGGCGGAGGTCGAGGGAATCGAGGCCGGCCTGTACCATTTCTCGCCCGGCGATCTACGGATGGCGGGGCTGCGGCGTGGCGATTGGCGCGAATATATCGCGCGCGCGGCGGACGGCCGCCCGTCGATCCTGCGCGCCCGCGCCGCGATCGTCCTTACGTCGATTTTTTCGCGGAGCGCGTGGAAGTATCGCGCGCGGGCGTATCGCTATTGCTTCTGGGACGCCGGAACGATCCTGGCGAATCTGCTCGCGGCGGCAGCGGCGGAAGGCATATCCGCCGAAGTCGTCACGGCATTTGCCGATCCCGCGATGGAGACGCTGCTGGGAATCGACGGCGATCGCGAGGCGACGATTGCAATCGTCGCGCTCGGTAATTCAGGCGCCGCCGCCGGGCAATCCCCCAATGCGTCGGCGCTCGCGCTCGAAACGATTCCGCTCTCACGCGACGAAGTCGTTTACGACGCGATCGTCAAGATTCAGCGCGAATCCCGGTTGCTGTCGGCGGAGGAAGCCGGCGCCGTCGCGAGCGCGACGGTCGAGCCGATTGAGGAACCCGCCGGCCAAAATCTCCTCCGATTCGATCCGATTCCTCCACGCGACGCGATGGGCCTGGGCGAGACGATCCTGCGGCGCGGTTCGACACGGACTTTCGCGCAGGCCCCAATTCCGGCGCGGGAATTGGCAACAATCATGGCGGCGTCGAGCGATCGTCCGCGCGCCGATCTTCCGCGGCTCACCGATACGTACCTGATTGTGAATGCGGCCGATGGGCTGGAACCGGGCGCCTACTATTACAATCGCGCGGCGCGTGGATTTGAATTGCTCAAGGCCGGCAACTTTCGCGCCGAGGCGGGCTATCTGTGCCTCGAACAGCCGCTGGGAATGGATTGCTCGGCGCTCGTCGTTTACATGGCCGATCTGGAACGCGCGCTCCGCGCGCTCGGAAATCGCGGCTACCGCGACGCACATCTTGAGGCCGGCATTCTTGGCGGGCGAGCCTATCTTGCCGCTTACGCGCTGAACTTGGGCGCGACGGGGCTGACCTTTTATGACGACGATACGGCGAAGTTTTTCGCGCCGCACGCGGCGGGAAAGAGTCCGATCCTGATGGTCGCACTCGGCATCCCGCGTTCCCATATCAAATCGACATAACGCGCCGCCGGCTCGCTTCGCGAGTACTGATGACCGCCCGGCAGGCGGATGCCCATTGCGTGAGCATCCGTTATGCAAAATTCAACATTAATGCGTCAATTTTCCGTGGCATCCTTCTTGCGATTCTCCCAAAAAGGGGGCGCAAAGTGTGTATCGGCGGCGATTGGGCCGCATCGAATTGACGGAGGAGTATGCCTGATGGGCGCAAACAGTAAACAGGGTTGGTGTCTGTTCATTTTTCTGGTGGGGTTCACATTCTTTGTGGCCGGCTTAGCCTACCTCGGATGGATTGTCGCTCTGGCCGGTTTGGCGTGCCTCGTCGGTTCGTGCATCGGCTTTTACCGGATTAAGCCGCTCGAACACGCTGAAGAGGAACCGCCGCTTAAACTCGCGTAGGGCATGGCCGAGAAGCGCGTGTAGTAGGGAGGACATTCTGAAATGAAGCTAGTGGGAATCATTGTAATTTTGTTCGGATGGTTTGTCGCGGTGTCGAGTGTGCTGGTGGGCGCCGTTATAGCGAAGCTATTCATCGCCACGCTGGGTTTTCTGATCGCCCTGTTCGGCATCGTTGGAGTGCTGAACCCCGCCCATAACGCCACCGCCATCTGGAAACAGTGAAGGGGGAGAGGAAACCAAATGCTGGCCAGAATCAATAAACTTCGACGCTACCTTTCATTGACGCTCGTGGCGCTGTGGCTGAGCGGCCTGGCGATGCCGGTCGTCACGGCCCATGCTCAAGCCTCGCCGGCGGCATCTCCGGCGGCTGCCGCAAAGCCGGCGCCCAAAGGGGTCGCGATTACAGATTTGGACCTGAAGAACATTTCCGGGCCGAGCACGGCCGATCTCACGAAGGGCGACCCCGGCGGCACGCTTACCGGCACTGTCAACGACGTCATTGTATCCGACTCAAAGAAAGGCTTGACGCTGGCCGATCTGGTCAACATGGTCGGCCAGAACCGCATCGCGATTAACTTCGTGTGGACGCTCATCACTGGGTATCTGGTCATGTTCATGCAGGCCGGATTTGCGATGGTCGAGACGGGGCTGTGCCGCGCTAAGAACGCGAACCACACCATGATGATGAATTTCATGGTCTATGGATTCGGCCTGTTCGCTTACTGGGTAATGGGCTTTGCGATTCAGCAGGGCGGTTCCGCGGGGATTTCGACCTTGGGCGGCCTCAATCCGCTTAACGCGGAGTTCAGTTTCAACTTCCTCGGCGGCAAGTCATGGGGCTTGTTTGGCCACAGCGGATTCTTCCTGTCCGGCCATACCTACGACGTCGGCGTGATGGTGCTGTTCCTGTTCGAGATGGTGTTCATGGACACCGCCGCGACGATTGTCACAGGTGCCGCAGCCGAGCGATGGAAGTTCGTGGCCTTTGCGATATCGAGCATGTTCCTGGGCGCGATTACCTACCCGCTCTATGGCAACTGGGCGTGGGGCGGCGGCTGGCTCTCGCAGCTGGGTACCAATTACGGATTGGGCCACGGTTACTGCGATTTTGCGGGATCGGGCGTCGTGCATGCGGTCGGCGGGGTCAGCGCGCTGGCGGTGTCGATGATCATCGGAGCACGCATCGGCAAATATACCCGGGAGGGCAAACCCAATCCGATGCCGGGGCATGACATCACGATGGTCATGATCGGGTGCTTCATCCTGGCCTTCGGCTGGTTCGGGTTTAACCCCGGCAGCACCTTGGGCGCGTCCGGCGCCGGCGACCTGCGGATTGGCACGATCGCGGTCAACACGATGCTGGCGGGATGCACCGGATCGTTCGGCGCCATCCTCTATATGTGGATTCGCTACGGCAAGCCCGACGCCTCGATGACCGGCAACGGGTTGCTCGCGGGGCTGGTCGCGATCACGGCGCCTTCCGGCTTCGTGAACACGGTGGGCGCGGCGATCATCGGCTTCCTGGCCGGAATGCTGGTCTGCCTGAGCGTCGAGTTTGTGGAACGCATTATGAAGGTTGACGACCCCGTGGGCGCGATCTCCGTCCACGGCACGTGTGGGCTGTGGGGCGTGTTCTCGATCGGCCTGTTCGCCGACGGGACGAGCAATTACGGCGGAAGCTGGAACGGCGTCAACGGGTCGGTCGCGGGCTTGTTCTACGGCGATCCGACCCAGTTGGTCGCGCAAATTATCGGCTGCACTACGCTCATCGGGATCGTGTTCACGCTCTCTTACGTCGGCAACTCGATCATCGATCTGATCGTGGGCCAGCGGGTCAGCGCCCAGAGCGAACTGGAGGGCTTGGACCTACCCGAAATGGGCGCGCTCGGCTATCCCGAATTTCAATTGGTAACCCCCGGCCTCGGCCGTTCGGTCGAGATCTCGGCGAGCTGACAGGAGAGGAGTTAAATCATGGTTGGGCAAGTCGTATTTTCGGTCCTGATGCTGGCGGTCTTTGTGCTCTGGCAATTGGTTAGCCCGGGCAAGAGCATCTTCGACAAGTAACGCGCGCGGCAAGACGGTGGTATGATCGTGCAGACGGTAACGCAGGATTTTGAGATGGCGGGCAAGCGGCCGACGCCGATCGTTCGCGACACGGATGCGCTGCTCAAGCGCGGGATCGAGGCGGTTGAATTCGATCGCATCGAGGAAGCGGTGGGATTACTGCGTCAGGCCGCCGAGTTGGAGCCGGTCTCTCACGACATCCAACTGGTCTTGGGCATCGCGCTGATGCGGGCGCTGGAGATGTATCCGGCGGTGGGGGCGTTCGAGGCCGCTATCGCCGCCGACCCGCGCAGCTTCTTCGCGCACTTTCGGATCGCGGAGTGCTATATGCGGATGGGGGTGCCGAGCCGCGCGAACGAGTATCTGGATCGAGCGCTGGAAGTGAGCGGCTCGCGCGAGCAGCGCGATCTGGTGCGGCAGTTGCGTTCTCTGGAAGCCAAGGTTGCGCCCAAGCGCATCTGGCGGCCGGACTTCGCCCGCATGATCCGGCGGAGGAAACCAGAATGATGGCAAGAAGCACCCAAATGCTGACGGCGGGCGCCGCGGTCAGCGCCGCGATCGTGATGGTCTTCTTCTTCCAGGCGCCGATCGTTCCGGTAGCCGCGGGCGCATTGATTGCGACCGTGTATATTCTGCGCCGCAATCGCAATACGGAGTAGCGTTGATTCGATTCGCCGAGAGGTAATAGCCAAATGAAGAAAATAGAAGCGATTATCAAGCCCTTTACGCTCGATGCGGTGAAGGAGGAACTCTCGAAAATCGGGATCAGCGGCCTGACCGCATATGAAGTCAAGGGCTTCGGCCGCCAGAAGGGGCATACCGAGATGTATCGCGGGTCGGAATACGTCGTCGATTTCCTGCCCAAGATAAAGCTGGAGATTCTCGCCCGCGACGATCAGGCCGAGACGATCGTGGAAGCGTTGATCCGCAAGGCCGCGACTGGCAAGATCGGCGACGGCAAGATTTTCATCACGCCGCTTGCCGACGTGATCCGCATCCGCACCAAGGAGCACGGCGAAGCGGCAATCTGAGGATTGTTCGGTCCGGTTTGAACCGCTGATGATATACGGGCTTGGCCTGATTCTATTGGCGGTCTTGATCGGGCCGGTCCTCATCAAGCCCATCGAGCGCAACATCGAGGTTTTTTTTCTCGTCGCCGGCACTCTTGCTGCGGGCGTCAGCGGCCAATGGAGCCTGAAGCTGCTCCATGCCGCCGCCACCGAGCCGATCGCGCTGACGGCTGCCGTGCTGGTGTTCGGCGCCGCGGCGCGGATCGCGCGTCCCGTGCTGGATCGCGGGATCGAACGCCTTACCAGGATCGTCTCCGCCCGCTGGGTTTACTTCAGCCTGATCGTGGTGCTCGGCCTCGTTTCGAGTGTGATCACTGCCGTAATTGCCGCGCTGGTCCTGGTCGAGGCGATTGCGCTGTTGAAGCTCGATCGTCAGAGCGAAATCACGGCGGTCGTGCTCGCCTGCTTTTCGATCGGATTGGGCGCCGCGCTTACCCCCGTCGGCGAGCCGCTCGGCACGATCGCGATCGCTGCGCTGCACGCCGACTTTTGGTATCTAATGCGCCTGTTGGGACCGCTCGTGATCGGAGGGATTCTAATCGTCGCCGCAGTCAGCCTCGCGATTCCGGCCCACCGCGGGCAATCGCTGCACGCGGCGCGCGATGCCGAAAATTGGGGCGACGTCGCGCTCCGCGCCGGCAAGGTGTATCTGTTCGTCGCGGGATTGGTGGGGCTGTCGTGGGGAATGCGCCCGCTGGTCGATGAATACATCAGCCAAATGCCGCAATGGGCGCTCTTTTGGCTCAACTCGATATCGGCCGTGGTGGACAACGCGACGCTGACCGCGGCCGAGATCGGCCCGGCGCTCACCGCCGCCCAGCAGCGCGGCATCCTGATGGGACTTCTAATCAGCGGCGGGATGCTGATTCCCGGCAACATCCCGAACATCGTGGCCGCCGGCCGCCTCGGAATCTCCAGCCGCGAGTGGGCACGGGTCGGCCTCGTTACCGGGTTCCCGCTGATGCTGCTGTGTTTCGGAATTCTCTATTTTGGCGCGTAATTAACCATCGCGCCGGCCGCAATGCGCTCGCACGGCGCGGCTGCGTTTCTGCCGGCTCTCGTTCGGAAGGCCGGATGCGCGCTAAGCTGGACCGGAATGGGGTCATCGCCCGCATCCGCCGGGTCCTCCGAACGCCAATTCGATTTGGCGCTGCTGTCTGACGTCGGGACGCGGCGCGAAAATAATGAGGATGCCTGCGGCCACATAATCGAAACTGACGGCAGCGTGGCCTTTGCGGTCGCCGATGGGATCGGCGGCTACGAGGGCGGCGAGGTCGCAAGCGCGATGGCGATCGAAATCACACTTGCGGCCTATCGCGAAAGCCCCGCCGATTGGGATCCCGCCAGGCGGCTTTATCGCGCGGTCCAGCGCGCCAATATCGAGATTCACGGCAAGGCGCTCGCGGTCCCGGTGCTGCGGCGGATGGGTACGACGCTGACCGCCGTGGCGGTGGAGAAGGGGATGATGTTCGCCGCTCATGTGGGAGACTGCCGGCTCTATTTGGTTCGCCGCGGCCGGGTCACGCAGATCACCAACGACCACACGATGGTGGCGGATCGCGTCAGGATGGGCCTAATGAGTGCGCGCGAGGCCCGCGATCATCCCGAGCGCTCCGCGCTGTTGCGCAGTCTCGGTCATGAACTAATCGCTTCGGTCGATTGCCTTGCGATGCCGCTAATCCGGCACGACTGTCTTATTTTGTGCAGCGACGGCCTGCACAATGCGATCGCGGAGCGCGAACTGAAGTCATTGACGCGCGGCCTCGGCGCGGAGGCGGCCTGCCACGTGCTGATTGAGGAAGCCAACCGCCGCGGCGCGGCCGACAACGTCACCTGCGCAGTGTTCAGGATGCTCGCGCCGGTGGGGGATGCGCTGGCCGCGGGCTGGCGCGGCCGCCTGCGCGCGGTTTTCGGGCGGTGAGGAGCGGCTGTCAGCCGGCGCGGCCCGCCATTGAATGGGGGCGCGGGTAGTGTAAATTTCTTCGCAGGCCGCGCTCGTTGCCGGGGCGGCATCTGAATATGCGCGAAGTCGGCGTTGGCGATACTCTCGATCAGTACAAACTGGCCGAAGTGATCGCGCGGAGCGGGATGGCCTCGATTTTCGAGGCGGCCGACCAGCTCGACAACGGCAAGATCGTCGCGATCAAGGTTCCCTACCAGCAATTCGAGAGCGACGTGGTATTCTACGGCCGCTTCCAGCGCGAGGAGGAGGTCGGCCGCCGCCTCAACCATCCCGGCATCGTTAAAATTCTTACGCCGCGGAAAAAGAGCCGCATATATATCGCGATGGAGTACGTCGAGGGCGTCTCGCTGCGCGCGCTGATTAACCACGGCGCGGTCACCACTGAAAAGGCGCTCGATTTCTCCCGCCAAATCGCCGAGACGCTCGTGTATATGCACGGCGAGGGCGTGGTCCATCGCGATCTCAAGCCCGAAAACATTCTCATCACCCGCGCGGGCCGCACCAAAATCATGGACTTCGGAATTGCGCTCGATCATTCGGCCCGGCGACTAACCTGGTCGGGCCTGTCCTCGACGATCGGCACTCCCGATTACATGGCGCCCGAGCAGGTCAGCGGCCGGCGCGGCGACCCCCGCAGCGACCTCTACGCGCTCGGCACGATCCTCTACGAGCTGCTGACCGGGCACCTCCCGTACGCCGCACCAAATGTTTACGGCATGATGCGCGCGAAGACGGCCGAGGACCCGCAGCCGCCGGGCAAATGGAAGCCCGATATCGATCCGCACTTGGAGGAGATTATCCTGCGCGCGATCGAGCGCCAGCCGCGTAACCGCTACGCCAACGCTGCGGAAATGCTCGCCGACCTGCGCGATCCGCCGCGGGTTGAACTGGCCGGACGCGCCCGCCGGCTGCATCCGAGCAGCCTCGCCTGGCAGCGTGCCCGCCGCACGCTGGGTTACGCCCTGTTTTTTGGGTCGCTTGCCGCGCTATTCGCGCTGCTGATTTGGCTCGCCAATCGTTACCCGGCGGCGCCTGGTCCGGCGCACCGGTCCTATCGAGGGCAGATGAAATGATTTCAATGCGTTCGCGAGTTCTCTCCGCCGCGGCATTCGCCGCGATGCTGTCGTCCACCGCCGCCGCCCATGCCAGCACCGCCGCCTCCGCACCGCCCGCGCTCGTTCACTCGCTGAATCTCGCGTGGGTGCTGATCGCAGGCTTCCTCGTGATGTTCATGCAGGTGGGTTTTGCGATGCTCGAGACCGGCCTCACCCGCGCCAAGAACGCCGTCAACACGATCACAATGAACTTCGTCATCTATCCGATCGGCGTCATCGGCTTTTGGCTCACCGGCTACGCATTTATGATGGGTGGAATCGCTCATTGGCCGTCGCTCGGCGCGATCGCGATCCCGCATCATGAACTCACGCTTAATATCGGCGGCCATCCGTTCGGGATTCTGGGCTGGAGCAAGTTCGCGCTGATCGACGTCGGCCACGATCCCGCAAGTCTCGCGATGTTTATGTTCGCGCTGGTCTTCATGGATACCGCGGCGACGATTCCGACCGGCGCGATGGCGGAGCGGTGGAAGTTCAAGGCGTTTTTCACCTACGGGATTTTCATGTCGATGTTCCTCTATCCGCTCTATGGCAACTGGGTCTGGGGCGGGGGATGGCTCGCGCAACTCGGCGTCAATTTCGGCTTGGGACACGGCCACGTCGATTTCGCCGGCTCCTCGGTGGTTCACATGACCGGAGGCGTGGCGGCGTTGGCGGGCGCGATCGTGCTCGGCCCGCGAATCGGCAAGTTCCGCCGCGACGGCACGATCGGCGCGATTCCGGGGCACAACCTGCCGATGGCGGTAATCGGGACGCTGATCCTTGCGTTCGGATGGTTCGGCTTCAACACCGGCTCGACGCTCGCCGCGACCGACGCGCGAATTGGCCTGATCGCGGCGAACACGATGCTGGCGTCGGCGGCGGGCGCGCTCGCGGCGATGCTCTACCTATGGAATCGCTTCAACAAGCCGGACATCGCGATGGCCTGCAACGGCCTCTTGGGCGGCCTCGTCGCGATTACCGCGTCGTGCGCCTTCGTATCTCCGGCGGCGGCGGTGCTAATCGGGACGGTGGCGGGCCTGCTCGTGGTATGGGCGGTGATGGTCCTCGAACACCGCTTCCAAATCGACGATCCCGTAGGCGCGATCGCGGTGCATGGCGGGTGCGGAATCTGGGGCGCGCTCGCGCTGGGCCTCTTTGCCGACGGCAGTTACGGCAACGGATGGAACGGCGTCGCCGGCCCGGTCCGCGGCCTCCTGTTCGGCGATCCCGGCCAGTTCTGTGCGCAATCGATCGGCGTCGCAACAAATCTCATTGTCGTCTTCACGCTCGCGACGATCTTCTTTCTGATCGTGGAGCGGACGATCGGAAACCGCGTGCTGGCCGAAGTCGAATGGTCGGGGCTGGACGCGCTCGAAATGGGCAGCGACGCCTACCCGCGCTAGTGTCCTGTCCCGTAATTATCTAGCATAATTCTTGCTTGCATATCCGGCATCTTTTCGGGTTAAGGAGAGTTGCCGATGCGAACCGGGAGACCCAAGGCGGAGTTGGTGTTGAGCGCGGAAGA
>JBOHWK010000170.1:0-44560 GCA_050736715.1 Binataceae bacterium (SeqCode) | reverse complement strand
GGCGGAAAAATGTTTATTACCCCAAACTCAGGAGGCGATCCCGCATGTTCCACAACTCCATGATCCCGATCCAGCGGACATCTCCAATGTTTATGACGCGGACATCTTTAATTGTTCGCAACACGGCGCCGCCACGGCAGAGTTTGCGAAGAAGCGGGTCTCGCGAGCGGTGACGGACATGGCTCGTTATGCGATTCCGAGAAAGAGCGCTAATGACCGGTCAACAGCGGTCATCGTCCGCGAATCTAGCGCGCCGATCCGCCGGCCGATTTTCTCTCGCGGTACGGTTACGATTTTGTCGATCATGACCTGACAAGGGTGCGCGAGGCCATTTTCCGGCGCGGGTTCGATTGTCAGGCGAGTGAGAGGCGCGTCAATAAGCTCTGTGGTTATAAGGCACAACGCGACGCTGTCAATGTCCGCGAAGTAGTCCGCCTGCACGACGAGCGCGGGACGCGGCTTGCCGCTATAGATGCCTTTGGCGGCGACGATTACCAGGTCTCCGCGCCGAACGGCGAGCGGCGCCTTCATTCACCGTCCCAGTCAGCGACTTCCGCGATAAAGCGCAGGGCTTCGCGCTCGCCGCGGGATCGATTGATGAGGCGCGCTTCGCGGCGGCATTCGGCGGCGAACCCCGGCGCTCTGGTGTCGGGCGCCCAAATTTGAATCGGGCGCAGCCCTTGCGCGCGCAACCGATTCCGATAGCGGCGTTGCTTCTCGCGGAGCGAAAGACGGGTGCTACTGGCCACAGGTTTCTCCACTTCCTTTGAGTAACATGTTACCCGAAGAAGCCCCTAAATCCAAGCGACGCAATCGCTTGGCGCATCGCCCAACCCTCGCTACGGCCGGACCCGATCCGGGGGGCGGGTCATCTGTTCCGGGACCTTCTCGCCTTTCTCCATTTTCTTCACCGCGTATTCCTGAATTGCGCCGGCGACGCCCGCGAATGCCTTCGCGAACATGATGTCCTTGTTCTCGCGCGCCCAATCGCGGGAATATTTCACGCCTGCGGCGACGCCCCCTTGAAATTGCGGAGCGACGTAGCGCGCCCATAGTTCGTAGCTGCGATTGATGCTTTCGCGCGGGGCCCATTCGTGCGCCAGCGCGAGGATTCCACCGAAGCCGCCCGAGGCCTGCTGCAATTCCTTGATCCGCGCGATTGCGTCGTCGGGAGTGCCGACGATCACGCCGCCGCGATCGGCCATCCGATCGATCGTCATCTCGTCGGTCGGCTGGCCCGCATATTCCTCGAACTGAATTTTCACGCCGAGCGTGTTGATGAAGTAATCTTGTATCCATGAGTTCGCGCCGTCGCGGATTTCGTCCATCGCGGCCTTGCGCGATTCCGCCAGATGGACCGGGAAGACCAGCCGCCAATTCGCGCGATCGACCGTCTTGCCGCTTTCCGCCGCCGCTTCTTCCGCCATCGTCCACCGCTTCGGGATGTCCTCCAAGCCGCGCGGCGCGAAGGTGGCGACCGACAGCACGCCGCATCCCAATTGGCCCGCCGCGACCATCCCGGACGGCGAAATCGTGCTGGCGACGAAGATCGGCATGTGCGGCTGTTGGAAGGGCTTCACCTGCAGGTGCGCATCGACCAGCTTGAAGTACGATCCGTCAATCGAAATTTTCCCTTCTTCAGTAAAGAGCCGGATAATCGCCTTCACGCCCTCGACCATGCGATGGCGCTGCGTCGTCGAATCGATTCCGAGCATGTGCGCGTCGGAGGCAAGCGCCCCCGGACCGCATCCCATGATCACGCGGCCGTGCGTCAGATGGTCGAGGAGCGCGAACCGATTCGCGACGTGAAACGGATTATGGTACGGGACGCTGACCACGCCGGAGCCGAGCATGATTCGCTTGGTGCGCATCGCGGCGACCGCCATGAATACCTCCGGCGAGGGGATAATCTCCCATCCCGCCGAGTGATGCTCGCCGATAAAGGCCTCGTCGAAGCCGAGCGCGTCGAGCCATTCGATCAGTTGCAGGTCGCGCTCGAAACAGAGGGTCGGGTTCTCGCCGACGCGATGGAACGGGGCCATGAAAATTCCAAACTTCATCAATCTCTCCTTGTCCGGCCGCGATTCCGCTGCGACCGTATGGGGCATTCGCGAACAGCCCACGTTACGACGAAACCGAATGCGAAAACAAGAAAGCGCGCGACGGCGTCTCGATCGAGCCGAGCCGGAACACGCACAAAAGCTACGGCCGCGGTCCTTTTGCCAGCTTCGCGGCGGCCGCGATCAACTGCTCGCGGTTGAATACGATTTGCATCAAACCTCGCGCATTGGGAGGCGGAGTGGCGGCGCCGGGAGCGAGCAGATTGCGGGGATATGGGAAATAAATCCGCGATGCGTCTCCACGAAGCCGGGTGAGAGCGGGTTCAAGTTCACCGTAGATGCCGTATATCGCGACAGTAACGTGCCCCTCGTGCGTTGCTCCGAGCCACGCTCCGCAAAACCAATGATTCGTTAAATCCAACCCAATCGCCTTATTCCGTTCGCCGGCGACTACGTTTTCAGGGCGGCCAGCGCACCAGTCCGCCTGGAGAAAGTTTCGCTCGACCGCCCCCGTCGCCGTAAGTTGCGCGGGATCGTAACCGGCGGAGAGCCATCGCGCCGCGCCGATCACGAGGCTGTCGATTGCGGCTGAGTCGGCCCGCTGCCGCATCTGAAATGCGGTCACGCCGCGATACCGCTCGAGCGTTGCCGGAAGAATGCGATAGACGGTTACGCCGCCGGACGCGGCCGGTGGAGCGGAGAATTGGGATAGCAAGCTTCCCCAAAAGCCGGCGTTCTTGTCGCCATTCGCAACCACTGCGGCATCGACGCGATGATGCCGCATAAATGCGCCCAGTTGATCGGCGGTGTCCGGCAAATAGGATTCCGCTGTAAATGCGAACATAATGGGCCATCCGGTATATTCGGGTGGCGGCGGTCCGGTGTATCCGCCGGCCATTTGAAAATACATTCCGGTTTCCGCCTGCCACAGCATGCTAGCGGCGCGAGAGCCGAATGGCAGCACCAGCACATTTTCTCCCCGGCGGAGGTATTTACGGAAAATCCCGCTGGTGAAAAAAGGAGAATTCTCCACCGGACTCGTCCAAGCCGTGGAAAAATCCGGCAGCAGCAGCAGAATTAAAACTGTGGCAATGGTTAAATTCATACCCCGGCCATACCGGTTGGAACTTATCCAAAGGGTGGTCATTATCGCGAGGCAAAGAACGCTGTATAGTATGAAGCGCGCCGGCAGCGCCTTATTTATCAGGGGCAGGGACGTAATGAGTTTTCCGGGAAGGTCAATGTATGTCTGGCCTGCGATATGGAGGCGCGGCCCCCAGGAGAGTACTGTGGCAATAACCAAAAATGCGGCGAGCCCCTTGCATAACGGCGTGCGCCAATTGCGCGCGATGTAGGCGATCGCGATTACCAGCAATGGAAAGCGGGAAGGCGCGAGGAAGTCCAATGAGCCGGCGGAAAAGAGCTTTGCCGCCTGCGGCCACATTTCGCCGTGCGGCCAGCCCAAGGCGAATGACCAATAGATGAACGGGCTGAGAACCACCGCTGACACCGCGTAGGCACATGCTATTGGAAATAGAACTCCAGCTATTCGCCGCCGCATGCCGGGCACCGCGAAGAACCAACCCAGGAACAATGCCGCCGCCCCAAACATGGTCAGCGTCGCAAACACCTCAGTGGAAATAAGGAATTGAGCGGTCAGGATTGCCGCAAGTGAAATCGCGAGCCTGCGAGCCGAAATTGCTCCCTCGATCACGTGCGCCACTGTGAGACAAGCCAAGGGCACGAGGAAAACCAGCGAAATCTGCGGGGCGCCTGCCAGTTCGGCGCCCAAAATTGAACTGGAGAAGCCAAAAATATATCCGCCCAGAAGCGCCGCAAACCACGATTGGGACGCGTGGCGGCAAAGCAGAAAGGCCGCCCACGCCGCCAGTGGCGGGGCGATCAATATCAGGGAGTTATATGCCGCAATCGGGCCGCAGGCGGCCGTCACCGGCCACAAAATAATGCTCGGTAGAGGGATGGAGGTTGTCCAAGTAAGATTTAATCCGATCGGATGCCAAAGCAGACGGGTGAAGAACGGGTTTATTCGATGGGTAATCGATAGCGGCCACCAGGCCAGAAACCACATAAAACCGTATGGATCGGCGTTGATGCCCTTAAAGAGAAATGGATTGTTATTTATGCCAATGTATGAATCGTGGAAGTGGCCAATGAGCGTCCGGCCCATGATAAGCGCGGAGATCGGCAGATATATGGCGAAAGCGGTCAAGCCGGTGGGGTCGCGCCGGCTTGGAGGGCGATTGTTTTCAGGCGGCATTGGATGAGTTCGCTTCTCTCGTTCGCCTCGAATTTACGATCAACCGCCGGCGCTCTCCAGTCCGCGCGCTACCGCGCTACCGCGCGACCGCCCCGCCACCGCGTTCGATAGCGGCCATCAGCGCCAATGTGCCGCGATCGTTGGGGGCTTCCGCCAATTCCGCCGCGCATTCCGTCCGCGCCTCGCGATCCCGGCCCAATTCGTGGAGCACCGACGCAAGCCTTCGATGAATCCCCGGATAGTGCGGATCGATCCGCCCCGCATCGCGATAGGGCGCGAGCGCATCGGCGTAGCGGTGCTCAGCCGCGAGTTCCGTTCCGATCGCGATTAGCGTTGGGACGTCTTCGGGCGGATGCGCGAGCAGGGGGCCGATGAATTGCGCGGCGCCCTTGGCGTCGCCATGGCGGAAGCGGAGCTGCGCGCGAGCGAGGGCCGCGACAACGGCGCCATCCGGCAGCGCGGCGGCTCGTGCGAGCGCGGATTCCGCTTCGTGCGCATCGCCGGCGCCGTCGGCAGCGAACGCCAGTCCGGCGTAACCACCGGCCGAGGGGTACTTAAGCAGCTTCATCCGCTCCGTGATCGCCTTCTCGGCGTCGCGATAGTCGCCGAGCTTTTCGTACAACAGGCCGAGGAAATAAAGGTTGCCAACTTGATTGGGATCGAGCGAATGGGCGGCTTCGAAATCGCGCCGCGCACCCGCTAGATCGCCGCGCCCGAACCGTGTCATCCCCAGCGCGTTGCGCCAGATCCACGCATTCGGCTCCTCTTTCACACATTTGGAGAACAGTACGATTTCGTCGCGCCAATACCGTTCGGCCGAGAACAGCATCGCGCCGTATGCCACCGCAATGGCGCCGGCCACGATTGCGGCCGCGCGCGTCCGGCGTGCATCGCCGCTCCCGAACGACACAATCAGGCTCGCGGCCATCAGGCAAAATCCGAACGATGGCAGGTACAGGTAGCGATCCTGAATTGCGGCGGCCGACAGCAACGCGCGCAAATTGAGCGTCGGCGCGATCGCGATTAGAATCCACGCGGCGCAAAACAAATACAACCGCCGATGCGGATGGCGCCGCAGCAGCATGAAGCCGCCGGCGAACAGCGCCACGAGTCCGATCGCCGGCAGATAGAATCCGGACGACGCAAGGCTGTGTACGAAACGCAACGGATGCGTGGGCGCGGCGCGCCACGGCATAAAAAGTAGGGTCAAGTCGGTGGCGAGCGCGAGCGGCATCGTCAATGCCGCCGCGAGTGCCGGTGGCGGATTTAATACTTGTGGTGCGAAGATAAAACCCAAAACGCGGTATCGCAGGATCAGATATGCGGCCGACAGGATCGCATAAGGCCACGCCGCCGCGATCGCATCGCGCGCGCCACCCGCATCGGCCCTATAGGACGCATGGAACCTATTGGAACTGAACAGGAAAGCGTGAACCACAACCAGTAGCGGGAACACCACCGCGCTCTCATAAGTCAAAAGCGCGCAGCCGAATAATCCAAGTGACGCGGCTAGCCGGAGCGCGCCATCGCGCTCCGGCCCGCGCCGCAGGTATAGCTCAAATGCTCCCAACTCGAATGCGGCCGCGAGCGGCGCCGCCACCGCCGCAACGTATGCGATCGGCTCGGCATGAATCGGCATCAGGGCGAACAGCGCGGCGGTGAGCACTCCCGTCCATCGGTCTTCCACGCCGGGACTCGCGCCGGCCAGAATCGAGGCAACGCGATATACCAGCCAAACGACGAGCAGGTGCAGCGCGATCGCCGCGGCATGCCAGCCGATCGGCGCCGCGCCGAACAGGCGGAAGTTGAGCGCGAGCCAGACGTCGTTCAGCGGCCGGTAGTAGTGGCTTTGCCCCGCCATGAGCGGATTTCGGAACCAAACCACGTCGCTTGCGAACGATTTCCAGACGAAATGCCAATTGCCGAGGTAGCGGTTGTTGACGATCTGGTCCCAATCGTCGAACACAAACTCGTGCCCCAGGCACGGGCTTAGCACCAGCGCCGTGACGATCAGAATCCTCGCGAGCCATCCGCGCGGAGAGACTCCGGCAAGGTTCGAGGGCGCGGGAGCACCCGCTTCATTGCGAGCCGGAGGCGGGAACGCAACCGGCGGCGATGCTTCTCCGTTGCGATCGGAGGCGCGGGGCGCAGGGGCGGGCCTGCTAACTTTGGTCGTCATCGGCAGCCGGGGCGCGGCTTTTACCGGAGCGGCGGTAATGCCGGAGCGAAAGCCGGGGCCGGAATCGGCGGTTACAGCGTATCAGCCGCGCGCCGAAACGAAAATCGAGCATCAATACCCGGCGGCGCCGCCGCCTTTGCGCGGATCGAACGCCCCGCGGAGGTTTCCCGGCTCGATCGCGATCGCGTCGATCGCCCCGAGTGCGTGGACCAGCCTGATGTCATAGCCCATTTGGTGCAGCTCGCGAATCGTGCCCGCCGGCATCGAATCCTCCGCCAGCACCGTGGCGGGCGCGGCCTGCTCGTGAATTCGCGGCAAGGCGACCGCGCCGGCCGCGCCGAGATGAAAATCCAAGATGTCGAGCGTCACCTGCAGCACTCCCGACAGAATCAGCGGGCCGCCCGAACCGCCGGCGCTCATCACGGGACGGCCGTTCTTGGTGACGATAATTGGCGTCATCGACGAAAGCGGCCGCTTGCCGGGCTGGATTTCGTTGGCGGCCGCGCCCTCGAGCCGATACACGTTCGGGACGCCGGGCGCCACTGCGAAATCGTCCATTTCATTGTTCAGGATAATGCCCAGCCCCGGCACCGCGATTTTAGCGCCGAAGGCAGTGTTGATTGTCGAGGTCAGCGCGACGACGTTGCCATCCTTGTCGGTCACGATCAGGTTGGATGTGCCATGATCGTGCGCGGGAGCGGCGGTGGGCGGCGGCGTTTTGCCGTGCAACGCGCGGTCGCGTAATTTGGCGATGTGGCTGTCCGACAGCAGCTCCGCGATCGGCACGTGGACGAACGCCGGATCGGCGTAGCGGTTGCGTTCGATGAACCCCTGCCGCATCACCTCGATTAGCCGCGCCAGATAGGGCGGCGAATTGACGCCCAAACCGGCCAAATGGCCCGGCGCGAGCATCCCCAGCATCTCCAGTAGCACGCCGCCCGACGACGGCGGCGGCATTACGTGAACTTCATAGCCGTGGTATTCGCGCTCGAGTGGCGCGGCCCAGACGGGGCCGTAACCGGCGAGGTCCGCCGTACCGATAATCCCGCCTTTCGATTTCATCAAGGCGGCGATCCGGTGCGCGATCGGGCCGTGGTAGAAATTCGCCGCCGGGTCGTCGCCCAGCTTCTTGAGCGTCGCGGCCAGGTCAGTGTCCCTGATCGGTTCACCGGCCTTGCGCGGAACGCCGCCGCGCGTAAAGAAAATTTTGCGCAGTTCCGGATCCCGCTTGAGCGCCGCCGCGTTCTCCGAGATTTCGGCGGCCAGATGCGGGCTGGCGGCATACCCGTTCGCGGCGAGGGTCTCCGCCTCCGCCGCGGCCCGCTGGAACTTGATCGTGCCGAAGCGCTTCAGCGCCGCGCCGATTCCCGCCGCTTCGCCTGGCACCCCCACCGCGAGCGGACCGATAAGCGCGAGTTTCCCGTCGGGCTTGCCGTTGCGCAGGTACATGCCGGGAGTCGCGCGAAGCGGCGCGGTCTCACGGAAATCGAGCGCGTAAAATGCGTGCGGCTTGGCGAGATAGACGAGCATGAAGCCGCCTCCCCCCAGCCCCGCCGCGCCCGGATTGGTCACCCCGATGGCGAGTTCGGCGGCGCAGGCCGCGTCGATCGCATTGCCGCCGTGCTCGAGGATTTCCAATCCCGCGTGGGTCGCGTAGGCATTCTCGGAGACGACCATTCCGTGCCGTCCTTCGACGGCGCGATTGTTGCCGGCGTGGACCAATGCCACCGGAAATGCCGTAAGAAAAAGGATGACCGCGAAAACAATCATCAAAACCACCGCGCGAATCGAATCGCACGGGGCAGGGCGGGCGCGCAGGGACTTCACCACGGCAGTTCTAACAGCCGGGGCGCGCGAGCGAAAGCCCACCATTATTTGTCCAAGGGGTGCTTAAACTTGCGATCGGGATGGCGAATCGTCATTACCGCGCAGGGCGCCTTCTGCACCACGCGCTCCGCCACGCTCCCGAGCAGCACGTGCGCGAGCCCCGTCCTGCCATGCGTGCCAAGGACGATTAGCCCGGCGTTCTCGGCCAGCGCGGTGCGAACGATCTCCAGGAACGGCGAGCCGACCTTGAGCAGGCTGCGCGCCTTAAGGCCGCTATCGCGCAGTCGGCGGACGATCGCGTCGAGTTCGCGCTGCGCGAGCAGGCGCTGTTCCTCGGCAATCCGGTTCATCGCGCCCACGTCCATCGCGGGGCCAAGCTCCGGCGTCATGATGACGGGGGCGAGCGGCTGATCGACGTGGAGGAGGATTATCTCGGCGGAGAATTTGCGCGCCAAGTCCTCGGCGTAATCGAGCGCGAGTTTGGAGTCTTCGGAAAAATCGGTCGCGGCGATAATTTTTGCGATGGTGGCCACGCCGAAAACGATAACTTGCCCCCGGCAGTCAGGCAAGCGCGCCGCAGGGGACGCCGTCGAGGTAAGGCACGAAAAATTTCACGTTTGTGACGTGGGCCTATCCCTCGATGCGCACGCTGGAGCGGCTGGCGAAAGCCACCGGCTCACGCCTGCGAATCAGCTTCGAGCCCCGCCGGAGAAGCGCGCGGCGGCATCTTGAGCGCGCGGGCGCGGCGATCTTGCAGACCTCAGGTCCTTCCAATAGCTCTACAGCGAGGCGCCCCATATTACTGCGAAATAGAAAGGCAGCTTTTGAATCGCGTGCAATAAGCGAGCGATTCTGAAAAAGGTGGGAGGATTAAATTAGGCGCCGCCGCGAGTTCTCTTCGCACGAGCCGGCCGCACGCGTCACGGCGCCGCATCGCGTGCCGTTCGGATTCCACGGGAATTGGGTGCCCGCTTTGAACGATTAGGACGAGAAAATCGATTCGCAGCCGGTGCCGCCGAGTGTCGAATCGACGAACGCCCGATCTTCGGGCGACAGCGCGGCATGTCCTTCGCGCAGCCAGCGCAGACATTTCCCCTGATAGGGAAAGGGCTTTTGAACCCATGGCCGTCCGTCGATTTCGCATCGCACCTCGACCGCTTTCGCCGTCAGCGCGCGATCGTTGGCGAGTAGGAACGGAGCGTACCCGCGGCCGATTTCGATAAAGAAGGCGCGCAGCGTCGCGCCGATTCGATCGCGGCCGATCCATCCGCGCGCGTCAACCTCGAGCGACGACGCATCGTCGAGGTTCGACACCCAGGAAACGACCCGCGGCGCTTCATTCGCCGCGATCGCCGCGGAGGTCGGATCGAACAGCGCGAGCTGGCTCAATTGCCCGAACAGCCCGAAGTCGCCCGCGCCCGGCCGCGCGCCCATCAGGTATCGATTGCCCGCGGCCAGATGCGCGTCGAGGAGGCCGAGCAACCGGCGATAGCCGGCTTCGATTACGGGCCTGGTCGTGGCGTTGGAACCGACGACACGGAGCCGCCCAATCTGGCGATCGCCGAACATTTTGGCCACCTTCGCGAGGGCCTCCGGCGCCATCGTGGTCTCGCGATCGGTCACGAGAACGGGTGCGGCCTTGTGAATATCGGCCGCGTAGCTCCATCGGTAATGGAACATCGCCTTGGTCAGCCATTCGTCGGCGTAGTCCTCGATCAGTTCATGGAGAAAGGCGAGCGCGGAATCGGGAGGAATAATTGAACGTTCCAGGAACATCGATTCGAGGCGCTTGATTTGAAACGTCGAGTCGATCATTGCGGCGTCCGGCGCGCCCGCATCGCCCGGAAACACCAGCACCGGAATCAATTGCACCGCAACCGCCGGGATGTTCACGTCGTCCACGGAGCCGCGCAGAATCCATCGGAACGGAATCCGCCGGAATCGCATCACGGAGCGCATCTTGCGGCTATATGGGGAGCCCAGTCCGCCTACCAGCTTGAGTTGATTCATTGCACGCCGTTTCCGGCGCCGAGTATCGCCGATATTGAATCGTCCGGCAACATGGATACCGGGCGTGCCGGTCTAAGGTTATGCGGGAGCCGGCGATCTGTTCTATATTTCAATCGCGGCCGGAGCGTGCCCGGATTGGCGCGGGCCGCGGTGGAGAAAGCTTATGACGCTCGAATACGACCTGTTCTGGTCATTTCGCTCGCCTTATTCCTACCTGGTCACGCCCCGGCTAATCGAATTGGAGCGCGACTACGACGTGAAATGCGGCGTCCGCCCCGTCTATCCGATCGCGGTGCGGATTTCGGGATTTTTCAAGCAAATAAATCCGATGTGGCCTCCCTACCTGCTGCGCGACACGATGCGAATTGCGGAGATGCTTGCGATGCCTTATGCGTGGCCCTTCCCGGATCCGATTGTGATGAACATGGCGACGGGCGAGGTGCCGAAGGAGCAGCCGTATATCCATCGGCTGACTCGTCTCGGCGTGGCGGCGGCGGCGCGCGGCAAGGGGCTGCCGTTCCTTGCCGAAATGAGCCGCGTGATTTTTGGGGGCCTCCGGGATTGGCATCGTGGAGATCATCTGGCGCGCGCCGCGGAACGCGCGGGAGTGGACCTGGCGGAACTCGACCGCGAAATCGAACGCGATCCGGATCGTTACGAGGCAGCGATCGTGGCGAACGAAACCGCCCAGAAGGCGGCCGGGCATTGGGGCGTCCCGCTGATGGTGTTCAACGGTGAGCCGTTCTTCGGCCAGGATCGATTCGACGTGCTGAAATGGCGGATGGAACGAACCGGTCTCGCGCACCGTGGGCGAAACTCGCATGGGGCGTGAAGCCGCGCCCGCCGCGCCCGCTCTGAAGCCGCCCGCCCCGCCGGAACCGCAACGATAAGGCGCGGCCACTCGTTACATCTTGATCGCGATGTGAATCGCTTCTTCGCCGGGGACTTTGCCGGCGAGCGTCTTGATCGCCTGCTCGACTTTCTCCAGCGGGAACGTATGCGTGTGCATCTTCTCGAACGGGTAGCGGCCCGATTCGATGATTCTGACGGCGGGCGCGTAGGCATGAAGATCGACGCCCATCGCGCCCAGGATGCGGAGTTCCTTGAACACGATCTTGTCGCTCATCAACTCCTTGACCATGTTGGCGCCCTTGGTGCCCGCCAGCACGATCGTGCCGCCGCGCCGCGTCATGTCGATCGCCTGAACGACCGTGGTGGCGGAGAAAGCGGCCACATCGACCGCGATGTCCACGCCCTTGTGATTGGTGGCCTCGCGCACCGCGACGACGGGATCGACCTCGTCGGCATTGACGGTGTGAGTCGCGCCGAAGAGCTTCGCCAATTCGAGCTTCTTGGCGTCGCGTTTTAGTCCCGTCACGATGATCGTTTCCGCGCCGGCCTCCTTCGCCGCGACCACCGACGCGAGTCCGCGCTGTCCCGGCCCGAGGATCGCGACGCTGTCGCCGATTCCCGTGCCGGGGAGTTGCGCGGCCCAGCGGATTCCCGCACCCAGCGGATTGAACAGCACCGCGAGTTCGGCCGGCACCGAATGGGACATCTTGTGCATCACCGTGTGCGGATCGAGGTACATGTGTTGCGCGTAGCCGCCCCAGAGCGACGGCGGTTCTTTGGTCGATGTATAGCCATACGCGGACATCCGGCCCTTGCCGAAACAGAGGCGGTATTGCCCCGACAGGCACTGCTCGCAGAAGCCGCACGGGAGCATCACCTCGACGGCGACGCGGTCGCCCTCTTTAACTTTCCAGCGTTTGGCCGCCGAGGCGCCGACCTTTTCGATAATTCCGAGCGGCTCGTGGCCGGGAATCACCGGATAGTTCAACTGGCCGAATGCGCCTTCGTACTGCTCGTAATCGCTGCCGCAAATTCCGCACGCCTCCAGCCGCAGGAGGCCGTCGTCGTCGTGAACTTCGGGAATCGGAAACTCGCGGATTTCGAGCTTCTCGGTCCCGGTTTGAACCACCGCCATGCTCTTTTGCGCCATCGTATTGTCCTCCCAAATTACTCGCCGAATTACTCCGGGATCACGATTCGATAGATTACCGAACCGCAAGCCACGATCGTCCCGTCATCCGCGATTACATCGACGCGGTTGAAGTACAGTTCCTTGCGCCGCGCGAAATTGTGGGAATATGCGGTCACACCCAAGCCCGGCGCCGACGCGAAAAAGTTCACGTCGATCGATGCCGTCGAAACGCGCATCCCGCCCGCCGGTTTAATCAGCGACCACGCCGCCATCGCGCCGGACGTGTCGATCAACGCGCCCAGCGCGCCCTCGTGCATCGTGCCGGTATCGTCGGCCAGGTCGGCGCGAAACGGCATCCGCAAGCGCGCGCGCCCCTGAAAATAATAGTCGAGGTCGATGCCAAGCCGGCCGATAAACGCGGCCGACGTGAGCATTCTCGCCAGCGACGGGATATCGCGCGTTTCCACCGTGAAGGGCGGATTCATCGGCGCGCCCGCCGTATTCTCCGGGCCGGGCACCGCGCGGAAGATTGCGGTTCCGGTCGCAATCGGCTTGCCGGCCGGCGTGACGACATCGGTCCTGACATGGGCGAGTTCCTTGCCGCGCCGCAGTACGCGGCTCTCTCCGATCATGTCTTCGCCGACCGCCGAGGACAGGTAGGCGGCATGCAGCTCGACGGTGTTGGTAAGCGGCGTCCCCGGCATATCGATCCCGGCAAGCGCGCCGATTCGCGCCGCGATTCCGAGCAGCGACGACACGACGCCGCCATGCACCTGCTTGCCCGGATTGCTAATCTCCTCGCGGAACGGCAACACAATTTTTGCACCGTCCCGGTCCGCCCGTTCGAGGCGGATTCCGAGCATCCCGCAATACGGCTCGCCCGCGGCGGCCTTGGCCAATTCCAATCCAGGCGGCATCCCGTACTCCTTTAACCTAACCCCCTGGCCCCCTTCCCCTTCTGGGAAGGGGGAACGCGAGGCCGAGGTATTGTTCAGCCGCGCGCGGGGGCGGGCGGTTTGATGCCGTCCGGCCAGCTTGCGGCGCCTTCGTCCAGCGGCACTTTCGCCGCCTTGAGGAACGCCGCGAACAGGCGCCAATAGCCGGCGACCATCACCAATTCGATCAATTGCGGCGCGTTGAATGATTTTTCCAGCATCGCCCAGGTTTCCGGATCGACGTCGGTGCCGGTCATCAATTGATCGGTCATCCTGAGCACGGCGCGATCGAGATCGTTGTACGAGGCGCACTTGGCGGGATCGCGCACGCCCAGAATGTCCTGATCGGAGATGTTCAACCGGCGCGCCACCGAAACGTGCGAGCAGAATTCATACTCCGACGCGGAGAGCCATCCGTTGCGCAGGATAATCAATTCGCGCAGCCGCGCATCGAGCGATCCGCCGAAGAGCAGCGCCGCCAAGAGCCGTCCGGCGGGACCCGCCACGTTGGGATTGTTGATCAGCGCGCGGAACGCATTGACCGTCATCAATGGCGACGGCACTCCGGCGGCGGCGCCGCGCTTATTCGCCTCTTCGGGTGGAATCAATGGAATCGTCATGCTCTCTCACCTGGCGGGGATTGTGATTCGAGTTCCCTAACGGGCGTTAGTATGGACGGAACCGGAATGTTTTACCAGCCAGCTAAGCCACCAATTCGCCGCCGATTTTTGAACGGAATCGCGCCGCCGGGCGCACATTATCAACGTCAGCGTGGCCCTTGGCCGCCCCGGACGCCACGGCCCTGCGAGCGGCATTGATATTTTATATTACCTTATATATCCTGCATAAAAGTGGCCCAAGCGCCGAATTTAACTCCGGAGACCTGCCGCGCGGGACGCGCGCTGCTCAACCTCAGCCAGGCTCAATTGGCCGGGCAGGCGGGCGTTTCCCGGCTCACTGTCGCCCACTTCGAGCGCTCCATCCACAAACCGATTCCGGCCAATCGGGCCGCCATTCGAGCGGCGCTTGAGGCGGGCGGCGTCGGCTTGCTCCCGCGCGGGGCGGTCCTCCTAAACGAGGCCGCGCCCTCCGATCCCGCGTCTCACGAGCTTCCCACGATTCTCCGCGCACTGCGTGCGGCCGCGCCGCGTCTGCGCAAACTGGGAGTCAGGCATCTGTCGCTCTTCGGCTCCATGGCGCGCGGCGCCGCGCGTCCCGGCAGCGACCTTGATTTGATTGTCGATCTCGACGCCCGCCGGCCGATCGACCTGTTCGACTACGCGGGCATCGTCGCGGAAATCCAAAGCCTCGTTTCCAGGCCCGTCGATGTTGCTCGGCGCGACAAACTCAAGCCTCATGTCAGCCCCGGCGCTCTACGCGATGAAATCCGTGTCTTCTAACGATCCAAAACGACGCCTGCGCGATATCCTGGACAATATCTCCCGCATCCGCTCCCATGTCCGCGGAATCTCTCCGAAAAAGCTCCGCTCCGATCGAAAGACCCAGGACGCCATCGAACGATGCCTGGAACGCATTTCCGAAGCCGCGCGCAAGCTGGGCGATAGCCTCGACGCCAAATATCCCGAAGCGGAATTCGCAAAACTCCGCCAACTCGGCAGCGTGCTCCGCCACGACTACGACGACATCGACACGGATATGCTGTGGCGTTCGATCGCGGACCGCCTTGGCCCTCTGGAGAAAGCCTGCCGCCGCGAACTCGGCGAATGACCACGCCGCACGCGCCTCGAAAAACAGCGGAAACCAAACCTGCGAGGGAACTCGGCCGCGCCCCCTTAACTCTTTCCGGTCCGCGCCCGGAACGGCTGGAAGGCGGGGACGGAAAACTGCTATCAGAACAATGCAGCCAACCGGAGAACCGGATTTTCGAATCTCTGCTGTTTCGGTGAGACATTCAATGCGAAAAGTTCTCTTCATGCCGATTGCCGCCATGCTTGCGCTTTCGATCGTGGGATGCGCGGCGCATAACGGCGAGCAAGCCGCGCAGGCGCGAGCCGCCGCCGCCAAGGCCGATGCGGACGCGGCGCGCGCTCAAGAGTCGGCGGACCGCGCGCTCGAAGCCGCAAACAAGGCGCTCAAGGCGGCGGCCGCGGCGGCGCGCAAAGTTGCGGAATCGGCGGCGGAAATCAATCGCGCCGCGGACCATATCGATCGGATGGTGAAAGAGCGCGAAGCCGAGCGGCGCGATCGCGCCAACCGTGTGAAGGCCGCCGCTCCGGCGGCGGAATCCGCGCCGGGCCGCTAAATCATGGCGGACGCGGCGAACAATCCCCGCCCGGCGCCGCGCCGGCCCGATCTAATTGCGCCGCCGCTCCGCCGCCATTCGTGGATCAATATCGCGGGGCCGCTGTGTGCGATCTTTCTCGGCGGGTTCGCCGCCGCGATGTACGTCAGCCCAATCGGCACCATCCGATGGCTTCAACTGACACGGCTCGGATGGTCGGGCGTCACACAAAACGAAGTGGCGATCCAAGATGGCCTCGTCACCGGCCTCGTCACCGGCGGCTATCCGGACGAGGAACCGGCCGTGCTGATCCACGGAATCGGCCCGGATGCGGCGCTGGTTTGGCGCGGCACGATGCCTAAGCTCTCGGACGCGCACTTCAAGGCGATCGCGCCGAACCTGCCCGGCTTCGCCTCCTCCGAGCACCGGCAGGCCGATTATTCGATCGCGTATCAGGCCGGCGCGATTGCGCAATTGATCGATCGGCTCAAGCTCAAGCAGGTGAACTTGGTGGGCGCCGATCTCGGCGCGGATGTCGCCCTGTACTACGCCGTCGATCATCCCGATCGGGTCGAGCGAATCGTGCTGGTCTCGGGCGGGCTAATCGGCAGGCGCGGCGCGGAGAAATTGAAGCAGGCGATGCTGCCGGCCACGGCCGAGGCGATGCGCGCGCAGGCGGCGATGAGCCTGTTCTGGCTGCCACCGATGCCGGATTTTATGTACCGGAGGATGATGGCGCAGTTGGCAACCGATCTGCCGGCGGAAACCGACATGATTAATTCGGTTCCCCGCGACGAGGCGCACATTCGCGCGAGGCTGGGACGCATATTCAACACGCTGACGATCGTGATGTACGGCGCGAAAGGAACGGTCTTCGGCAAGGCCGCCGGCGAGGCATTGCATCGGGCGATGCCGGGGTCGGCCACAGTGGTATTCAACGGTTCGGCGGAATACCCGCAGCTAGACGATCCGGAGCGATTCTCCGACTCGCTAATCTACGTGCTCAAACAGGAAGAAGGCGGCCGCTGAACGGTCCGACTCCGGTTCAACGCCGGCCGAAGAACAGCCATTTGTCGCCATGCAGGAGGTCGCGCTTTAGTTGGATTGAGCACATACCTTGAATCGCGTTTTGCGGGGGACGCACGCCGTACCATTCCGTCTTGTAAAGTCCGCGCGGGCCGCCGCGCGCGCGCAATTCCACCAGCCGGAGCCGCGCGCGCATCACGGCCGCCAGATTGTCGCGCCAGGTCCGGGGCGACATGGTGAAGATCAGCATCCCTCCCGGTTTCAGGACGCGCGCCGCGGTCTGCAAATAGGCCGCAAGCACATCAATTGACGGCAGATGCTGAAAGACACAGTACGCGACGAACGCATCCGCGCAGGCGCCGGGTACTTCCGGGAGTTCCGGCGTTTCGGATTGGCGGAAGGTAACATTAGTGGCGTTGACGCACGACTGCGCTTTTTTCAGCATTTCCCCGGAAATATCGAATGCGTCAACCTGGCCAACCTCGGGCGCGATCGCACGGGTCAGCCGGCCGATTCCGCAGCCGATTTCCACCACCAGGTGCCCGGCTTCGGGCCGGTAGCCGGTTGCGCGCTTGAGATCGTTCCAGATTAGGGTGCCGGACGCCCAAAACTCGTCGAGGTTCCGGCCTTCGTATGGTCCCGCCGAGGAGATGAACCAGTAGGCATTTTCCTTTGCTTTTTCGTCCCAGAATTGACGGCTGGTTTCCAGATCGCCCATCGTGCGCCCTCCGCTCCGACCGATAGATTGGCCTACGCGGCAGCCGTGCCGCGGTTACCGGGAACGATGGTTATCGCGTTGGACAAAGGCGCGAGTGGGCGGGATTTCGCGGCGGCCGCCGCCGCAATCGGCCCGGAGTTCAACAATATGTAACGCGGGCCGCGGCGGGCAATCTGCCGCTCCGCGATCAGTTCCGCCATTATCCGGCTCACCATCGGCCGCGAACTGCCGATCATCTCCGCCAGATCGCCATGGCTCGGTTCGTAGGTCAAGAGGATTCCGTCGCTATCGGGTACGCCGAATTTGCGGCCCAATTCCGCCAGCACCAGTTCCAGGCGGGCGCGGAAACCAAGGCCCAGAAAGACCGCGTAGTATTGGACCCATCCCGCCCACGCTGAATTCATGCGCTCGCAGACCTCGGCGAGCGTGTCGCGACCGAGCGATTTGAGCGTCTTTCTAAGGTGTTCGCGCGTGACGATCGCCAGCACGCATTTGGTGACCGCGCGCGCCTCGAAGCGGCGCGTCCATTGCCCCGCTTGGTTCAATTCGCCGGCGATGCCAAGGATGTCGCCCGGCGCGGCGAGCCGCACGACGACCTCCGTTCCGCCCGGGATCGGGCAGGATTCCTTAACGATCCCCTTTACGACCCAGAACAGAATGTCCGCCGGGGAATTTTGGCCGAAGATCGATTCGCCCGGCGCATAGGTCAGCTTGGTGTGATATTCCGCCAGCCCGGCGGCCAATTCGCGCGGGACTCCCCACGAGATCAGATGCCCCTCGATTTGGGCCTCGAGATTGCGCTCGGAATCTTCGCCCACCCTGGTTCTCATTTCGTAACTTCCACCGCGCCGTGACAAAGCCCCGCGATCGGCCTCGATAAACAAAATTTACCACATTCGGAGGAGAAAGTGTGAAACGCGCCCGAACCGGACGGCAATCTTGGTCCATAATTGCCAATGGCGGGCGTTTGCAAGCAGCGGCATGGCTGCGGCCACGATGTAAAACGAAACGGCGGCGGGTATTGCGCCCGCCGCCGTTTTATTGCGGCTGCCCTGAAGCGGGAGGTGCTTCTCAGGCGTCGAAATAGAGGTGAAACTCGTAAGGATGCGGGCGCAGCCGGATCGCGCTCACTTCCTTCGCCATCTTGTATTCGATCCACGTCTCGATCAGGTCTTCGGTGAAGACATCGCCCTTGAGCAGGAACTCGTGGTCCTTCTTGAGGTTGTCCAGCGATGCCTCCAGCGACGGCGGCATGCTCGGAACTTCGGCCAATTCGGCCGGCGACAGCGCATAGATGTCCTTGTCCAGCGGCTGGCCGGGATCGAGCTTGCGCTGGATGCCGTCGAGACCCGCCATCAGCATTGCCGAGAACGCCAGATAGGGGTTGCAGGTCGGATCGGGGAAGCGCACCTCGATCCGCTTGGCCTTGGGCGACGGCGAATACATCGGGATTCGCACCGAGGCTGAGCGATTGCGGCTCGAGTAGGCGAGGTTGATGGGCGCCTCGAATCCCGGCACCAGCCGGCGGTATGAATTCGTGCCGGGGTTAGTGAAGGCGGCGATCGCGGGCGCGTGATGCAGGATGCCCGCGATGTAATGCATCCCCAACTCGGACATCCCCGCGTAGCCGTTGCCGGCGAACAGCGGCGTCTCGCCCTTCCAGATGCTTTGATGGGTGTGCATTCCGGTGCCGTTGTCGCCAAAGATTGGCTTGGGCATAAAGGTCGCCGTCTTGCCGTGGCGCGCCGCGACATTCTTGACGATGTACTTAAACCAAGTCAGCCAGTCGGCCATCTTCACCAGCGATTGGAAGCGCATGTCTATTTCGGCCTGGCCGGCGGTCGCCACCTCGTGATGGTGCTTCTCGACGCGGATGCCCACCCGCTCCATCTCCAGCACCATCTCGGTCCGGATGTCCTGCAAGCTGTCGGTGGGCGGAACGGGGAAGTATCCTTCCTTGTTCTTCACCTTGTAGCCGGTGTTAAGCCCGCCGGCGATCACCGACTCGCGGCCGCTGTTCCAGTTACCCTCATTCGATTCGATGAAGTGGTAGCTGGAGTTTTGCGTGGTATCGAAGCGCACGCCGTCGAAAATGAAAAATTCCGGCTCGGGGCCGAAGTAGGCCGTGTCGCCGATTCCGGTGGATTTCAAATAGGCTTCGGCCTTCTTGGCGATGTTGCGCGGGTCGCGCGTGTAATCGGTGCGGGTGATCGGGTCCGAGATGTCGGCGATTAGGCTGAGGGTGGGGTCCTTGGTGAACGGGTCCATCGCCGCCGTGGAAGCGTCGGGAATCACCAGCATGTCGCTCGCGTCGATTGCCTGCCATCCGCGGATCGACGATCCGTCGAAGCCGAGTCCATCGTCGAACGGGCTGGTGTCCTTGAATTCAGAGACCGGCGCGGTGAAATGCTGCCATGTGCCGATCAGGTCGATGAATTTGATATCGACCATCGCGACCCCTTTGTCCTTGATAAATTGAATAACCTCTTTAGGCGTCATCGAACGTCTGCTCCTCCTGGCCGCTTAATGGGGCGGCGCACCCAATTACCGGGCGGCTTTCACCGCCATGCGATCCGCACTTCTTTTGCCACTTAACCGGCCCAAAACGCAAACGCCCGCGCATTCGGCATCTGGCGCTTAATTGGGCGGCAAATCGTCCGCGCGACTGTGCCGCCTGCGGGAATCTCCGCGCTTCCGCCAGCCGGTTGCCGGACGCCACGTCCGCGATTCGGTGGCCTCGTTGAGAGAGAGCAAAATGGATGCCGGTTCTGATTGCGGCGGAAAAAGAAAACGGCGGGTCCGTTTTCACGGACCCGCCGCTGGTTGCACGTTGTGTGCGATGCTTGCGGCTTAGAACGTGTAGATCGCCGCCGCCGAAATCGTGTCCTGCCCGGAATAGGTGTGCGCCGGCAAATCGTAGCCGAGCGGGCTCACGCCTTGATTCGAGAAGAACGGATGTGCGCTCGACTCGTCATGCCGGTACTCGAGCCGGGTCAGCAAGCCGCTGACGCCCGGAATCTTGTACGAAAGCGTCTCGGTGACTTCGCCCAGAGTCTGCCGGAGTCCCGTGCGCGCGCCGTCCGGGTCTTTGAACCATTCGCCGCGGGTCGCGAACTCAAGCGCGTCGCTGTAGTCGTACACAATGTAGGCGGCATCGCCGTACCATTGGACCGCGTGATTGACGATGAACCCGCCATTGGGGTTGATCGGATTGCAAGCCAGGTTGTTGCCGTACTGCGGGCAGGCGCCCGAATTCGGGTACGAGGTGACTGCCGGGAAGACGGTGACCGGGCCGGTCTGATGGCCCCAGTTGAACTCGTCGATCAACGTCACGTTCTGCAAGAATTGCGGCTTCCACGTGACGATCGGATCGAGGTCCATGCGCTTGGAACTGGAGCGGTTGATTTCCTCGGCGCCCCAGATGCCGCTCAGGGTGAACGCCAGGCTCTTATCCTTGTTGTTCAGCGCGATCTGGCCTTCCAGCGTCTTGCCCGCGTTGTTATCCACGATGTCGTCCCAGCCGTTGACCACGCCGAGCGTCGCGCCGAAGTACTCGTTGAACTGGTACTGCGCGCGAACGCCGGTGACCGTGAACGGAATCGCGTAGCCGAACAGAAGGCTCTTCGACTCATTGTAATTGAGATTTTCGGGCGTGTTGACCGTTTCCTCGCCCAGCAGCGTGACCATCCGTCCCGCCTTCAGGTTGATGCCGTTGCCGACCGGCGCGGTGTAGGTCAGGTAGAACTGGGTCGGATCGATCCAGTTGCTGCCTTGCTCGCCCGGGTAGATGTTCGAGTAGCGGGTCGAATTCGCCAGTACGTTGGCGACGGTGCCGACGTTCAGATCGAGCAGGAATCCGACGCCGCCTTCCTTCACGCGCGAAATTTCGAGGTTGCCTTGGGTCAGTTCAAAGCTGTTCGCGTTGGGATCGAACACGCGATACTGATTGAGCGCCCCCCCCGTCGCGTACGGGTTGTAACCGCCCTTGGCGTAGGGGGAAGTGTTGGGCTGATTGATGTTGTACTCGTAACCCGCATCGACCAAGCCGTGAACGTGGATGCCCAAGTTCTGTTCGAGGTCGGTCTGCAAGTTCCCGAAGTCGGTCTCCAGTTTGCCGACGTGTTGGCCGATTGTGGCGGGCTGAGTGTTTGCCGGAGGCTGCGCCACCGCAATCTGCCGCTCGATGTTCTGGACTTCGGAATTCGTGGCGTTGGCCTGATTTTGCAGGTTGTTGACCTGCCCGGTCAGCGCGTTGAGGCGCTGCTCCTCGGTGGTCATCATCGGCCGGGCCATCATCCGCGCGTGGCGATACACCCGCTTATGATGGTAGTGCTTCTTTTTCTTGGCCGCCGCGAATGCGCTTGCGCCGAACAGCATCGATACTGCCACGGCGATGGCGACCATGCGCGTCACGGCCGCGAGACTGGTTCTGGTCCTGTTCACTCTTCTCCCTCCCAAACTTTCGCGGCCTGCATGCGCCGCGGCATTTCCACCCGCCCGAGGCGGGCGCGGTATTAATCCGGCAACATTAGTTACAAGATTCGCACCGCTTGAGTCAATCGGCCAAATACAAAAACTTCCCCCGTCCACACGGGCTTTCTTAGCGGGGGAGCATAGATGAAGCCTAAACCCGATGCAAGTGCCTTTATTTTGGCCATCGGACTCCGGTCAAATCCGCTTTTCAAGCCTCGTCGGATAACGAAACCGCGCCGCGCCGATCGACGCGCCGCAACAATTTAGCCCTGAACCGGCACGCGCGGCGGGTAATTCGGGCGCGGTTGTGATAAGGAGGTTTGAATCGCCGCTTCCACCGGCATTCGGAAAGTTAATGGGAAAAGGCCACCGAACGATGCGCACCAGTACGATCGTCATTGGACTCGCCGCGCTTTGCTTTGCCGGCTACGTCTTCTATTCCCTGTTCCATCTGGAACCGGTCGTGGTCGAATCGAAGCAACTCGAGCGCAGCGGCGGCGAGGTGTTCGTCGCGGGCGAACTCAAGAATACCGGAAAGCGCACCGGACCCCTGAAACTTGAGGTCCATTATTACGATCGCGGCGGTCATCAACTGGCCGGCGACACCGTGAAAGTGGCCGCAATGGCAGCCGGCGCAACCGCAACGTTCAAAACCCCGTCCCATCGCCTGAATGGGGTGTCGGATTTTTCGCTGTACCTCAACCACGGCCGGAATCCATACGGAAATTGAGCACGCCCGGACGCCAACCGCGGCCCGTGCATTCCCATCTCGATTGGATCGCCCGCCTCTGCCAAGATAGCCTCGGTCGGCCGATTTACCCGTGAAGAGCATCGAGACCGCTTCTCCGCCGGATTCCGCCGCCGGCGCCGATTCCGCGGCAGTCAGCTTGGTCACGCCCGGCCCCGACGGATGGGACGGGCGGCTCGCGGCGTTTCGCGCCCTGCGCCATCGCAATTTCCGGCTCTTCTTCGGCGGACAACTCACCTCGCTAGTCGGCACCTGGATGCAGACCGTCGCGCAGGCGTGGCTGGTGCTGAAGCTCACCAACTCCTCCTTGATGCTCGGCGTAGTGGCGTTCTCCAGATATCTGCCGATCCTGCTGGTCGCGCTGTTTGCAGGCGCGGTGGTCGATTATGTCGATCGCCGCCGGTTGATTATCGTCACGCAAATTCTCCTGATGCTGAGTTCCTTCGCGCTGGCCGTACTGACGTGGACCGGCGTGGTGCGAGTCGAACACGTGATAATCTTCGCCGCCGTTACCGGGCTGGTCGCCTCGTTCGACATGCCCGGGCGGCAGGCGTTCGTGGTCGAGATGGTAGGGCGCGAGGACCTCCCCAACGCGATCGGGATGAATTCGATGATCTTCAACGGGGCGCGGATGGTCGGGCCGGCCGTCGCGGGGCTGTTGATCGCCTCGATCGGAATCGCGGGGTGCTTCTTTCTGGACGGCGTGAGCTACCTCGCCGTCATCTGGAGCCTGTTAGAGATGGACCTGCCGCGGCGCGCCGCCGGCGGAATCGGCCCCGCGATGTTTCGGCGCGTCCGCGAGGGGCTGAGCTACGTATGGAGCCATCGCCCGACCCTGTGGCTGCTGCTGATTGTCGCGATCAATAGCGGCTTTGCGATGCAGTACATGGTCCTGATTCCCATCTTCGCCCGCGACATCCTGCACAGCGGCGCGCGCGGGTACGGCTTCCTGATGGCGGCGCAGGGGCTGGGCGCGGTGATCGGCGCGATCGTGATGAATTCGCGCTCGGAAGCGCCCAAAACGCTCCGCCAGAACCTTATCTTCGGAATTTTCTGCACCGCGGTGGCGGTCGCCGCGTTCGGCGCCTCGCGCTGGATGGCGCTGTCGCTCATCGCGCAAGTTTTCGTCGGCGTGGGGCTGATGAATCACATGGTCACGACTAACACGCTGCTGCAATTGTTCGTCAGCGACGAACTGCGCGGCCGGGTCATGAGCATCTACACGCTGTCGTTCATCGGCACCGCGCCGCTGGGCAGCCTGGAAGTCGGCTTCGTCGGGGAGCATTTCAGCCCCGCCACCGCCGTGCTCATCTGCGCCGCATTCGCCGTCCTATGCGGCTTGCTGTTGGCCACCAAACTGGGGATGATTGCCGAGGCGCAGGAGAAGCTCGCCGCGAATGCGGGGTGAGTGCCGCACAAATTCCGAGCGCGACCGCGATTCCGGGACAGCGGGCGCGTGCGTTACGCGGCGATCGCGATGGATACCGCGCCGCGATCTTTGCGCGCCGGCCGCAAAGTGATCTGCACGTCCTGCCCAAGGGCGGTCAGAAAATCCATCAGCCGTTCGACCGAGAAGGTGCCGGAGCGATTGCGCATCAGGGCGGAAACGTGCGGCTGTTTGATGCCGAGGATTTTTCCGGCTTCCGCCTGGGTCAGGCCGCGCGCCTTGATTAGCCGGTAAATTTGCAGCGTCAATTGCGCCTTCAGCAGTTCCTGTTCGGGATTGGGAAGGCCGAGGTCGGCGAACACATTTCCGCTGCCCGTTTCGACGCCGATGAGCCTTTTTCCTTTGTGCTTCATGCTAGTTTTGCCTCTCTGTGTGAATGCGTTCAGCCTCGGCCAGGCGGCGCCGGACGAGATCGATTTCCTTCTTGGGCGTTGCGATGCCGTGCTTGGATTTCTTCTGGAAGGCATGAAGGACATAGATCGCCTCCTGAAAACGGACCGTATAAACCGCGCGCCATGTATCGCCGCCGTAATCCGCGATAATTTCCAGCACCGCACGCCCGCCGAAACCTTTGAGCGGTTTTGCCGCCGGGTCGGTTTCGCCCTGCTGTGCGGCATAGAGCGCCTGGCCAATTTCGCGCCTAACCGGCTGCGGAAAGCTGCGCACATCCCTTCGGCTCGAACCGATCCAAGCCACCGGACGTACCGCCGCATTCATTATACCAGTATTTGTCTAGTTGTATGACTGCCTGTCAAGCCGGCCGGCACAGTCTTGATCGCGCGCCGCAAACCGTCTATTCGTCCCATTGGCCGCATTTGTCCTATCGTTTGAACACCCACCCATGTCTCATCAAACACTGCCCGACTTCGACCGGCTCGCCGCTACGGCGTTAGCGGGCGAAGAGATTTCCCGCGAAGAGGCAACGGCAATCCTCAATTGCCCCGACGAGCGGCTCGGCGATTTGCTCGGCGCGACTCGCAAGGTGCGCGAGGCGGCCTTCGGGCGGCGCGTCAAGGTCTGCATGTTGCGCAATGCGCAGAGCGGCATCTGCCCGGAGGATTGCGGCTACTGCTCGCAATCGCGAATCTCGAAGGCCGACATCCCGGTGTACAAGCTCCAGAGCGTCGCCCAATTGGCCGAGGGCGCCAAGATGGCCGCCGAGAGCGGGGCGCGCCGCTATTGCATGGTGTGCAGCATGCGCGGACCCGCACGCGCCGATATCGAACATCTGGGCGAGGCCTGCGAGCGAATCGCGGCCGAGTTCCCCGCGCTGGAGTTGTGCCTGTCGCTCGGCCTGATGGAACGGGATCAAGCCGAAGAATTGAAACGGGCGGGAGCCGGCTGGATCAACCACAATCTCAACACGAGCCGCCGCTTCTACCCGGAGATTTGTACGACGCATACGTGGGACGATCGCGTGCGCACGATCGAGAACGTGCGCGCCGCCGGTCTTTCGACTTGCTCCGGCGGAATTATCGGGATGGGGGAAACGGAAGACGACATTATCGATCTCGCCTACTCGACGCGGCGGATCGCGGCCGATTCGGTGCCGGTGAATTTCCTCCATCCGATTAAGGGCACGCCGCTCGCCGGACCCAACGGCCTCACGCCCGAAAAATGCCTTAAAGCCGCCTGCCTGTTCCGGCTCTTGAATCCGCGCAGCGAGGTGCGCGCGGCGGGCGGGCGCGAGCTCAATCTTGGAGATCGCCAGGGCGATTTGTTCAACGCGGTCAATTCGATCTTCGTGAACGGCTATCTGACGACCGCCGGATGGGATTGGGCGCGCACGCGCGAATTGATCGAACGGTCCGGTTTCGAGCCGGAAATTTCATAACCAGCCACGGAGGGAGATCATGGGCGATAATACTTACAAGATCATCGAGGTGGTCGGCGTGTCGGACGACAGCATCCAGCAGGCGGTGCGCAACGCGATCGGCAAGGCCAGCAAGACCGTCCGCAATATCGGCTGGTTCGAGGTGGGCAACATTCGCGGCTCGGTGTCCAAGAAGGGCAAGCCCGAGTTCCAGGTCGAGGTCCGGATCGGCTTCCGCCTCGAAGGCGGTCCCGCCAACTGACGAGGCGCGAGTGACGCCCTTGGCCTCGCCCGTCCGCGGCCAGTATCATTGTCGGCGGGGAAAACGTCCCATCATCCGGAGACGCGCCTGAACAATGAAAAAATGCCCGCGCTGCGACAAGAGCTATCCCGATAGCGAAACCTTCTGCGAAACCGACGGCACCGCGCTGGTTGCGGCGGCGCCCGCCTTTACCCAAAGCGCGGGAAGGGTGAGTCCCGGCCCGGACCCCGGGGCGGCGGCGATCGAATGTCCCGTGTGCGGCGGCAAGGCGCAGCCGGGCGAATTGATTTGCAACTTCTGCGGCGCGCGCCTTGGAACGGACGCTTCGTCCGCACCGCAAGCCGCGCCCGCTCAAGCGGGGCCGACGCGGATTGGCCCCGCAACCGGCCCGCGCAGCGGCCCGGTTTTTTCCGATCGAATGACCGGACGAATGACGAATGGCGGCGGCGAGGAGCCGCCGAGCCGAGGCGGACTGATGCTCGTCATCTACATTTTCGCCGCGATCGTGGCACTGGGCGGCGGTGCGCTGCTCGCGCTTCACATGAGCCGGATGAGCGGAGAGACGAACCGGAAACCCGTGGCGGAAGCGTCGCCATCCGTTGCGCCGCTTGCGGTTGGTACTCCGGCGGCGTCTCCGGGCGCGGCCGGGCCGATTGTTACGCTGGCCGCGACGATCCCGATCGCCGTCGCCGGCGATTCCTCGGGCTTGCCGCAACGCAATCAGGACGCTGCGCGCAAGATGTTCGAGACGAATCAGGCGAGCCTCCTCGACAGCTACAAGCAGGCGCTCGCCTCCGACAGCACTCTCAGCGACGCGATGGCGGTGCGGATCGAGGTGCTGCCCAACGGCACGGTCAGCGAGGCGGCGGTGCGCACCTCGATCAATCCCAATCCGAGCCTCGACGCGGAAATCGCGAGCGACTTCGCCGCCTGGAATTTTGGGCCGATAACCGGCGGAACGATCACCGCCGATTATCCGGTCATCTTCGCCAACGATCCCGCCGCAAAAGCTGCGCTCGAATCGCAACTGAAAACGAAGCTCGCCGCGCTCAACCCCGCCGAGCCGCCGGAGTATTCCAGCGTCGTTCCGTCCCCCACCTTGACTACGGCGGCGGAGGCGGCCTATCCAACGGCCGCCGCGGCGCCGCCGGCTCCCATAGTTGCCGCGCCGCCTCCGGTTCCGCGCAAGCGCGCCGCCCATCGGCCCAAGCCACCACCGCCGACGCTGCAACAAAAGGTTAAGACGGCGCTCACGGCAACCAAGGAATTGCGCGGCAAATTCCACCGCGTCGATTGTTACACCAGCGGGAGCACGGTCACGATTTTCGGCAAGGTCTTCGATGCCAATGCCAAGGCGCTCGCCGAACGGATCGTGCGCCAAGTGCCCGATGTCGGCAACGTGATCGATTCGCTGGGCACCGACGAGGAGGATTGGGCGCGATGCCAAAATCAAATCGCGGCGCAACTATCGGCAGCGGGACTGGCGAGCGTAACAATTAAGGTGATCGGCCACACCGCATATCTCGGCGGCACGGTGCAGACCGATTTGCAAAAGCAGCAGGCCGCGACGATCGCGGTGGGCGCCTGCCCGGTCCACATCGGAACCAATCTGATTACGGTCCTGCCGGGGAGCGTGTTTTGATGCCGGGCGCGGGAAGCTGTCTCCGGGCGGGCTGGAATCGCTCCCAGCCTAACGACTGTTAAATTTGCGGGCGCCGCGATTTTCGCTCTGCGCGCCTATGGTGCACGACCGTTTGGTTACGGACGCGCGTTGTGCTATATGCCGCGCGGATACGCACGCCGCATAGAGGAAGACGGCGCGCTCCGCGGAGGATGCCCGCCACGGCAGTTCGCGGTTCCCTATCAGGAGGTACGGGGGAAAATGGCTCAGGGAACGGTCAAATGGTTCAGCGCGAAAAAAGGCTACGGGTTCATCACGGCCGACGATGGGCAGGAAGTTTTCGTCCATTACAGCGCGATCGACGGGAACGGCTTTCGCGCGCTCGAACCGGGAGAAAAAGTCCAGTTCGAGGTCGCCCAAGGTTCCAAAGGACTGCAAGCGGCGAATGTGAACCGCGTCGCATGACGCGACCCGCACGCCTCGCCGTATCGGCGCCGGGCCGCGCGCGAAGGTCCGTCCGATGAGCGATGCGCTGCCGCTGGAGAATCGGCTGCGCTTCGGCGCGATCGTCGCGCTGTGGGACGGCGAGCAGGCCGCAGCGGCCTCCCACTCGATCGCCAAATGGGGCTACGAGGCGATCTGGATGGGCGATCACGTCGCCTTCACGGTGCCGATCTGCGACCCGCTCACGCAACTGGCCTATCTCTCCGCGCTCAATCCCAAACTGACCTACGGCACCTGCGTCTATCTCTTGCCGCTGCGCCATCCGGTCCCGGTCGCCAAAATGGCCGCGACGGTGGACCGCCTGATGGGTGCGGGCCATTTCATCTTCGGGGTCGGCGTGGGCGGCGAATTTCCCCGCGAGTACGAGGCCTGCGGCGTCCCGATTCGCGAGCGCGGCGGCCGCGCGACCGAGGCGATTCAGGTCATCAAGCAACTATGGACCGGCCAGCGCGTCGAGCATCGCGGCAAGTATTTCAGCTTCGGCGAGATCGCGATGCAGCCGGCGCCGGCGACTCCGGGCGGCCCGCCAATCTGGGTCGGCGGACGCAAGGAGGCCGCGCTCCGGCGCGCCGCGCTGTGCGGCGACGGATGGATGCCGTATGTCATCACCCCCCAGCGCTTTGCGGAAGGTTTGGAATTCATCGCGCGCGAGGCGGATCGGGCGGGCCGCAGGATCGAACGCTTCGGCACCGGACTGCTTCTATTCTGCGCGCTCGGACCGACTTATGAGGAAGCGCACAAGGTCGCGACGGAGCATCTGAGCCTGCGCTATGGAATGGATTTCAGCGAACCGGCGCGCCGCTACTGCGCGCTGGGCCGCCCCGCCGATGTCGCGGAAAAAATATCCGAGCTAGTCCAAGCGGGCGTGCGCGATTTCGCGATCGATTGCGTCTGCCGCTTCCACGAACGCGACGCGCAGATGGAACAATTCGCCCGCGAAGTAATCCCGCTCGTGCGGCTGTGATGCGCGGCGCGGAGCGTCATACCAGTTCGATCGCAAACTTGCCGCGCGCGGCGATGCGGCCCATGATTGTGGCGTCGTGGTACCCTGAGTTTTGCAACTCGGCGAGTAGCGGAACCGCTTCGTCCGCGGCAGCCGCGATTAGCATTCCGCCCGCTTCCTGCGGGTCGAAGAAGACCACCGCCATTTCATCGCCGACTTCCTCCGCGATTCTCACTTGAGGCGCAAAGCGCGCGCGATTGCGCTCGCCGCCGCTCGCTGCGATTCCCTCGCGCACGAAATCGAGCACTTCCGGAAATAGCGGCAAGTCCGATTCCTCGAATATCAGCGTGATGCCGCCGCTCGCGGCCATTTCCAGCGCCGCGCCCGCCAGTCCCGCCTCGCCAATCTGAATCGCCGCGCGAACGCCATTGCGCCGCATCGCCGATTCCGCGGACGCACCGGCGACCGGCGATTGCTCCCGCATCGCCGCCGCGAATGCGTCGCGGGTCAAGCGGCCGCGCTCGGCGGCGACGCGCAAAATTCCGGCGCCGAGCGGATGGGTCAGAATCAGCACATCGCCTGGCATTACCTCGATGCGGTTCACTTCGCGCATCTCGCCAAATGTCGTGGCCGCTACGCCATTTGCCTGGTCCAGGTGGCGAGATCGAAGTAATCGCGCCACGCGGATATTTTGCCGCCCGTCACTTCGAACACCCCTGCCACCGGCAGTTCGATCTTCTTGCCGCCCAGGTCGAAAATATCGACGCGTTCGTTCATCACCACATTGCCCGACGCAACAGTGTGAAGGATTTTGAACTCGACCGACTTGGCCATCGGCAGGAACATATTGATGACCGCGCGGATGGCCTCTTTGCCGCGCGCCGCCTGCATCGGGATGTTGTGATAGACGGCATCGTCGGTGAAAAACTCCAGCAACTCCTCGACGTCGCGGCGCGGCCATGCGTCGATAAACGCGGTCACTACTTTTTCTGCTTCGGTTGCCATTGCGGTTCACTCCTTCGGGCGTCAGCGCCCGAGAAATTTTCGGATGCGGGCGGCAAGCCGCCGCGCATCGCCGGTTTCACATTCCCAGATTATAAGCACTTTCCAGCCGGCGCGGGTGAGATTTCGAAGATGCTCAACATCGCGCTTCGCATTGCGGATTAATTTGGGCCGCCAATACCTGCGGTTGGTTCGCGGTATCCGGCCATCGCGGCAGTTCTTGTGTTGATGCCAGAAGCATCCATGCACGAAGATTATTTTCCGCCGGCGCGGCCAAGTTGTTGAGTCTTTCGGCTGCCCCACGAAGCAACGTCATAAAAGCGTTTGAGCAGAAACGGTTTGTAAAATTGCCGAATCGAGGCCAGCCCTTGAATCCGCGATCTTGCAAACATTCGCCAAAGAAAAATACCTGCAACCATTGAGGAAGTTGGGTTCGTTCGGCATTTTTTATTTTATTTCCGCCCGAAAATGGCCAAACCTCGTTATATTTGTTTGGCGAAGCCGGTTCGGGGATAGAAAGGATTTCTTTGTAAATCGAGGCTCTTTTTTCTCCGACTCCCCTTCCAGTTGGGCGAAGGCGCCGGAGGTTAGGTGGACGTTTTCTTATGTGCATTTCTGACCGACCATACGAGTTGCCGCCTAAAATTAACCGCCGACCCAATTCCGCGCCGCGTGTGCCGCAGCCGGTTTGATTTTACCACCTCCGCGTCCCGTCCATAAGGCTGAACCGGTTCAGCCATCAACCACTAAGCGCCGGTCCAAAAAGACGGCGAGCGCCGTCTTGCGTTTCACGAGTGCGCCTCCTTCACGCCGCGCGCGGCGGCGTCTTCGCCGTCGGCTCCGATGGCATCTATGATGCGGCTCAGTTGTTTCGCCCACTTGCGTTCATCGCGCGCTTCATCCGGCGCGTCCGCACCTCGGTAATCACCGTTCATCAGCTTGTCCCGCTTGGTCCAGAGCGCCGCATAGATTTCTTCCCAATCGGATCGGCTGAGCGTGATCGGCCCGCGATTTCCTGCGGCGCGCCCGCGCTCCGCCGCGAGCATCCAACCTGCGCAGTTTCTCCATAAAATCTTCGTGCTTCATTATTTTACAGCCTCATAATCATCGGGATCGGGAATGTACGGTTTGTCGGCATTGCCGTCATCGCGCTCCCAACCACAACCGCGCATCGGACGCGGATCGGCAAGCGCCATTTCGTGCGCTTCCTCAATCGACCTCGCCTTGACGCGGACGCGGCACGATTCCGTCACGTCGCGCGTAACCGTAAACTCGAAAATTTTCATCGCTCTTTTTCCTCCGATCTTTTCTCCTTCAACGCATACAGCCGCGCATACTCAGAATGATAACGATTGCGGGTTGCGTGAATCGGTCGAAGGGGGCCGCTTCCGCATCTGCCGATTGGATGCGAGTGCGGCATCGCATCCTGGCAGTCGCGATGACCTGTTCCAGGTCAGCGTCCGCAGGAACTGCGATTAATAGGCCGCGCGGTTCTTGCAAATCGAAACAGATTGCCCCCATTTCGTCTCCGACTTCATCCGCGATCTTCGCTTGAGTCTGAACCGCACCGGATTGCGCTTGCCGCCGCCCAAGCCTTTTCCGGCAAGGCCCCCTCCGATCATTCCTGATCGATATAGAAGCGGTCTTCGTCCTTGTTGTAGCCGAACAGTTCCGCGAACCGCCCCCAATTCACCACGGTTGAGAACTGGCGCTCCGGCTTTTCGTGCGGCAGGAGCATCGCGAGATGCTCCAGGACCACTTCCTTGGCCAGCGCGCGGTCCTCCTGCGCATGGAGCAGGCGGAGCAAATAGTCGAAGAGGTTAAGTTGTTTCAGTTGCTCGCGCACGATCAGTTTGCGTTCGTTGACTTGAGAATCCAAAAATGTCCGGCCCAGCGGTTCGAGCACCACGTCGCCGGCGGGCGTCGAGACGAAGCCCAGGATTTCGGCGGCCTTCATTACCTTGAGCAAGTCGCTGAAGTTGATGCTCAAATCGCGCGCGATTTTGTAGCCGTCCTCCCGCCCACCGCGATCCTCCAACAGTTCGAGCAGGCCAAATACCATCGTCAAATGGCAATCGGGGACCGGATGGATAACGGGCGCCGCCATCAGCCGCGCTCCTCGATCAGCGAAAAGACCTTGTCGGACCACGCATTGAACGCCTCGGTGCGCCGATCGCGCGGCCGCGGCAAATCGACCTTGAGATCGGCCACCAATCGGCCCGGCCCGGTCGCGAGCACGATGATGCGGTCGGCCATCTCGACCGCCTCTTCGATTATGTGCGTGACCATGACGATGGTATGGACCGGGATGCCGCCGGATTGCCAGATGTCGAGGATTTCCTCGCGCAGCGTGATCGCCGTCAGCGCATCGAGCGCCGAGAACGGCTCGTCCATCAACAGCACTTGCGGCTCGACCGCGAGCGCGCGCGCGAAGCCGACCCGCTGTTTCATTCCGCCCGACAGTTCGCGCGGATAGGCTTCCTCGAAGCCGTCCAGCCCGACCTTGTCGATATAAACGCTCGCGCGCTTCTCGCGTTCCGCGGGCGGCAATCCCTGCGCTTCGAGCCCGAGTTCGACGTTGGCTTTGACGCTGAGCCACGGCAAGAGCGCGAACGATTGAAACACCAGCGCCGTCTCCAGGTTGATGCCGTCCACCTGCCGCCCCTTGTATAGCACCTGTCCCGAGGTCATCGGCACGATCCCGTTGACGATGCGGAGCAGGGTCGATTTGCCGCATCCCGACGGCCCCACGATCGCGACAAACTCGCCCGTCTCGATGTCGAAGCTGATGTCCTCCAGTACCTGCAACGTCCCGTTGGCGTGGGGAAAGCTCTTGCAGACGTGTTTGATTTCAAGCAGAGGCATGGGCCGGGCGGGTCGGGGTCGTTCATTGCCGTGGTCCGTCAATAATCCAGCCGGTAACGTTCGGTGGCAATATTATACAGGCGCCGCCACACAAAGTGGTTCAATAATATCACCACCAGCACCATCGAGAGCAGGCTCAGCAGGATCATCACGCCGTTTCCCGTATCGTAAGTGGCCACGTCGAGCAGTGCGCCCAAACCCAACACCTGATAGGCATGGCCGCGGTAAACAAAGTATTCCGACAGGATGAGGGCGTTCCAGCCCCCGCCCCAGGCGGTGATGCTCCCGGTGATGAGCGACGGCATGACGGCCGGGATGACGAGCTTGCGCCAAGTGGCGAAGCGGGAAAGTCCGAAGGCGCGCGCCGCTTCCTTCAAGTCTTCCGGCACCTGATTGATGCCCGCCAAAAGATTGAACAGCAGATACCATTGCATCCCGGTCAGAATCAGCAGGATCGACGCGAGATTCATTCCGCCCGTCACCCGGATTACGAACACCACGATCAATGGAAACAGCGCCGTCGCCGGCATCGAACCGATTATCTCCGCCGCCGGCGCGAGGAAGCGGTTGAAGCGCGGGCTTTCGCTGGCGGCGAGCGCGCACGGCAGCGTCCAGGCCAGCGAGATCGCGTATGCGACGGTCATCCGGATGGTCGAATAGACAATCGCGCGTGGAATTAGCCTGACCGCCGCGGGCCACGGATGGGCGAGCGTTCGCGCGAGAGCCACGACCCCCGCGCCGATCGCCCAGGCGGCCAATATCAAAATCGATCCGATCGTGAACTGGCGCGCGAGCCGCCCGGCCCGCTTGGCCGATTCGGGCGCAAGCCACTCCCTGCGCGGGAAGGCGCTGAGCGCGGAACCGATCGCACGCGCCGGCGGCAGCAGGATCGCGCGAATCGCGAGCGCCACGGGCTGGCCGATCCTCGCGATCGTTTCGAGCAGCAGCGGGGATTGCACCGGCCCGGCCGAGGCGGCGAACTCGTAGCGGAACTTTTCCGACCAGGCCGAAAGCGGCTGCCATACGATCAGGTCCATCGCCACGATGATCGCGAGCAGCGCGAGCAGGCCCATCGCCATTTCGAAGTAGCGGCCGGCGTTGGCGGCCTCCATCAGAAAGCTTCCCAATCCGGGCAGCCGGTAGGTGACGGGCCCGGAGGAGATGATTTCGCACGCGATCAGGAAGTACCATCCCGCCACCCACGAGAGGATCGAATTATAGACCAGCTTCGGCACTGCGACCGGCAGATAGAGCCGCCGGAACTTGAGCCAGCCGCGGGCGCCGAAGGCGTCGAGCGCCTGAATCGAATCCTCCGGGATCGTCTTGACGGCCTCGTACACGCCCAGCGCCATGTTCCACGCCTGGCTGGTGAAGATCAGGAAAATCGCCGCCATTTCGACGCCCAGCCGGCTGCCATGCGCGAGCGCGACGAAGAAATAGATCGCGGCCGGGAAGAAGCCGATCACCGGCACCGATTGCGCGATGTCGATCGCGGGAATCAGGATGCGCTCGGACCGGCGGCTGTGCGCCGCCGCCATTCCATAAACGATCGAAAACCCGAGCGCGAGAATGTACGCCGCGAGCATCCGGTAAAACGAGCAGAACGCATAATAAGGAAGGTGGCGGACCGAGACCGGGATTCGCTCGCCCGCCAGATGGACCGCGTTCTCGCGGTAGGCGAAGAACAGCGCGATTATGGCGGCCAGCGCCAGAAACGACAGCGTGCCGTTCAGCAGCCGCCGCGGATTGGTTTCGATCCCGAACATTGTGGCCCGCCTCGAATCCTCCAGCATAACCCGGTTGCCGTCCGGCTCAAGCGGAAATCCGTTCCCGCCGCGTTAATTTTTGCGCCGGGAACGCGGAGATGGCCGGAAGCGGGCGATTTTCCCGATTTGCGCGCAACGCGCCGGTCTGCAATAAAGTTCGGATGCGGCGCGCAGCGGCGAAGACCCGCCGGCGCGCGTTTGCGGCGATTTGCCGAACTAAGGAGTGCCGATGGAACCCGTCCTGAAAGAACTTGCCAAGGTGCTCACCAAGCTGCAACTGCATCCGATCGTCGATCACTTCACCGTCGCCCTGCTGATCGTCGGCGTCGCAATCGATCTCGTCTCGAATCTCGCGCCCACCCGCGCCTGGATTCGGTACATGGCGCTCACCCTTATGATCTTGGGCGCGCTCGCGGCGGGGGCCTCTTATTTTACCGGACACTTGGAAGCGGGCCGCATCTGGAAACAGCTCGGACCGGCCGCCCGCGCCGTCCTCCATCGGCATGGCGAGCTTGGCGAATATCTCGCGATTACGTTCGGCGTGCTCGCCCTGTGGCGCATTTTAATCGAATCGTTCGGCTTCATGGCCGGGTCGCACGGGCTGTATCAGGTAATCGCGGTCATCGCGATTCTGGTTTTGAGCTACAGCGCCCACTTGGGCGGAGAACTGGTTTACACCTACGGCGCGGGAACCGCCCTGATGGAAGCCACGCCCGCGCCAACCGCCGCGCCATCGCCAGTTTCGGCTTCCGCCGGACCGATGGCTACCGCCCCGGCGGCGACTCCAATTGCATCCGCCGCTGTTCAATCGCCCGGCGCCACAACGACTCCCACGCCGGCTCCGCCGAATCCGGCGCCCACGCCTGCCCATCATGCGGCGACGCCGAAGCCCGTGCCGGCGCATCCAACACCGTCAACGATGCCATCGCCGTCGGCCAAGCCGTCCGCCGCCGCCAGTTTGTGATCGGGGCGATTCCGGCTTTAGGCCGGAGCGTGTTGCCGTAGGAAAGCGATCTTGCGGTCGCATATTTGGCGCGCTTCACCGGTGATCCAGAGCAAGTGGACTCCGCCCTGAACCGGGTAAAATTCGGCGCCCGGAATCGAGCGCGCGGCGCGCTCGCCATGACTAAACGGCACGTCGGCGTCGGCAGTTCCGTGAATGACCAGCGCCGGGCATTTAATCCCTTCCAGCGCCATCGGCTCGATCGCGCCGAATTGGCGCATGTCGTTCTTCGTGCCGGCTCGCCGATGCCGCGGCGGCATCATCGCCGCCACCAAGCGGTCCAAAATCCGCAGCCGTTCGGGGTCCGCGGCCACGGCTTCAGCCATCCGCTGGACCGCTTTCGGATCGAGCGTGCCGTTGCCCGCGACGAACATTTTGATCGCCGAATGGCGGCCGCTTTTGATTAACCGCCGCTGCAACCCGAGGATCGCGTTGTGGTACAGCAGCCAATAGGACACCACCGTGGCGCGTGGAACGACGAACCGGCCGGAAATCGCGCACTCCAAAATCAGCGCCCAGACCCGATCGGGATGGCGCAACACGAATTGAATCGCCGCCGGGCCACCGCCCGACGCGCCATAAACCGCGGCCCGCTGGTGCCCGATCGCGTCGAGCAGATGCGCTCCGGCGTCGGCCTGCTCCGCGATCGTGCGTCCCACCGTTATCGGCGTGCGCAAGTAGCCCGGCCGGGACCATCCGACGATCCTGAAACCCGCGGCGCTAACCTCGCCGCTAAGCGCCGAGATTTGATCGTACCCGCCGGGAGTCCCGTGCATCGCCAATACCACCGGCCCGCCGCCCTCTTCCGCATATTCGATCGGGCCGCGCGCGGTCTCTACGATCGTGCTTAACGCGCCGTTCGATTTCGCGCGGACCTTTGCTCCATCCGGCGCGATGGCGGATTGCGATTCCTGAAGCATTACGGGGATGTTACGGAGACGTGGGCGGCGATTCAAGCAAACCGCGATGCCGCGCGCGTTTGCGCCGCGCGGCCGCTCCGCGTAACACTCAAAGCCGGGACGGTGGCATTTAATGAGCCGGGAATCGATCGGGACGATCGCGGCGCTGCGGCGGTTTCCGGTCAAGTCGATGCGCGGCGAGCGGATCGAGGAGACCGCGATTGGCGAACACGGCCTGGCCGGCGATCGCGCGTGGGCGCTCCGCGAGCTCGCCACGCGCCAAATCGCGAGCGCAAAGAAGTTTGCGCGCCTGTTCGAGTTCCGCGCCACCTACGATTCGCCGCCAACCACGGCGCTGGACGTACCCGGCGGCGGTGCGCCCGTCACGATCGAATTGCCCGATGGGCGAAAGATTCATGCCGACGACGACGGCGCCGCGGAAGCGATTTCCGCCGCGCTCGGCCGCAAGATGCAATTGGAGCGCGCGCCCTCCGCTCCGATCGAGCGCGCCGGAATCGACCCCGCCACGATCTTTGCCGGAATTCCAGCCGCGAGCACCCTCGGTAAGCTTGCCGCCCCGATCCTGCCCGACAGCTTCGCGCTCCGGCGCGGAACATTTTTCGATTCGGCGACCATTCACGTCCTCGCGAGCGGCACCCTCCGTCACATGGCAAAGCTCAGGCCGGGGTCGAACTTCGACCCGCGCCGCTTCCGCCCCAATATTTTTGTGGATACCGGCGCGCGCGACGATGCGTTCATCGAGGACGAATGGCTCGACGGCACGCTCGAAGTGGGAGCGAACGTGAAAATCGTCGCGATGAAACCGGCCTTGCGGTGCGTGATGATAACGCATCCGCAGGAAGAACTGCCGCGCGACCCGCTGATCTTGCGCACCGCCGCGTTCAACCATCGCGTCAACGTGGGCGTCTTCGCCTCCGTCGGCGCGCCCGGAATCGTGCGCATCGGCGACCCGGTTTGGCTGGTGAAATAGCGCATCTTCCTTGCGTCCCCCACCTCTCCATTTATGGGGAGATGGTCAGGGGGAGGGGTCTCCTCGCGCGCTGTGGAAAAGCGCGGCGCATCCGCTTGCCACTAACCGCCGATCGCGGCGACCATGATGCGTCCGCCCGATGCCTGACTCGAGCAAAATCATAATCTCACCCGATGCGAATGCCCGCGTGGCGGCCGCGCGCGCATGGCTTTCTGCGCTCGCGCCGGATTCGGAGGCGCTGGTCATTGCGCACGTCAAAGAGGCCGCGAGCGATCTCGTGACCGGGATCGCGGCGGATCGCGGCGCGCTCCTGGGAATCCATCGCATGACTCTCAACCGGCTCGCGGGAATCATAGCCGCCGATCGGGTCGCCACGGAGGGCTTCGCGCCCGCCGGGCCGCTCGCCGCGGAGGCGGTCGCCGCGCGCGCCGTGTTTAGCCTCGAATCTTCGGGCGCGCTGAAGTACTTCGCGCCGGTAATCGACCGGCCTGGATTCTCGCGCGCGCTCGCGCGAACGATCGCGGAACTCCGCCTCAACTCGATTACCGCGGCACAGCTTCGCGCACTTGGCGGCGCGGGCAATGCGCTCGCGGCGATGCTCGAACAGTTCGATTCGGAATTGGCGGACGCCAAGCTCATCGATCGCGCCGGGATATTCAAGCTGGCCGCCGATGCCGCGCGAAGCGACCCGCCGCCGCGGTTCGTGGGCCTCCCGCTCGCGCTGCTCGATCTCCAAATCGACGACGCCCTGGAACGCGAACTGATCGCGGCGATGGCCGGGCGCGCGCCCGGCGTCCTCGCCACGATTCCCGCCGGTGACGAGCACGGGCGTGCGATGCTTGAGGCGGCGATCGGAGTTGTGGCTGAGGACCCTTCCACCCCGCCGGACGAAACCTCCCTCGGCCGGTTGAAGGCGAACCTGTTCGGCGGCGCCGCTCCGCCCGAGCGCGCGCTGGACGATACCGTCGCGGTGATTTCCGCGCCGGGCGAGATGCACGAATGCGTCGATATCGCGCGGCGAATCGCGGCCGAGGCGCGGCGCGGCGTGCCGTTCGATCGGATCGCGGTCCTGCTCCACGAACCGGATCGCTACGCGCCGTATTTGCAGGAGGCGCTGGCGCGCGCCGGATTTCCCGCTTACTTCGCGCGCGGGACGCGGCGGCCGGAACCGGGCGGGCGCGCGCTGCTCGCGCTGCTCGCCTGCGCGGCGGAAAATCTCTCCGCCTACCGTTTTTCCGAATATCTCTCGCTCGCGCAATCGCCCGATCCCGAGGCTGCGCGCGGCGACGCGATGCCACAGATCGATGCCGAGCTTTCTGCCGCGCCGCTAATTTCGGACTTGGAAGCGGGCATCTCCAAACCCACCGCCGAAGTTCCCGAACCATCGCCCGCCGTCGATGCAACCGTGCGAGCGCCCTGGCGATGGGAGAAACTAATCGTCGATGCGGCAGTGATCGGAAGCGCCGAACGATGGGCGCGCCGGCTCAAGGGACTGGAGAACGACCTCAAGCGCCGGCGCGCCGAGATCGCCGAACATGACGCCCGCGCGGCCGCTATCGACCGCCAGGTTCTCGATTTGAAACATCTCGGCGAGACCGCGATGCCGATTCTGCGTGTGCTCGGCGATCTTCCCCGCGAAGCTCCGTGGGGCGAATGGCTCAGCCGGCTCCGCGCGCTCGCCGAGCTTGCGATTCGCGATCGGGACGCCGTCCTCGCCGCGCTCGCGGAATTGGAGCCGATGGCGCCGGTCGGCCCGGTGGGGATCGGCGAGGTGCGTCTCGTGTTAAGCGGACGGCTGGGCCGCCTCGAATCTTCTCCCGCGAACCGCCGCTACGGGCGCGTCTTCGTCTCGACGCCGCATCGCACGCGCGGGATGGCGTTCGACGTCGCAATCGCGCCGGGCCTCGCCGAGCGGGTTTTCCCGCGCAAGCTCACCCAAGACCCGATTTTGTCCGACGCCGATCGCCGCCGGTTGGGCGGCGCGCTCGCGGACAACCGGCGGCGCGTCGCCGCCGAGCGGCTTGCGCTAAGGCTCGTGGCGGGCGCGGCGCGCGATCGCGCGATGTTCTCCTATCCGCGCGTCGATCTCGATCAGGGGCGTCCGCGCGTGCCGTCCTTCTACGCGCTGGAAATTCTCCGCGCCGCGGAGGGCCGATTACCCGGCTTCGATGAACTGGCCCGCCGCGCCGCGGGCGAGCAGGCCGCGCGATTGGGATGGCCCGCGCCCGCCACTCCCGCGCTCGCGATCGACGACGCCGAATACGATCTCGCCGTGCTCGACCGGCTCGTCGATGCGGACCCCGAATCGACGATCGGCGCGGCGAGCTATCTGCTCAATGCAAACGAACATCTGGCGCGCGCGCTGCGGACACGGGCGCGGCGCTGGCTCCGCCGGTGGACGCCGGCTGACGGCCTGGTCGATCCCGATTCGCCCGCGATCGCGGCGCTTCGGCGTCATCAGCTCGGTTCGCGCGCCTATTCTCCGACCGCGCTGCAAAATTTCGCCGCCTGCCCGTACCGATTCTTTTTGCAGGCGATCCATCGGCTGGAACCTCGCGAGGAGCCGGAAGCGATCGATATTATCGACCCGCTGACGCGCGGCGGCCTGTTCCACGAGGTGCAGTTCCTGATCCTGACCGCGCTCCGCGAACGCAACGCGCTGCCGGTCACCCCCGAAACGCTGGATGCCGCGTCGGCGCTGGTCGATGCGATTCTGGAAGAGACCGCCGCGCGATGGCGCGACGAACTGGCGCCGGCGATCGAGCGCGTGTGGAACGACGGGATCGATTCGATTCGCGCCGACCTCCGCGAATGGCTCCGCCGTGCGGCGCACGACCCGGAAAAATGGCGTCCCGATGCGTTCGAGCTGGCCTTCGGCCTGCGCGATCGCGAGCAAGCCGATCCCCGCAGTTCAGCCGAAGCGGCGCTGCTCGAAGGCGGGCTTAAGCTGCGCGGGTCGATCGATCTGGTCGAGCGCGATCCGGCGGGCCGAATTCGGGTGACCGACCACAAGACCGGCAAGGTGCGCGCCGCCAAGGATTTCGCGATTGGCGGCGGCAAAACATTGCAACCGGTCCTCTATGCATTGGCAGCCGAGCGCGTCCTGAAGGCCGCCGTCCATTCCGGCCGCCTTTACTACTGCACGGCCACGGGAGGCTACGAGGAGCGCGTGGTTGAAATTGACGAACCGGCGCGCGCCACAACCCGCGAATTTATCTCGATACTGGATGGCGCGCTCGCCGAAGGATTCCTGCCCGCCGCGCCCGGCGCGCGCGAATGCGAATGGTGCGATTACCGGCGCGTGTGCGGCCCCTACGAGGAACGCCGCGCCGCGCTCAAACCCAAACCGCGGCTCGAACCGCTCCACCGGCTCCGCGCGATGCGATGACGGCGATGGCGGAGTTGGCGGACCAGCGCGTTCGCGATCGGATTCGCGGCGACCTCGGCACGACGCTTTTGATCGAAGCGGCGGCGGGCGCGGGCAAGACCACCGCGCTTATCGACCGAATCGTCTCCACGATCGAATCAGGACGCGGCGAGCTGGCGCGGATCGTCGCCGTGACCTTCACCGAAAAGGCCGCGGGTGAACTCAAGCTTCGCTTGCGCGCCGGAATCGAACGCGGACGGCGCGCGGCGCCTGCCGGAAGCGACGCGGCCCGACGCTTCGATGTCGCGCTCCGCCAACTCGAAGAGGCGCGAATCGGGACGATTCATTCGTTTTGCGCCGATTTGATCCGCGAACGGCCGATCGAGGCCGGCGTCGATCCGATGTTCGAGGTCGCGGCCGAAGACCTGTCGGGCGAACTGTTCGACGCCGCGTTCGAGAAATGGTTCGAAGCGGCGCTCCAGAATCCGGGGCCGGGGATGCGCCGGCTGCTCCGGCGGCGCGGTTCGGGCGGTCAAGGCGGGCCGCGCGAAATCGCGCGGCGCGCGGCGCTGGAGCTTATCGAATGGCGCGACTTCGATTCACCGTGGCAACCCCATCCGTTCGAGCGCGATCGCGAGATCGACGCGCTCGTGGACGAAGCGAAGAAGCTTGGCGAGTTCGCCCGCCGCGGTGAACCGGACGATTGGCTCGCGCGCGGCCTGGAGGATATCGCCCGTCCCGTCGAGGAAGCCACCCGCCTCGAAGCGGTGCGCGGGCGCGATTACGACGCGCTCGAAGCGGTGCTGATTACGCTGGGCGGCGGGAGGCGCTGGGATTGGAAGGGCTTCGGCGGAAACTTCGGCGATGCGCCGCGCGAGGAAGTTATCCGCCGCCGCGGCGAATTGCGCGAGCGCATCGGAAAATTCCGCGACGCGGCGGGTGCGAACCTGGCCCCGATGCTCCGCGAGGAAATCATTCCCGCGATCGGCGAGTACGAGCGGCTCAAACGCCGCGCCGGCCGCCTCGATTTTCTCGACCTATTGCTCCTCGCGCGCGGCCTGGTCCGCGATAACGCGGCGGTGCGCGCGGAATTGCAGGAGCGGTTCAGCCACATTTTTATCGACGAATTTCAGGACACCGATCCGCTTCAGGCGGAAATCCTGTTGCTGCTCGCCGCGGACGATCCCGCCGAATCGGACTGGCGCCGCGCGCGGCCCAAGCCGGGCAAGCTGTTTATCGTGGGCGATCCCAAACAATCGATCTACCGCTTCCGCCGCGCCGACGTATCGCTCTATCAGGCGGTCAAGGCCAATCTTCTGCGCGTGGGCGCGGAACTCGAACATCTGACGACGAGCTTTCGCGCGACGCCCCCGCTTCAGGAGTTGGTCAACGCGGCCTTCGCGCCGCTCATGGAAAAGGAAACGCTCACCCAGCCGGCGTACGCGCCACTGACGCCGTTTCGTCCCGATGCGCCCGGCCAGCCGCCGATCGTCGTGCTCCCGGTTCCCGAACCCTACGGCGATTTCGGCCGCGTGGTGAATTGGCGAATCGACGCCTCGCTGCCGGAGGCGATCGCCGCCTTCGTGAAATGGACGGTGAAAGAGAGCGGATGGACCGTGACCGAGCGCGAGGCGCCGGAGAAGCGCGTGCCGATCGAGCCGCATCATATTTGCATCCTGTTCCGCCGGATGAATTCGTTCGGCGCCGATGTGACGCGGCCGTATATCCGCGCGCTCGAAGCGCGCCATCTTCCCCACGTGCTGGTCAAGGGCGGATCGTTCAACGATCGCGAGGAGGTGATCGCGCTCCGCAATCTGCTCGGCGCGATCGAGCGGCCCGGCGACGAGTTGACGGTCTTCGCGTCGATGCGCGGACCGATCTTCGCGCTCGGCGACGCGGCGCTGCTCGAATTCCGCGAGACGATCGGCTCGCTCCATCCGTTCCGCCCGCTCCGGGACGATCTCCCGGAAAGTCTGGCTGAAGTTGCACGGGTGCTCGGCGTGCTGAAGGAATTGCATCGCGGACGCAATCGCCGCCCGATTGCGGAAACGATCGCGCAGTTGCTCGCCGCCGCGCGCGCGCACGCCGGTATCGCGATCTGGCCGACGGGCGAGCAGGCGCTCGCCAATATCATGCGAATCATGGATCAGGCGCGCCGCTTCGAGGCGCGCGGGGGCGCCACCTCGTTCCGCGCGTTCGTGGACGAACTCGAACGGCGCGCCGAACGCGACGAAGCGAGCGAGGTTCCGATTGTCGAGGAAGGCACCGCGGGCGTGCGCATCATGACGGTGCATCGCGCCAAGGGACTCGAATTTCCCGCCGTGATTCTGGCGGACATCGCCTGCAAGGAGACTCGCGGCGAGCCGTCGCGCTACGCCGATCCGGGAAGCCGCCTCTGTGCGCTGCGCCTTGCGGGATGCGCCCCGCGCGAACTATTGGATCACGCGGAAGAAGAGCAGCGGCGCGACACGGAAGAGGCGATTCGCCTGCTCTATGTCGCCTCGACGCGCGCGCGCGATTTGCTCGTCGTGCCGGCGGTGGGCGACGGTCCGCATGAGGGATGGCTCGCGCGGCTTGCGCCCGCGATTTACCCAGCCGCGCAAAATTGGCGCGCGCCGTTAACGCGCGAGCCGCCCGGATGCCCCGAATTCGGCGACGATTCGGTGCTGACGCGCCCGCCCAAAGCGCCCGGCAGGATAAAGTCGGTCGCTCCGGGATTGCATCGCGCCGCGCACGGAAAACATCAGGTTGTATGGTGGGACCCGTCGCGGCTCGTGCTGCACGTGGAAGAGGCGATGGGACTTCGGCAGGGCAAGCTCCTGCAAGCCGGCGAGGGCAACAAGGCGTCATCGCGCGGCGAGAATGAGCGCGCGGCATGGGACGAATCGCGCGCGGCGATGCTCGCGGCGGGAACCGCGCCCACGCTCAGCGTCGCGTCGGTGACGGAAATTGCGCATCGGCCGGCAATCTCCGTTGAAGGCGCTGAATCGATCGCGATCGAGGAGACCGCGCGCGATTCGAATCGGCCGCACGGAATTCGCTTCGGCACGCTCGCGCACTTGATAATGCTGCGCGTCGGATTCGCCGCGGACGCATCGCAGGTTCGCGCAATCGCGGCGGGGGCGGGCCGGATCGTCGGTGCGGCCGGCGAGGAGATCGCGGCGGCGGCGGATGCCGTCATTGCGGCGCTCAAGTCGCCGCTAATTCGGCGCGCCGCGGCCGCCTCGCGAACGATGCGCGAGTGCCCGCTCGCGATTCGGATTGAGGACGGCACGACCGTCGAGGGCATCGCGGACCTCGCGTTCGCGGAGCGCGGCAAGGACGGCCTTGCGTGGACGGTCGTCGATTTCAAGACCGACGCGGATATCGCGCCGCGCCTCGATGAGTATCGCGCGCAGATCGCACTGTATGTCCGCGCATTACGCACGGCGACGGGCGCGCCGGCCTCCGGCGCAATTTTGTGGATGTGAGCTAGTGTCCTGTCCCGTAATTATCTAGCATAATTCTTGCTTGCATATCCGGCATCTTTTCGGGTTAAGGAGAGTTGCCGATGCGAACCGGGAGACCCAAGGCGGAGTTGGTGTTGAGCGCGGAAGA
>JBOHWK010000169.1:0-64184 GCA_050736715.1 Binataceae bacterium (SeqCode) | reverse complement strand
GGCGGAAAAATGTTTATTACCCCAAACTCAGGAGGCGATCCCGCATGTTCCACAACTCCATGATCCCGATCCAGCGGACATCTCCAATGTTTATGACGCGGACATCTTTAATTGTTCGCAACAGCCGCGGCGAGGCGCGATGGGCGGGCGGGCCTTCGGCGCGCATCGGATTGTGAATCGCGTTGAGCAGCGCGGCATCGGCCGGCGCCTGCGAAAAATTCCCCAGCATCCGATCCGAAGCCGAGGGGCCGTACTCCTCGGACCGGAGCCTGACGGTCGCCAATTTTGCCCGCCTGTGGTATCAAGCCGGTCTATGGCTGGAATGGCTTTTCCCAAGGGATTTCTCTGGGGCACCGCGAGCGCCGCGTATCAGATCGAAGGCGCATGGAACGAGAACGGCAAGGGCGAATCGATCTGGGACCGCTTCTCGCACACGCCCAACAAGATCGCCAACGGCGATACCGGCGACATCGCGTGTGATTTCTACCGCCGCTACAAGGACGACATCGCAATGATGGCGGACTTGGGCCTCAACGCCGCGCGCATCTCGCTCTCGTGGCCGCGCATAATTCCGGCGGGTACGGGCGCGGTGAGCCAATGGGGAATCGACTTCTACAATCGCGTCATCGACACGATGCTCGCAAACCACATCCAGCCGTGGGTGACGCTCTATCATTGGGACCTGCCGCAGGCGCTGGAAGACGCGGGCGGATGGCCGAATCGCGACCTCGCGGAGACCTTCCGCGACTATGCCGCCGTTTGCGCCGACGCATTCGGCGATCGCGTGAAGCATTGGATGATCTTCAACGAGCCGTGGGTGTTTACGATACTGGGCTACCTGGCCGGCATTCACGCGCCCGGGCGCAACGAGCCGCTCGAGGCGCTCAAGGCGACGCACACGGTCAATCTCGCGCAGGGGCTTTCGATCCGCGCGATCCGCGAGGGGAAAAACCAGCCCGCGATGGTGGGAATCGCCAACTCGATGGCTCCCGTGCATCCGAAGACCAATTCGCTGGAGGATCGGCTGGCGGCCGAGCGATGGCATCGCTTCTACAATCTGTGGTTTCTCGATCCCGTGATGCGCGGCACCTATCCCGAAGCCTACGTGGAAGGAAAACCCGCGGATCGAATCGAAATCCGCCCCGGCGACATGGAGACGATTTACGCGCCGCTCGATTTTATCGGGATCAATCTCTATCAGCGGTCGGTCGTCGCGAACGAGCCGTCCGATAAGAACATCGGCGCGGTCCTGCAACCACCGCCGCCGGGCGCGGAATTGACCGATTTCGGATGGGAGGTTTATCCAAGGGCGCTCTCTGAGACAATTCTGCGGGTCGCCAAGGATTTTCCCGGCGTGCCGCTATACGTCACGGAAAACGGATGCTCCTACGGCGACGCGCCGGACGCCGAGGGCAAGGTGAACGACCAGCGGCGCATCAAGTTTTTGCGCCGGTATATCGCCGAGGTGGGCCGCGCGATCGCGGCGGGCGCCGACGTGCGCGGCTATTTTCATTGGACCTTCACCGACAATTTCGAATGGACCGAAGGCTTTCGCCAGCGCTTCGGAATCGTGTACTGCGATTTCAAGACCCGCGCCCGAATCGTGAAGGAGAGCGGGCGCTGGTACTCGCAACTCGCCCGCAACAACGCGCTCGATTTCGATCCGGTCGAGTGAATTGCGCCGCCGGCAGCCCCCCCACTCTTAACCGGCTGCGAAAAAAGGGTTTTTGGCCCCTGCGGGGGTTGAGCCAGTGCGTACCATGCCGCGCTCCTGAACGACTCCAGGCGGTAGCCGAGAGAGCCGAAGGAGGGGCCGGCGCTGAGGGTAAATTATTTCGGGTGGTGCATTTCGGATTCACCGCGCAACCCACTTACGCGGCGGAATCGAATGCGGCGGCGTCGCGCTCGTCGAACGGGCCGCCGTGGCGAACCTCGGTGGCCAGGCCCATTTTCTCCAGCACCAGAATCGTCAGGTAGCCAACGTCGGGCTGATGCCAGCCCCATCCGAGCCGCGCCGAGCCGGGACGCGCATGATGGTTGCGATGCCAATTCTCGCCCTGCAACATGTGCATCAGGCTCAGCCAACCCACGTTGCGGCTCGAATCCTCGCCGGGCGCCGCCTCCGCCTGCGTGTGGCAGATGCTGTTGACGAAGCATTGCGCGTGCAGCGAGAAGCACAGCCGGATCGCGCCTACCCAGAAGAACGCGGCCCATCCGAAATACAGGGGACCCAGGTACGACAGCGCAAGAATCGGCACCTGGAAATAGCGCCACGTCAAATACGACGGCGACCGCAAATCGCGCCCGTAGCGGTCGAGCGGCGACGGCCCGGTTTGCCACAGCCAGCGCAGATGCGCCCACCAGAATCCGCCCCATACCGGGCTGGACACATCGTCGAGCGTGTCGGCGGTCGCGTGATGCTGGCGATGGCGCGAGGCCCACGAAGCCGGTGCGCCCGAGCCGTTGAACATCGCGAGGAAGGTCAGCACGCCGCGCACCCACGGATTGAGGGTGACGGCGCGATGGGCGATCGCGCGATGGTAGGCGACGGTCGTGCCGAGTCCGCCAAGAAAGGCGAGGCCCAAAGCGCACAGAAAGATCGGCCATCCGGGAAGCGGAAAAAGCAACAGGCCCGCCAGCGCGGTCGCATGGATCAGCACGATCCAGCCGAAGACGCCGCGGTCGGTGCCGGTGGCCGCATACCAAGGCTGCTCCCACGGCGCCGTAAAGGTTTTGGCCGCGCCCGCGGGCGCGACCGCATTCGATGTCGTCATTTATTGCTCCACTCGCTCGATGGTTGCCGGAATCCGCCCGTCACACGCCCGCCCATCCGCGCGCAAGTGGAGGCCGCGGCCATCCCGCCGCAGGAACGTTGGATACTACAGGAACCCGCCCCGCGACGCCAACCCCCGCCCGGACCAAGCGCGACAATCGCCGCCTATGAATCCGCACGCGCCGCGAAGAGCTTGCGGTAGCGCTCCGGCAGCGGCACTCCGAGCGATTCATGGAGCAGCTTCACGTCGTGCAAATCCTTTTCGTCCGGTTCGTAGCCGAGATGGCATTCCATCTGCACCTCGGCGCCGATGCAGGGTAGCGTCCGTCCCGCGAGCCGTCCTTGTACCTTGAAGCCCTCCGGCGGATAGCGGTAGAAGGCGCCCTTGCGCTGAAGCTGTTGGATTCCGCCGCCCTCGGCATCGAACTTGACGGGATGGAAATCGACTTTGTGGCCGGAGCCGTCGGCCATCGCGAAGCGGGTTGGAAATTCGTCTTCGGCGAGCGCGAAGCCGAGCGCCGCCAATGCGGCCTTGGCGGCATCCGCGCCCGAAATATCGATTACGAGATCGAGGTCGTCATGCTCGCGCGTCTGACGGCCGAGCAGCACGTCGATGCCCCATCCGCCGTCGATCCAGCATCGCACGCCGTCGGATTCGAGCGCATCGAGGATTCGGAACATATCGGATGGCGTCATCATCGCGGATATATCGTACCCGCGCGGGGGCGTCGCAGTCAGCCCGCGCGGCGGGGAGTGCGGATGAGGCCGTACACCGCAATCGCGGCGAACGCCGCGAGGTTGATCAACTCCGCCCCAATTACCGCCGGATGGGGATGCTTCGGGAAGAACGCGGACCGGTCTGCAAGCCGCTTCACATAGAGCAGATTGAATAGGAAGGTCGCCGTGACCGCGCTGAAGATCGCCGCGAGCGCGCCGGAATCGAGCGCGATCGGCGCGAGCATCGCAAGCGAGTAGTAGAGATACCGCTCGTGCATCCGCGGCGCGAACAGGAAGAAGCCGAACAGCGCGGTGAAGATCGCAATCATCGCGGCGGTGTCGTCGCGCGCGCGCCATACCAAATATGACGCGATCGCATATGCGGCGCACGTCAGCGCCAAGCCGATCGAATAGTACGACACACCGGCCACTTTCGTGCTGTCCGGCGATCCGATCCCGCCGATCAATCCGAGGAAGTTGAATGCGCCGACCGAGGCTTCGCTGTAGCGCGTGCCGAGGTCCCGATAGACGGCGATTACCCAGTTCCACGAATGGCCGAGTTGGAAGGGCGCGGCGCCGATCGCAATCGTCCCGAGGAACCCGGCGGCGCACCAGGCGCATTCCGCGATTCCGGCGTCGAACAGCGTCAACAGCCCAAGCGGCGGGAGCAGCGCGATCGCCTGCGGCTTCGCGAGCAGCGCGATTCCCGCCGCGCACCATCCCAGGCGATGGCGTCCCGCGAGCACGAGGACCGCGGCCGCGAGCATCGGCAATACGACTACCGAATCGTTCTGCCCCCACACGATTATGTCGAACATAAGCGCCGGATTGATCGCGAAGCAGAGCATCGCGCCCGCCGCGATCGCCGATCGCTTTCCGCGCCGAAGCGCGGCGGCATAGATGGTAATTCCGATTAGCAAGATTGCGGCGACCGGCGGCGCCTCGACGATCACGCGGAAGCCGTCCGCGCCCGGCTCGATGAGCCGCCCGATCCATCCCGATAGCCACAGCAGGTAGAGCGAACCCGGCGGATAGGAATCGACCGGCAGGCCGGGCGCGTAAATTCCGAACGGACCGAGCGCCGATGCGAGCAGGGCGCGGTTGGTCTTCGACCAAATGTCCCAGTAGAAGCCGGTGAAATGGAACAGCCCGGCAAATTCGATCGCGGCAATCGCCGTCATCGCGGCGCAGACGAGCAGAAATCGCCGCCGGTCCGCCTCGAATGCGGGCCGCCAAATCACGGCCAGCGCCCATCCCAGGAGAACCAGCAATCCGATTCCGCAAATCACGCCCACGGCGCGCGCCGGATAGTCCCACGGGCTTGGCGCAGTCGCGCCCGCGCTCGAACGCATCGTATCGGGATCGTAAACCGGGCCGGTCGGATTAGCCGCCGCGCCCAGCGCCGTCACGGTGACATCGCGAAACGAAACGCGGCCGGCGCCGGGATTCTTGGGCATTCCGAGTTGGAGCAGCAGTTCCGTCGTTTCGCCCCAGCGATGGATTCGCAGCGTGAATCCGACATCGCGCCATTCTCCGGCGATGCGAGGCGCGCCGGACGCAATCAGCATCCCATCGAAAGTTTGCACCGCGATTGTCGCCGCGCCGAACCCCGGCCCAATCTTATCGGCGCGCGCCTGCGCACCGATAAGATAGCGGCCGGGCGCCAGATAGAGCGCCTGATGCCAGCTCGCGTACCCCGCACTCGGATTGTCGATTGCCGCTACGCCGGCGCCATCGCTCGTGCGCCACCATGAAAAATGGGTAAGCTTCCGCAGCGAGGAGAGCGCGTACCAATCGGCGGGTGTCGTGCCCGCTCCGGTGGCGAGATTGCCGTTGTGCGCGAGGTTTACCGATTGCGCCGCGCACGCCGCGCGGCCCGTCCAAATCGCGAGGCACGCAAGCGCCACCGCCAATGCGATCCGCCGCATCTTTCGTCCGATTCGCGTGTCGATCCCGCTCAATCGCCGGTGATCGGGCGTTGCGGTTCGGCGATGCAACGGGCGCATCGGCAGAGATCGCGCAACTGGCGCGTCGTGTAGAGCGTCTCGTGACCGTCGGCCCATGCGATAAAGACGCCGGTCTCGCCCAAGCGCGAGAATTGGCTGAGCCGCTGGGCGGCAGGTGGAATTTCGCCTTCGATCGCGCCCCCGCAAGCCTCGCACGGGCATCCGCGGCGCAGATGCTCCAGCGCGTAGATGCTGTCGTGGCCGTCGATCCATTGCACGCCGACGGCGTAGTGGCCGACCTCGTTCAGCCCCTTGATCTTTGGATGGTTTGGCTCGATAACGGCCATAGGCGATGCTCCGGGGCGATTATACCTGCCGCGGCCATCCCCAAGGAACGGCCATGAATGCCAACGACCTGCGCCGCCATCTCGAATGGCTCACCGCGCACGCCGCATCGGAGCTGATCACGAAGCAGATCCATTGGGGCGATTCAATTCTCTGCGATGGCCTCGTCTATGCGGCGCGCGCGCTGGAAATCGCCAATCCGCTTGCGGTGGCGGAAAAATGGTTCGCGCCAAGGCTTGCGGCGGGTCCGAATACGCAGGGATGGTTCTGGGTCTGGGCGGCCGAGGCGCTTCCCGCGCTCGATCTATACGGACAGACCAACAACGCCGCCTATCTGGATTACGCACGCCGAATCGTCGAGTTCATGGAGTCCTCCGCGACGCGCACGCCCGGCGGCGCGATCGTGCCGCATCCGCCCGCGATGGAAGTCTGGATCGACGTGGCGTACTTCACCGCGCCCGCAATTGCGGCGCTCGCGCGAATCGACCGCGATGCGGCGCGGATGGAACGCGCGCTGGCGCAGTTGATCGCGCATTCGCGCGCGCTTGTCGATTCTGCGACGGGTCTTTTCTGGCACGTCGCATACGCCGATAAGGGGACGCATTCGGCCTGCTTGTGGGCGCGCGGGAACAGTTGGTTTTCGATCGCCGCGCCGCAGGTGCTGGCCGAAGTCGAGGCGGCCGGGATGCCGGGCCGCTTCACGGCGCCGGCCAAAGAAATCATTTCGATGCTCGCGCGCCAGCTAAATGCCGTTGCGAAGCTGCAAGACCAGGGCGGGCTGTGGCACACCGTGATCGATCGGCCCGATTCGTATATTGAGGCGTCATCCGCCGCGGGATTCGCACTAGGGATGGGCCGTGCGCTGCGCATGAACCTCCCCGGCCTCGACGTCGATCGCGTTCGCGATGCATACAACCGCGCGCTTGCGGCGCTATCTCAACATATCGGCGCGGAGGGGGCCTTCACGGGGGTCTCCGAACAGACTCCGCCGGGCGATTTCGATTTCTACAATTCAATCAAGATTGGCACGGCGCCGTATGCGACCGGAGTGTGCCTGATGGCGCTGAGCGAGGCGCTCGCAACTTCCGGCTGAGCGGCGCGCCGGCGGAATCGTCATCATGGCCAACCGGCAAGTAGTCGTCATCCCCGGCGGCGGCGCGTACGTCGCCTCGGGCACGACAATCGCGCACCCGGTAGGAGATCGTCCCGGCGGAAACGCGAACGGCGGCGTTCCTAATCCAAGCCGGTTGCCGATGCCTACGTTTTCAGGGCGGCCAACCGCACCGCCAGTGGCGGTTGTGGCGTGAATATCCACTTTTTTCCTTCTTTACGTTTCGCAAGGAGCCCGCGCCGGTCCAAGTCGAGGAGATCGGATCTGGCGCTCTCGTACGAAACATTGTGACTGCGCCGGTGTTCCTCGACCGTATATCGCTTTCCCGGATGCCGCATGGCGTGCCGAACCAAAGCTTGTTGCCGATGATTCAACAGTTCAATGCCCTGTAACTCCGCCTCAACCGTTCGAATCTCTTCCGTCTTCCGGGCGATGTATTCATAGAGGCTCGCAATCGCCTTCATCACGATTTCCAGGTGATACAGGATGAAATAAGTCAGGTCGCCTTCGTCCGTCTCAGTGAAAAGGAATGCGCGGCTGTACTGCGCCGGCACCTTAATCACGATTCCCGAGATTGAGATGAATTCAGCGAGCCAATAGCCGTGCCGCAGCATCGACCAGTAAAACAAGGCGCGGGCGGTTCTGCCGTTGCCATCGACAAAGGGATGATCGTACCCAAGCATGAAATGGAGCACGATCGATCTGATGACGGGGTGGACGAACGGCTCGGATCGATTTGCGAAATCGCAGAGCCGTTGAACTCGATCCTCAAGTTCGGAAGCTCGGGGCGGCTGATGCAACAATACCGGCTTGCCCTTGGTATCGTCGTAAACGCCGACGGCTTCGTCCTCCCGGCGGAACCGGCCCGCTGCGCTGGGATCGTCAAGGGTCTCGTCTGTCACCTGCCGGTGAATCTCGAAGATCAGTTCCTTGCTGAGCGGCCGATCCTTGATTGTGCCGATTCTTTGCATCGTCAGAAAATTATTGAGAATCATCCGTTCGCTGCGATCGTGAGGCGGCCGGCCGGTTCTCAGCATTTCCTTGGCCACTTGGCGGGTCGTGACCGCTCCTTCCAACTGGCTCGAAGTAATCGCCTCTTCAATTAAAGAACTTACGTAATACTCGTCTTTGGTCTCGTGATTGGTTACCTGCTCCGGCATTTTGATTTGCCCGCCCGCCCGCAGGTCGATCTCATGGAGGCGCTGGGGAATAGGGTCCGCTAGAACATAACCGAAAGGAGCGCTGCTCTTGCCAGAAAAGGGAGTGATTTGTCGCTGGGCTAGGCGGTTAAGCTTCAAGAGAACCCACCAGTGCTCGCGGGATAGCCCCTTGGGAGGTTCCCGATATTGAAGCTCGTCCCAATGCAGATATTTTCCGCCGACAAGCGGTCCACGCACTTTCTCGAACATGACTTCGAACTCGTGCGTCGGAAGCGCGGATTTTCTAAAAGCCTCGGTAATTTGCGCGTAGGTTGGCGCTTCTTGGGGCTTTTTCATCGTCCAGCCTTCATTCCAAAGTTCTACTAAAATCTACTAAGTTAGTAGCAGAATGCCGGGGTGCGGTCAATAACCTCCTAATTCAGTGGTTTCTGGTACCAAATTAGGGGGACCGCATTTGTCGCCACGCGCGCGCTTGAACGGCGGGGCGTGCGCCGGGATAATCGGAGAGGAATTTGCGAGGAGGCATCGGACAAGACAGAGCGGGTGAAATTGAGAGAGTAGCGCCAGGGCTCGCGGGATTTCCGCGAGTTGACGAGGAGGGAGCTTATCGAAAGATTCGGCGGATGGCTTCCCGGTTCCACAATCGATAGCGGCGGACAAACCGCGCGGGCGACCGCGCGACAAATCCCGCCGCACGTGGACGGAACGGCACTGCGTTCCGGTTCATTCCAAACTCTCCAGCTTCAATATTTTCTGTGCTGCGGACTGTTCGCGGGTGCTCGTCCATTCGCGGTCGAACGAACGGCGGAGAGAACATCATGTGTGGAATAGTCGGATACGTGGGGCCGGATGAGGCCGCGCCGGTTCTGATCGAGGGGCTATCGCGGCTGGAATACCGCGGCTACGATTCCGCCGGAATCGCCACGATCGGAGAATCGGGCAAACTCGAAACGCGCCGCGCGAAGGGCAAGCTCGAAAATTTGCGGCGGCTGGTTGCCGATTCTCCCCTGCACGGAAAAATCGGAATCGGCCATACGCGATGGGCCACGCACGGCCGCCCCTCCGAGGAAAACGCACATCCCCATCGGGCCGGGCCGGTCGCCGTGATTCACAACGGAATCGTCGAGAACTACCTCGAACTGCGCGAGGAGCTGCTCGCGCGCGGCCATCGCCTCCACTCCGAAACCGACACCGAACTGATTGCGCATCTGATCGAGGAGCGCGTGAAAGCCGGCGACAGCCTTGGCGACGCGGTCCGCGCCGCGGCCGCGCGCATCCGCGGCTCGTTCGCGATCGTCGCGATGTCGGAGACCGCGCCGGGAATGCTGGTGGCGGCAAAGAGCGCGACGCCGCTGGTGCTGGGAATCGGCGCGGGCGAGAACTTTATCGCGTCGGACATTCCCGCGATCCTGCCGCATACGCGCGACGCGATCGTGCTCGAAGACGGCGAAATGGCCGAGGTTACCGCCGCGGGCGTTCAAGTTATGAAGTTCGACGGCACGCCGATCGCCCGCGCGCCGCGGCGAATCGAATGGGACGCGGCAACCGCGAGCCGGGGCGGATTCAGCCATTTCCTGCGCAAGGAAATCGCCGACCAGCCGCAAGCCTGGATCGACACGATCGCGGGGCGCGCGGCCGCCGGATCGTCCGCGGTCAAGTTCGAGGAGGAAATCCTCCCGCCCGGCGGACCCAAATCGATCGAGCGAATCGTAATGGTGAGCGCGGGGGCGTCGTGGATTTCGGCGCAAATCGGCAAGTTCATGATCGAGGAATTGGCGGGCATCCCGGTGGAAGTCGATTACTCGTCCGAATACCGCTACCGCCGCCCGCCGATTTCCGCGCGCACGATGCTGATCGCGGTGTCGCAATCGGGAGAGACCGCCGACACGCTTGCCGCGATGGAAGGGCCGGCGCGCGCATCCGGCGCGCATCTCCTCGCGATTACCAACACGGTCGATTCCTCGATCGCGCGCAAGGCGGATGCGCGGCTCTACACGCGATGCGGCCCGGAGATCAGCGTCAGCACCACCAAATGCTTCCTCGCGCAGATCGAAGTTTTTTACCTGCTCGCGATTCATCTGGCGGCGCGAATCGGCCGGATTGGCGCGGCGGAGGCGGCGAATCTGCTCGAACCCGCCTTGGCGATTCCCGGCCAAATCGAACCGGTAATCGCGCTCGAACCGCAAATCCGGGAGATCGCGCGCAAATACGCATCGGCACGCGACTTCCTGTATTTGGGCCGCGGCATCAATTATCCAGTCGCACTGGAAGGTGCGCTCAAGCTAAAGGAGATTTCCTACCTGCACGCCGAGGGCTATCCGGCCGGCGAGATGAAGCACGGGCCGATCGCCCTAATCGACGAGCGGATGCCGGTGGTGGTGCTGATTCCCAACGATTCCCTATTCGAGAAGACGCTGTCGAATCTAAGAGAAGTGGAATCGCGCCGCGGGATGATAATCGCCGTTACCGATCGCGCGACGCCGGAACTGAACCGCGTCGCGGCGGACGTGATCGAAATTCCCAGGACTACCCCAATGCTGACGCCGGTGCTGATGACGGTACCGCTGCAATTGCTCGCCTATCATATCGCGGCCGAACGCGGCGCCGACATCGACCAACCCCGCAACCTCGCCAAATCGGTCACGGTGGAATGACGCCGGCGTTCGATCAGGGGGCCGCTTTGACCATCGCCTCGATGGTGAAGAAGTCCTTGTTGACCGCGCCCATGTTGATGTACCAGCATTCGCGCTCCGGGGTGTGCTGTCCGGGCAGGTAGCACATGGTGGACAGGCCCGATTGAGTATCGACCGTGGCCGCGCCCAGAACGAACTGGCGCCGGAAGGGATAGACCGCGATGCGCGCGTCGGGCACCGGACGATCGCGATAGGTGCTCCAGAAGATGTGAGTCTTCCACAGCTTGCCGGCGCTATCGTAGCTATCGACGTAAGGCTCCGCCCATGATTCCGTGTCAACGTAAATGACCGTCTTCTTATCGAGCGACCCGGTGAACCCGGAGCGCGGCACCGCCGTCAGGATGTACAGGTGACGCATCTCCCACGCCTCCGGACAGGCGGTCGCGCCGCCATCGTAGGGGCAGGTCTGCTCCGGGGAATGCTCGGCGTGCTCGCTGGCAAGCATATTCTTATCGCCGAGGAACTTATAATCGTACTCCTCAACCTTGGGGTTGAAGCCGGAGTAATGGTCCGGGTCGGTGGTTTGCGCGCCGGCGGAGGTCGATAGCACCGCCTCGTTGAGGCGGCGCACGCGGCGGGCGCCCGGTTCCCAGACCCAACTGTCGTCGCCCTTGCTCGGATCCTGGTAGCGCCAGCGAATTAATCCGCCGCCGCGCGCCTCCTGCGGCGCGAGGATTGGATACAGGCCGAACAGTCCCATTCGATTGGTCGTCTTGAAGTCCGGATCGACCGGGATCGGATCGACCTCGGTGCGGCCGAGCAGGCTGTAAGCCGCGAAATGGCCGACCTCGATCTCATCGATCACGCGCTGCGCCTTGCCGGGCCGCACATACTGGCTCTGGCAATCGAAGAACCGCAAATCCAGGTCGTCGGTGGCGATCGGGCGGAACTGCGTGTTCCAGATTATCTTGTCCGCCACATGCGGGTCGTTGGGATCGATCAGGGGAAACGGCTGGCCCGCGACGTATCCGACGAGGGTGCGATGGTCCGGCGTCAGGCGCACCTGCGAGGAATATTTTTCGGTGGCTTCCTTGTAGGGCGGCGGCCAATCGATTTCCTCGGCCGGGACGATATTCATGCGCATCCCGTGGGTTACAACCCAATACACACCAGGCGATACCAAGTCTTTGACTTGGCTCGCGTTCTGGGGCGTGATCACATCGCCCGGTTTGACGGCCGCATCCGCCCCGTTCGCGGCGAAGCACATTACAATTGCCAGTGCCGTGGCGCCTAGCAGCATCTTGGCCAACCCGCGCTTAGCCATTCTGTGAGACCTCCTGACGAATTGCCCAAGCCAATCTTTGGACGCAATCGGTTGAAAAGTCAAGTTTATCCGCCCCAACCATCATCGCGAATGATAATTATTCCAGCCCGGGCCGCTAATCCCAGAAAAGCGCGGGGTGGCGCGGCTTCCCATGCCCGCGCCACCCCGGCGTCGATCCGCTTTGCGGCGGCGGCTAATTACGGCGCCGCCCGAACCATCGCGTCAATGGTGAAGAAGGTCTTGTCCACCGCGCCCATGTTGATGTACCAGCATTCCCGTTCCGGCGTGTGCTGGCCGGGCAGGTAGCACATCGTGGCGAAGCCGGATTGCACGTCAAACCGGCTCGCGCCGACGACGAATTCGCGCTTGAACGGATAGATCGCGACGCGTGCGTCGGGCACCGGGCGATCGCGGTAAGTGAGCCAAAAAATGTTGCTGCGCCAAAGCTGCCCCTTCCGATCGTAGGTATCGACATAGGGCGTGAACCACGCTTCCGAATCCATGTAAACGATCGTTTTGCCGAACACAACGTCGCCCGCCTCGCCGATTCCCTTCCGCGGCATGGCGGAAACCACGTACATATGGCGCATCTCCCAATTTTCGGGGCATGCGGTCGCGCCGCCGTCGTAGGGGCAGGTCACTTCGGGCGAATGCTTCGCATGGACGCTCGCGAGCATCGGACGATCGCCTAGGAATTTGTAATTGTATTCCTCGGTCTTCGGGTCGAAACCGGTCGCGTGATCGGCGTCGAAAGTCTGCGCGCCGACCGAGGTGCTGCCGGTCGCCTCATTCAGGCGGCGCACGCGGCGGGCGCCGGGAATCCACGCCCAGCTATCGTCGCCGCGGTTCGGATTCGCATAACGATACCGGATTGCGCCGGCGCCGCGCGCGCTCTGCGGCGCCAACACGGGATACAGCGCGGTGAGGAACATTCGGTTGCTAATTTTGAAATCCGGATCGATTGGGAGCGGTTCGACCTCTGTCCTCCCGATCTCCGCGTAATAGCCGAGGTGGCCGATTTCGATTTCATCGATCACTCGCTGCGCTTTGCCCGGATTCACATTCTCGCTCTGGCAGTCGAAAAACCGCAGATCGGCGTCGTCGGTCGCAATCGGGCGGAACACGTTGTTCCACATGATCTTGGTGGCGACGTAAGGATCGTTGGTGTCGATCAGCGGAAACGGCTGGCCCGCGACATAGCCCACCAGCGAGCGATGGCTGTCGCTGAGGCGCACTTGCGAGGAATATTTCTCGGTCGCATCCCGATACGGGGGCGGCCAATCGATCTGCCCGGGCGCCACGATATCCATCCGCATCCCGTGCTGGATGGCGTAATAGACGCCCGGCGAAACAAGGTTTTTGACCTCCGCCGCATTTCTGGGCGTGATGACATCGCCGGGCTTGACCCCCGCCGCCATTGCAGTGGCGGCGATCAGGCCCATCCCCACAATGAGCGCGCCCACGCCCGCGATTTTCTTCGTCAATCCCAACCTAACCATAAAAGCCGAAACCCTCCTGGCCCCCGAACCGGCTTCCCTAACCCACCACATTGATGGGCGCTTAGTCAAGCTTTCTTGTTCGAATTTCCGGCCGGAAGTTTAGACCCACCCCGCGAAAGCATCTCGGTCTTCCGGCACGGGTCATTCATAGCGCAACGCGTCGATTGGACTCAATAGGGATGCTTGGCGCGCCGGATAGTAGCCGAAGAAGATGCCGACCAGCGCGGAAAACACAAACCCTCCAACCACCGCAACCGGCGACATCAATGTGGGCCATCCCGCCAGCGCCGAAATCAGCTTGGATGCGATTACCCCCAGCGCGATTCCGGCGGCACCGCCCAGCACGCTTAGCATCGTCGATTCCACCAGGAACTGCAGCAGGATGTGCAGGCGCCGGGCGCCGATCGCCATCCGAATCCCGATTTCCCGCGTGCGCTCGGTTACCGACACCAGCATAATGTTCATGATTCCAATTCCGCCCACCAGCAGCGAGATCGAGGCGACGGCGGCGAGCAGCGCCGTCATCACCTTCGTGGCGCCTTCCGACGCCGCCGCGATCTCCGCCAGACTGCGTACGGTGAAGTCGTTGTCTTGGCCGGGCTGGATATGGTGGCGCTCATGCACGGTCTGCGTCACTTGCGCCATCGCCGCGTCAACCCCGGCCGCGCTGCGGGCCTGCACAAAAATTATGTTGACCACGCCGGTAATTTTGGCCGCGGTGCCGAACGGATTGATGATTTGCGCGCCGGTCTGGTACATCGGGTTCATCGCGGTGGTCAGCGGAATGATGCCGTAGGGATTGAGCACCGGATTGGACGAGCCGGTGGTCGATGACGCCACGGATGCCGTCACCTGCGAGGAACCCAGCACTTTGCGTTCGGCGGTGTTGAACGGAATTATGACCACGTCGTCCTGATCCTGGCCGAAGGACGATTGCCCTTTTGCGGTTAGCACTCCAATCACGCGCAAGGGAGAATTTTTCACTCGCACGACGGTGCCGACCGGGTTCTGATCCTCGCCGAACAGGTTCGACACCACGGTCTTGCCCAAGAGGCAAACCGGCGCGGCGCTGTTCTCTTCGCTCTTGGTGAAAATCCGCCCCTCCGCCACCGGCCAGTCGCGGATCGCGAAATAGCTGGGGGTGACGCCTTCGATCCCGGTGCTCCAGTTGCGGTCGCCGTTGACGACTTGCGCCACTTGGTGGTCCATGTAAGTGACCAGCGCGACCGCCCGATCCTCCTGTTTGATTGCGTCCGCGTCGCCGGCCATGAGTGTGGAAGTAGTGCCCATTCCGGCATGAACGCCCCCGGTCGTGGTCGCTCCGGGCAGCACGATAATCAGATTGGAGCCGAGGCTTTGGATTTGCGCCTGCACCGACGCGCGCGCCCCGTCGCCGATCGCCACCATCGCGATTACCGCCGCGACGCCGATGAATATCCCCAGCATCGTGAGCGCCGCGCGGAGCTTGTTGCGCTGGAGCGCGCGCGCGGCCGCCAACGCGGCCATCATGGCGAACGTCCACGTATCGCTCTTGCCCGCCGCGGCCGGTTCTTCCGCCACGGCGGCCGGCGCCGCCTTGACCGGCGGCGCGCCCGCCTTGCGCGTATCGGAAACGATAACCCCGTCGCGGAACGTGACCACCCGGTCGGCATATTGCGCCATGTCCGGATCGTGCGTGACGATTATCACCGTAATTCCGCGCTCGCGGTTGAGCCGCGTGATGATCTCCATGATTTCGGCCGAATTGGTGGAATCCAGATTGCCGGTAGGCTCGTCGGCCAGGAGTATCGAGGGCTGATTAATGAGTGCGCGGGCGATTGCGACGCGCTGCTGCTGTCCGCCGGAAAGCTGGTTGGGATGGTTCTGTTCGCGGCCGGCAAGCCCCACGAGTTTGAGCATCTCTTGCGCGCGCCGCCCGCCGTCCGCCATCCAAGCCGAATAGAAAAGCGGCAGTTCGACATTTTCCAGCGCCGAGGTTCGCGCGAGCAGGTTGAAATTCTGAAAGACGAATCCGATCCGGCGGCCGCGGATCGCCGCCAGCGCAGTTTCATCCATTCCGGCCACGTCCTCGCCCTCGAGCAGGTAGCGCCCGCTGGTCGGCTGATCGAGGCATCCGACGATGTTCATCAATGTCGATTTGCCCGAACCCGAGGCGCCCATGATCGCGGTGAATTCGCCGCGCTCGATCTTGAGGCTCACCCCGCGCAGCGCATGGACCTCGACCTCCCCCAGCACGTAGGTCTTGGTCAGATTTTCGATTTCGATTACCGGGCGCATCGGGGTTTCTTAGTGATGGAAATGCGGCAGGAATGGCGACCCGCCGCGGGCTGCGGTCTTCGCGCTATGGATTTCGTCGGTCACCACCCGATCGCCGGAATGAAGCTTGCCGTACAGTAGTTCGGCCCACCTGCCGTCGTTGAGTCCGATCGTAATCGCGGCCGGCTGAATGCCGGCGCCGCTTCGCATCCAGACCTGCGTTTGGTGCGGCTTGCCGCTCGCGTCGAGCAGATCGGAGGGGCGCGCCGGCGTGCCCGGCGGCGTGAAGCGGAGCGCGTCGAGCGGCACCCGGACTGCGTTATCGCGCTGCGCGGTGACGATCGTGACATTGGCGGTCATTCCCGGCTTGAGCAGCAGCGAAGAATTATCGACTTTCACGACCACGTCGTAAGTCACCACGTTCTGCACCGTGATCGGCGTCTGGCGCACTTGGCCGACCGTACCCTTGAAATCGCGGTCCGGGAACGCATCAACGCGGAAAGTTGCGTCCTCGCCGCTCTTCACGTTGCCGATGTCCGATTCGCTGACGTTGGAATCGACCTGCATCTTGGTCAAATCCTGCGCGATCAGGAACAGCGTCGGGGTCTGGAAGCTTGCCGCCACCGTCTGTCCGACATCGACGTTGCGCGAGACGATCGTCCCGTCCACGGGAGACACGATATTGGTGTAGCCGAGTTGCACCTGCGCATCCTCAAGGTTGGCCGCCTGTTGCTGGATGTTCGCGCGGTCGAGCGCAATCTGCGCGGTGGCCTGATCGGCGGCGCTGCGCGCGGCGTCCACCGTGTCCTGTGAAACTACATCCTGCGCCAGCAATTTCCGGTTGCGCTCGTAGGTGATTTCTTTGTAGGCGAGGTCGGCCTGATCCTTAATCAACTGCGCCTTGGCATTGGCGAGCGCCGCGGCCGCCTCGTCAACCTTGACTTGGAACGGCTTCGGATCGATCTTGGCGATCAGCTCGTTTTTCTTCACCAGCGAATTGAAATCGGCGTAAATCGCGACGATCGGCCCGGAAACGTAGCTGCCGACTTGGACGGTCGTGACCGGGTTGACGGTTCCGGTGGCAGTCACGGTGCGGACGACATCGCCGCGCGTCACCTGTTCCGTGACGTACCTGACCGGCGCGGAACCGTCGCGAACGACAAAATAGACCGCCACCGCAACAATTATTGCGGCGGCTATCAGCCAGCGGGCGGAAGTTTTGAAGGGAGACAAGTTCATGGAGATATTAGGGATGGATTCGGCTATTTTTCGGCAATCTTCCGGCTGGCGGCGGACTAATTCCGGCGTTCCCATTATCCTCAATTATTGAGACGCCGAAACTCCGCCGCGGTTTCGGGCGAATTTACATATCGCCAAGAAAAAGGCGCGGCCAATGCCGCGCCTAAATTGATTCCATCGATGCGGCGCCCCGCTACGAATGCTTGAGCTTTTTCACTTCTTCCGCCATTTCCGGGACTGCCTTGAATAGATCGGCGACCAGGCCGCAGTCGGCGACGGTGAAGATCGGCGCCTCTCGGCAACGATGCAAGCGAAGGGTCTTATTCTCTGGCCAGTTCGAGTTCTTCGATCTTTGCCCCAGGATGGGCTTGGTACCAGAGGTCGTCGGCACAGATATCGGCCCCGCCCGGCCATTCGAGCCAGCGGCCGGCTTCGCCTACCGCGACCTTGCCAAACAGTCCGGGGTCGGCGAGCGGCCCAAAGACCCCGCCTTTGCCGACCGTCTCACGCATGGAGATAACCGATACTTCGCCGTTCTCCCACGTAACTTCGACCGCCAGATCGACACGCGCCATGGCTTTGCGAATAACGGCGAACACGGCCTTTAGTCCTCGATTCTCACTATCCGCTCTCCCCGCCTGGCGCGCAACCAGTTTTCAAGCAGGGCGCTCCGGTGGCTCCGCGCCCAGTTCCTAATCGCCACAATATCCCTTGCCCGCAAACCGCCCCGCGATTCCATCGCGGCGCAGGGGTCAATTGAAAATTTAGCCTCAAAATCGGCGCCAAAGGCATGAAAGTGCGGCGGATTGCGATCCCGCTGAAACATCATGATCCCGATGCCGCCGATTTGTGCGATGGTGGGCACGGGCGAATTTCACACAGCGAGGGCCTTCTCTCCAATATCCGCGCTATTCCTTCAATCCGGACGCACTTCCGCTTGGCCACTCGCTACCGCGTTGGTCTCTTTGAGCAAGCAGCATTGCACTGAAGGATCGAAATCGTCCCGCGTGCCACGAGCGATGTTACACGATCTTGCGCAATACCGGCCATTTGCCAGTTCCGTCTTTCCGCCCTTGCTGTGTGGCACAATGCGATCGACAGTGACATTGTCTCGGAACGTCGAGTTGGCCGGTTATCTTGGGGTGGCGAGAGGCATGGCATCAAGGAGGCATTTTTTTTGCCCCTATGAATGCTTGAGCTTTTTCACTTCCTCCGCCATTTCCGGCACCGCCTTGAACAGATCGGCGACCAGGCCGTAGTCGGCGACGGTGAAGATTGGGGCTTCCTCGTCCTTGTTGATCGCGACGATTACCTTCGAATCCTTCATCCCGGCCAGATGCTGAATCGCGCCGGAGATTCCCACCGCGATGTATAGCTCGGGCGCGACCACCTTGCCGGTCTGTCCGACCTGTAAATCGTTCGGGACGAAGCCCGCGTCCACCGCGGCGCGCGACGCGCCCATCGCCGCGCCCAGCTCATCGACCAGCGGCTCCAGCACGGTCTTGAAGTTCTCCCCCGATTTGAGGCCGCGCCCGCCCGACACCACGATGCGGGCCTCGGTCAACTGTGGACGATCGCTCTTGGTGGCGTTGAACGAGACGAATTCCATCTTGAGCGCGCCGGCGTCGATTTCGGCGGCCTGCTTTTCGACCGGCGCCGGCGATGGGGCCGACTTGGCCGCGTCGAACGCGGTGCCGCGCACCGTCAGCACCTTGATCGGGCCGTCCAACTCGACGGTCGCCATCGCGTTGCCCGCGTACATCGGGCGGACGAACGTGCCGCCGTCATCGATCGCCGTGATTTCCGACGCCATCGGCGCGTTAAGCCGCGCGGCGATGCGAGGAAACAGGTCTTTGCCGGCGGCCGTCGCCGTGGCCAGCGCGAACTCGGCGCCTTCCTTCTTTACCAGCGCGGCCAATGCCTGCGCGTAGGCGTCGGCGAGATAATTCTTAAGCGCGGGATGCGCCAGCGCGACCACTTTGCTTCCGCCGTATTTCGCAATCTCGCCCGCCGCCGCCTCCGGCGCGTCGCCGAGGACCGCGACTATCGCCTTGCCGCCCCGCTTCTTCGCCAGTTCCATCCCAGCCTCGACGGCAACCAGCGTGGTCTTGGGGAAATGCCCCCCCTGATGTTCCGCGAAAACGATTACGTCACCCATAAAAATCTTTCCTTTTACCTCACCCCTAACCACGCTCCCTTTAGGAGAGGGGAACCAGCCAGCGAAGATTGCGTTGCGTTCCCCCTTCCCTAAAGGAGAAGGGGGACAGGGGGTTGGTCTATATTTGTCCCCTCAAATTACCTTCGCTTCACTATGAAGCGCGGCCACCAATTCCGCGACCGAACCGAGCTTCTTGCCCGCCTGCCGCTTGGGAGGCGCCGCGAGCGATTTGACCTTGAGCTTGGGCGCCAGATCGACGCCGAGGCTGTCAGCGGCGATCTCCTTAAGCTCCTTCTTGCGCGCCTTCATTATTCCGGGCAGCGAAGCGTAGCGCGGCTCGTTCAGGCGCAAATCGGTCGTAATCACGGCGGGCAATTTGAATGCGATCGTCTCGAGGCCGCCATCAGCCTCCCGCGTCACCGTGGTTTTGTCCGCACCAATCTCGACCTTGGAGGCGAACGCCGCCTGCGGCCATCCGAGCAGTTCCGCCACCATCTGTCCGGTCTGATTGGAATCGTCGTCGATCGCCTGCTTGCCCATGACGATGAGGTCGGGCTTTTCGTCGGCGGCGATCTTGGCGATAATTCGCGCGATTGCGAGCGGATCGAGCGCCGTAGCTGTCGTGACCAGAATCGCCCGGTCGGCGCCCATTGCCAGCCCCGTGCGCAACTGCTCCTGCCATGCGGACTGCCCGATGCTCAGGAGAACGACCTCGCCGGCGCCCTGTTTTTCCTTGATCCGCAGGGCCTCTTCCACGCTGATTTCGCAGAACGGATTGATGACCCATTTCACGTTGTCGGTGGCGATGCCGGAGCCGTCGGGGAGCACGCGAATCGTGGTGCCGGGATCGGGCACGCGTTTGATTGGAACCAGAATCTTCACCATGATTTTACTCCGCAATGCCGCCGGAGCGGCGAACTGAATCCGAAACCGGCCGCGAGTGGCCGGGGATCGTTATTTCAAGGGAATCTTAACTAACAGCGGTCCCCCCATGCAGTCAAACGGCGGGCATCGGCCCCCGCACCCATGTCATGCGAAGAACGCGGCAATGCAAACGCGGCTTGCCCGATCCTTTGGCCCGCCGCTAGAAACCGAATTTCAAAACACCGATTGGCTTCCGTGGGCGCAATTATTCCTTCTGGCCGCTGAATTGCGCCGCAATGTCCCTTGCGCCATGCAGGACGCGCACGATGCGCAGCCGCGCCTTCGCGGTCGTGAAAAAGATCGCGTAGTTGCCGTGCGCGCAGGAGCGGACGCCCTCGCCCAGTTCCGGCCTGGCGCGGTAGGCCCGCGGCGACTTGGCAATTTTGGCGCAGAGGGCGCGCAATTCCGCGACGAAGCTCAGCGCGCGCACCGGGTTGCCGGCGGCAATATAGTCGCCGATCGTTTCCAAGTCCTGCTCGGCGCGCGGGGAAATCTCAATGCGCATTATGCGGCGCGTTTGCCGGCCCGCTTGCGGTACTTGGCTTCCAGCCGATCGAACACGGCCGCAGCGGATTTTCCGGGTCCGCTCGTGAGGCCCGCCGCAATCGCGGCGCCCAATTCCTCTTGCTGAAGCCGGACGCGCGTCTGCTCATCTTCGAGCATCCGCAACCCGGCGCGCACCACCGCGCTTGCGTTGCTGTAGCGTCCGGATTTCAGTTGCTTCCGGATAAAGGCTTTGAAATGAGGGCTAAGCGCGACGCTCGCAGGCATGGCGATTCTCCTATCTATTAACAACAGTTATCAAACAACGGCGAAAGCGGCTGGTCAAGACAATTCTCCCGGCGGACCGGCCCCGCCTTACTCGTTGAAGCCGAGGCGATGGGACAAATCGCGGCCGGCTTCGAGCAGCGCCGGCGCGATCTCCGACGTAATCCGCTCGGGACCGATTCGATAGGCCGGACCCGCCACCGCCAGCGATCCCACGACCGAGCGCGTGTAGTCGCGAATCGGAACCGCGACCGACGCGACCTCCTCCGTAAATTCGCCCGAGTCGGCCGCATAGCCGTCGCGCACCGCCGCTTCGAGCTGGGCGAGCAACGCGGCGCGATCGGTTATCGTGCGATCGGTGTAACGCTTGAGCGATTCGGGCAGCGACGGCCGCAAATGCTCCTCCGCCTCGAACGCCAGATGCGCCTTGCCCGCCGCGGTGCAATGCGCCGGCAGCGCGATCCCGAGCGGGGGCGTGATGCGCACGGCGCGGTCCTCGGCCTCGGCCACTTCCAGCGGCACCACGCCCTCCTTCCGCGCAATCGCGACGTAGGCGCTCTCGCGGCATTTGCGCGCCAGGTCCGCGAGAATCGGCCGCGCCTGCCGCACCAGTCCCATGTGATGGATGTAGCGGCGGCCAAGTTGAAGGCATTTGATGCCGAGCCGGTAATTTTCGCTCGATCGGTTCTGCTCGATATAGCCGCGCGCCTCCAGCGTCGCGAGCAGGCGGAAGACGTTGTTCTTATGCAGCTTGAGCCGCTTGGAAAGTTCGGTCACGCCCAACTCGTCCGCATCGCCGAAAAATTGTTCCATCACGTCGAACGCATGGGCAACCGATTGAATCACATAGTTGGTTTTGTCGCGCCTGACCATTGAAGTTTCCGCAGCATTCACGTTCCGCGCCGCAAAGGCATTGAGGGCGCGGATTGTAAAACCGTTTTACTTTAGACGGCGGGTCCGAACCATGTCAACGCCCTTCCGAAATTTTCTGCAAAATCACCTCAAGTAGCTGAAATCAAAGAGAAAATTACATCATCGAACGCTCGCCACGGCAGCGATTTCACCGCCTTCGCGCCGGGATTGACCAGCTTTTTTGATCTGGACCGATCACGCCGCTGATGCGTCATTTTACTGCGTAACGGCGCGGGCGGCTTTATGAATCGCGCCGCGTCTGAGAAGATGGCCAATGAGCGGAGGCGCAAATTGATCGAGAATCGCGGAATGCGGCATATCGCCCTGAAGGTCGCCGATGTCGAGCGCGCCAAGGAATTTTACTGCCGCGTCTTCGGGATGAAGGTCGTATGGCAACCCGACCCGGACAACGCCTACCTGAGTTCGGGATGCGACAATCTCGCGTTGCATCGCGGCGGCGGCGGCGCGCCGGATAATCAGCGGCTCGACCATATCGGGTTTATCGTGCCAACGATCGCCGGCATCGAAGCGGCCTACGAATGGGCGAAGAAGAACGGCCTCGACATCGTCCATCCCCTGAAGCATCATCGCGACGGCGCGGTGTCGTTCTATATCCGCGATCCGGACGGCACCGTGATTCAGGCGCTCTACGAGCCGGAGATCGGCCCGCTCAAGTTTGCCAAGCCGGACGGTTCCGCACCCTGAACGCGCCGCGCGCGCCGGAGGATTGAATGATCGAGGGACGCGCCACCGCGGAAGCCACCGCCGCATTCGCCAAACGATTCCCGAAACTGCCGGGGCATTTCCGGCCCGCGCTCGGGCTGCCGCTCTCATCGATCGGAATCGGCACCTATTTGGGCGAGCCGGACGAGGAAACCGATCGCGCCTACACGGAGGCGATCACGGCGGCGCTTCGCGGTGGAATCAACCTGATCGATACTGCCGTCAACTACCGCTTCCAGCGTTCCGAGCGGAATGCCGGCGCCGCGATTGCGGCGCTAATCGCAGCGGGCGAAATCAAACGCGACGAGTTCGCGGTGGCGACCAAGGGTGGATACCTCGCCTTCGACGGCGCGGTGCCGGCAAATCCGCGCGTCTGGTTCGAGGAGAAATTCATCCGCACCGGAATCGTGCGCGCGGGCGATCTCGTTGACGGCGCCCATTGCATGACGCCGCGCTACCTCGAAACGATGCTCGAAATGTCGCGCGCGAATTTGGGCTTGGAAACGATCGACATCTACTACATTCACAATCCAGAGACGCAGCTCGAGGCCGTGCCGCGCGATGAATTTCTCGCGCGAATCGCGGCGGCGTTCGAGTTTTTGGAGGGTGCGGCTACGGCCGGAAAGATCGGGGTCTATGGCGTTGCGACGTGGAATGGTTTTCGCGCGGCGCCGTCCGAGCGCGGATTCCTCTCGCTCGCGGAATTGATCGATGCCGCGCGCAACGTGGGCGGCCCGTCGCATCGTTTCCGCGCGATCCAACTGCCGTACAACCTTGCGATGCCGGAGGCGATGACGCGCGCGAATCAGACCGTAAACGGCAAAAAGACGGCGCTGCTTGCGGCGGCGCAAGCGCAGGAAATCGCGGTGTGCGCGAGTGCGTCGCTCTTGCAGGGCCAGTTGTCGCGCCGATTGCCGCCGATTGTTGCGGAAACATTCGCGGAATTCGATACGGACGCGCAGCGCGCGATTCAGTTCGTGCGTTCCTCGCCGGGCGTCAGCGCCGCGCTCGTGGGAATGAAATCGCCCGTGCATGTGCGCGAGGCGCTCGCGGCCGCGTCGCGGCCGCCCGCCCCAGCCGATGTTCTAATGAAGCTATTCGAACGCGCCGGCTAACCGTTCGGGGCGAAGGCTCGAAGCTCCCGGATTCCGAAGATTAGGCGTTGCGCGCCAGTGACGATCTCCAAAATTGTCATCGCGTAGCACAGCAGCGCGGCGATTTCTCGCGGGATCGGCATCGCGGCGGCGATCGCAAGCACGATAAAAAAGATAATCGCCTCGGTGCGTTCGAGCATTCCCGGCGGATACTCGATAAGCTTCGGCCCGCGCTGTTCGAGCGCCGCGCCCACCACGAGGAACACGGTAATGTTCACGTACCAACTGCCGACTAGAACGAGCGCCGGAAAATAGAGCGCCGGTTCATGCCACACGATTCCGACGATTACGGCCGCCTCGACGATTCGGTCGCCGCACAAATCGAGCACGCCGCCGAGCGCGCTTGGCGCGGCGCATTCGCGGGCGATCGTGCCGTCGATTGCGTCGAGCGCGGCGCTCAGCAAGAGCAGCGCGATTCCCCAAATCACATTTCCGCGCCCGAAGGCGATTCCCGCCGCCACGCCAATGGTTACTCCCGCAATCGTGGCAATATTGGCGCCGATTCCCAGCCGGAAAATCGCGCGCGCCGCCTGCGATTGGACGCGGCGGACCTCGGGATTGGCGCCCAAAATCGAGTCGAGCATCGCGCCGCTATTGATGCGGCTCGGAATGGGGCGGCGGCTGGGATTGCGGCGGTGCGGACTGCGGGCCGCGATTCGCAACCAAATCGGCGAGGGTCGCCTCGACCACGCCGCCGTCCTCCTCGCGCTGAATCAGCACCGTCTGCTTCAGGATATTCTGGCGGACCACCTTGCCGTCGCCGAGCACGCATTGCACCCGCTTGCCGAGGTTGGGGAGCGCGCGCTTGAGTTCGGAGTAGGTGGCGTACTCGTAGCGCAGGCAGCATTTGAGCCGTCCGCACATTCCGGCGAGCCGCGAAGGATTGAGCGCCAAGCCCTGCTCGCGCGCCATTTTGACGGTGATCGCCTCGAAATCGCGCAGCCACGACGAGCAGCACAATTCGCGCCCGCACGGCCCGACGCCGCCGGTAACCTTGGACTCGTCGCGCGCGCCGATCTGCTTCATCTCGACGCGCACGCGCAGCGTGTTGGCCAGATCTCGCACCAAATCGCGAAAATCGACCCGCCCCTCGGCCGCGAAATAGAAGACCGCCTTGCGGCCGTCGAGCGTGTAATTGACGCTCACCAGCTTCATCGCGAGCCGCCGTTCGCGGATGCGCTCGACGCACATACGGCGCGCGGAGGCCTCCCGCGAGAGGCTCTCCCGCTCGGCGTCGAAATCGCGGTCGGCGGCAAGCCGGACAATTTTCCGCATCGACGACAGATCGAGTGTCCGGGCCGGTTCGTGCGGCTCGATCTCGACGGTGCCGATTCTGGCGCCCGCGTCGCCTTCGACGACCACGCGGTCGCCGCGCTTTAGCGCCACTCCGCCGGCCAAATAGTTGTAGAGATGGCCGCAGTTCTGAAGGCTGACCGCGACGATCGCCGGCGGCGCCGGAGCGCCTTCAAACGGATCGATTTGCTGTTCCACCATTAGCCTTCCCCAAGGTGCGCCCCGCGATCGTCCAAAACTTTTCGGCCTGCAAGCGCGGATTCGCCATCGCCTCGACCGCCTCGATCGCGCTGACCGCCGCCGCGGCGCATTCCGCAATCGCGGGCGCATCGGCGCGGCTCGCAATCGCAGCCATCGCCTTTTCGGTGCGAGGCGGCGCCGCGGCGAGGCCGGTGCCGATAAGCTTGTAACATACTATCTCCTCAAGCACACGCGCGAGCAACTCGAAATTTGCCGCCGCCGCGTCCCGCGTCGCGAAAAATTCCTGCGCGATCGCGCTGGCGCGGGCGAAGTCGATCGATTTCGCGTCCGCCAGCGCGGCAATCAACTCCGCCATCGGCGGCTCGCCGCCGCCGATCAGCGCGATCGCGCGCGCGGCGCTGCCGCGGGCGAGCCGGGCGATTGCGCCCGCGCGGACGGGATCGGCCACGCCGCGCGCGGCGAGGATCGCCTCCAAGTCAGCCGTGGACAGCGCGCCGAACCGCACCGGGCGCATCCGCGAGCGGACGGTATCCAGCAGCGCGCGCTCGCTCGCGGAGATCATAAAGATAATCGCATGGCCGGGCGGCTCCTCGAGTGTTTTGAGGAGCGCGTTCTGCGCCGGGATATTCAGCGTTTCGGCGTCGTCGATAATCGCTAGCCGCATCGGAGCGCGCGCGGGACGCCGGCCCAATTGCGCGATCAACTCGCGCACCTGCTCGATCAGCACGTCGGTGCGGCCCGCGGCCTTGGCGAGATGACTGAAATCGGGATGCGCGCCCGCGGCCGCCTGCACGCACGCGGCGCAACAATCGCATCGCGGCGGAGCGTTCTCGTTCGCGCGCGCGCGGATGCGTTCCACGGCGGGTGCGATTCGCACCGGACAATGCTCCGGCGTGCAGCAGAAATTCTCCCCCGGCGACCGCTCGCAGAGAATCGAATGGACGATCCCCGCCGCCACGAGCGCCTTTCCCGTTCCGCGCGGCCCGGAGAACAGGTACGCATGCGAGGGCCGCCGCCCCAGCTCTTCGATTAGGCGAAGCGCAAGCTCGCGATGGCCTCTAACCCCGTTTAACGGCATTGCTTCTCGATCAATTCGTCCACCACATCGCGGATGCCGGCGGCGACCGTTTCGATCGGGCGGCTCGCGTCAATCACCGTGACCCGCGAGGGGTCCGCCTTCGCGATCGCAAGGAATCCGTCGCGGACCTGGCGATGAAACTCCGCGCGCTCGCCCTCGAAGCGATCCGCACCGCGCCCAGTCCCGCGCGCGCGGGCGACCGTCCGAGCGAGGCCCGCTTCGGCAGGGAGATCGAGCACGATCGTCAAGTCGGACATGATTCCGCCGCTGGCGAGGCGGTTAAGTTCGGCGAGCAATTTCAGATCGAAGCCGCGCCCGTAACCTTGATACGCCGTGGTCGAATCGGAGTAGCGATCCGAAATTACAATATCGCCGGCATCGAGGGCGGGCTTTAACTTTTCGCGGATGTGCTGCGCGCGGTCCGCCAGCACCAGCATCAACTCCGCCTCGACCGCGAGCGCGATCGCCGGATCGAGGAAGATCGCACGGATCGCCTCGCCCGCGCGCGTGCCCCCCGGCTCATGCGTGACGATCACGCTGCGACGGGCGCCCTTGCGGAGCGCATCGCCCAGGATCGCGGCCTGCGTGGTCTTGCCGGACCCCTCGACGCCTTCGAGCGTGATGAAGATTCCGCGTTCCATCAAATACCGAAGTACCAGCGCATTATTTCCGGCCGGAACAGCGCGTAGATTATCGCCGCGGCCGACAGGAACGGTCCGAACGGAACCGCGGTCTGGAGCAGCGAGACGTCGGCCTCTTCCGGGTCGGTGGCGGGATCCGCCACGGGTTCCGGCGTCTGGCCGCCGAGCATCGCGAACGCGATTCCGCCGAACGCGCCCAAAACCGAACCTACGAACAACGTGAAAAAGACGCCACGCCAGCCGAGGAACGCGCCGATCATCCCGAGCAGCCACACGTCGCCCATCCCGACGCCCTCCTGCCCGCGCACCAGTTGGTAGAGGAAGCCGGTCGAGAACAACAGGCCCGCGCCGAACAGGATTCCAAGCAGCGAATCCTTCCATCCCACGTCGGGCATCATCAATGCCGCGGCGAGAAATCCCACGAGCGTGCCCGGCCACGCGATCAGATTGGGAATCAGGCGCCAGTCGTAATCGACGGTCGCGCAAATCCATAGCGCGGCGCACAGGACGAAGCGCGCGATCGCGCCGGGCAGCGCGAAATTGGAGTAGAGATACAGGGCGATGACGGCGAGCGAGACCTCGGCGATCAGATGGCGGAAGGGAATCGCCGCGCCGCACATCAGGCAGCGCCCGCGCAATCCGAGATAGGCGAGGATCGGGATGTTCGCCCACCACGGAATCGCGCGCTCGCAGCTTTCGCAAAACGATCGCGGCGTTACAATCGATAGTTCGCGCGGCATCCGCCACGCCACCGTATTGATGAAACTGCCTGTAACCGCGCCGATCGCGAACGCAAAGGCGTCGCCAAGTCCCGGCGGAATCTCCGATGTCATCGCGTCCTCTCCTTCCTCCAGCGCCAGAGTTTATGATTACCCGGCGTCCAGTTCCATCGCCATGCGTCGTGTGTGCTCCACCTTCACTGGCGGTCGAACGGTGGGAGGAGCGCGCCGCAACAGCCTTAAAAGTTTAGATAGGGTAATCCACAAGCACCCAGGCGTTCCAGCTTGCCGGTTCCGCGTGAGTATCCGGATCTCCGGCGTACTGCGCACAAGCCGCCGCCTCCGCGTAAGTCTTCAGCAGCCCGTTGTGGTCAGGACGGATTCCCAGCTTTTCCGCAACTTCCTCTTCCAATGAGTTGCAGAACCAAGAATGAAACCCGCCACCGTATTCCTCGTGTCCGAGCACATCGTAGCCGAGAATCCGTCCGCTTCGGTGCAGTTGCTCTTTTCTCACCAGCGCTTCATAAACGCCGTCTTGTCCCTGTCCCTGATAGGTCGGGGGGGCACATAGCGCTATGAAGCGATCGACTTCATCCTTTCGCAGGCCCGCTCCCAGGAGGTGCCACTCGCTCCGGTCGAAAGGAAACCGCCTCAATAGCTCCGTAGCTGTTTCCATCGAAAGGAGGACATTCGGCAAACCAAACTTACCGACACGCATTAGCTCCGTGGACCACTTAACAAAGGCATCCCGTTGGGCAGACGGGAAACCGCACTTCTCGGCCCGCTTTTCGCGTTCCTCCGCCGAGGACATCCAATCAATAGACCAGTCGGAATCGGGCAGAAACTCCGCGATGCAATCCGACAGCGTTATGATCGCGTCGGGTACGAGGTTTGACTTCTTGTAGTCTGTTGCGAGCTTCGCGATGTAGTACCCCCCCCAGATGTAATCGTCGAGGCTATCTTGAATCTTCGGATCGTTGGCCATGCGATTCACCGGCTTGCCCGCGCCCGGGATAGAGGTTCCGGCCTCAGTTTACGCGATGGTCTCTTATACCGTCTAGCGTTGGCATCGCGGGCAGAAAAAGCTTGCGCGCTGGCCGAGCGTTACGTTGCGAATCGGCGTGCCGCACACCCGGCACGGCTCGTCTTCGCGCCCATAGACGCGCAATTGCGCCGCGAACCGCCCGGGCCGGCCGCGCGAATCGAAATAGCTGCGAAAGGTCGTGCCGCGGCTGCTAATTGCCGCGCGCAAGACGATCGGCGTCGCCGCAACGATCTTTTCGATTTCGGCGCGCGTGACGCGGCCCGCGCGGCGGGCGGGGCGGACTCCGGCATCGAACAGAATCTCGGCGGCGTAAATATTTCCGATTCCGGCGACGATTCGCTGATCCATCAGCAGGTTCTTAATCGCGACGCGCCGGCCGCGCGCCCTCGCCGCCAGATAGTCCGCGTTGAAATCGCGCGAGAGCGGCTCCGGGCCGAGGCGGGCCAATTCGGGCGTGCGATCCAGTTCGGCGCGCGGCGCCAGCCGGACCATTCCGAAGCGGCGCGGATCGTTGAACACCAGCCGCGAGCCGTCGTCGAGCGCAAATTCGACGTGGTCGTGGCGCGGATCGAAGTGGCCGCCGCGAAACCCGCGTCCGCGATGGGTCAGGCTGCCGCTCATTCCCAGATGCGCAAGGATCGCATTGTCGCCCGCGATTTCGATTATCAGATATTTCGCGCGGCGCGAGATTCGTTCGATTCTTTTGCCCGCGATCGCATCCGCAAAATTCACGGTCACGCGCCGGCGCAGGCGCGAATCGCCGATTCGCGCCGACACTATCGTGCGGCCAATCGCCGATCGCGCGAGGATTCGGCGGATCGATTCGACCTCCGGCAACTCAGGCATTGGAGTATGGCAGTGCGCGGGCGAGCGCGGCGAAGCGGTACGGTTCCAGCGTTTCCGCGCGCGCGCCCGGATCGATTCCGGCCTGCGCGAGGGCGGCGCAAATCGTCTCCGAATCGAGGCCCAACGCTCCGGCGAGCGCGTTGCGAATCGTCTTGCGCGGCGCGGAAAAGGAGGCGCGCACGGTATCGAGCACCGCACGTTCCTCGCCGGGCGCAAACCATCGCCCGGCGCGCGGCCGAAACCGGATTACTTCGGCATCGACTTTCGGTCGGGGATGGAAACTGCCGGCGGCAACGATAAAGTGCAGATCGATTTCCCAGTAGAGCGCGGTGAAAACGCTGAGCGCGCCATAATCGCGGCCGCGCGCGCGCGCGCGAATTCGTTCGGCGACCTCGCGCTGAAACATCAGGACCAGCGAGGCGATCGATTCCGCATGGCCGCATAGCTTGCGCAGTATCGCCGCGGCGGAACTGAACGGGAGATTGCCGATGACTTTGACCGGAGCGCCGGCGGCGATCGCGCCGAAGTCCGCTGCAAGGAAATCTTCATTCAATACCGCGATTGTATCGTCCGCCGCGAATCGTTCCGCAAGTCTTTCCGCAAGCCGCGAATCGAGTTCGACCAGCGTGAGCCGGCGATGGGGCCGCGCGGCGATCCGCTCGGTAAGGATTCCCAGCCCGGGGCCGATTTCGATCGCATTGTCGTCCGGGCCAAGCTCCGCCGCCGCTACGATTCGATCGGCGATCGCGGCGTTCGCAAGGAAGTTCTGCCCGCGCGATTTCGCCGGCCGCACGCCCGCGATCGTGAGTGCGAACGCCGGCCCCGGCGCGCGCTTCACGCGCGGCGCGCCGCGAATCCCGGCCTTGCGTGCAATCGCCATTGCTTCCGGCCGCCCTCTAATTAAAGGCGTCTTCGCCGGTGAGGTCGCGGCCCAGGATCAGCGTATGCACATCGAAGGTGCCCTCGTAGGTGTTGACCGTTTCGAGGTTCAGCATGTGGCGGATTACCGGGTATTCGTTCACGATTCCGTTGGCGCCGAGCATATCGCGAGCGTCGCGCGCGATCTTGAGGGCCTCGTTCACGTTGTTGCGCTTGGCGAACGATACCTGCTCGGAGCGCATTTTGCCCGCGTCCTTCAATTGCGCAAGCCGCAGGCAAATCATCTGCGCCTTCGTAATTTCGGTCAGCATTGTCACCAGCTTGGCCTGCACGAGTTGATAGCCGGCGAGCGGGCGCGCGAATTGCTTGCGCGATTTCGTGTAATCAAGCGCGCAATTGAAGCAGGAGCGCGCCGCCCCGATCGCGCCCCAGGCGATTCCGTAACGCGCCTGCGTGAGGCATCCCAGCGGCGCCTTGAGGCCGCGCGCGGCGGGCAACTGGGCGGTTTTGGGCAGCCGGACGTCTTCCAGAATCAACTCCGACGTGATCGACGCGCGCATCGAGAATTTGCCGTGGATGTCGCGCGCGGAGAAGCCGGGCGTTCCCTTCTCGACGATAAATCCCGCGATGCCTTCCTCGATCTTGGCCCACACGATTGCAACCTCGGCGATCGATCCGTTGGTGATCCAGCGTTTGGTCCCGTTTAGAATCCATCCGTCGCCGTCGCGCCGTGCCCGCGTTTCCATCCCGCCCGGATCGGAACCGTGGTCCGGCTCGGTAAGGCCGAAGCACCCGATTAATTTCCCTTTGGCCATTTCCGGCAAGTAGCGTTGCTTCTGTTCCTCGGTTCCGTTGGCATAAATCGCGTACATCGAAAGTGCGCTCTGCACCGAGGCAAACGAACGCAGGCCGGAGTCGCCCGCTTCGAGTTCCTGCATGATGAGACCGTAGGCGACGTTGTCCATTCCGGCGCATCCGTAGCCCTTCAGGTTGGCGCCGAACATTCCCAGCTCGGCCATCGCGGGAATCAAGTGCGAAGGAAAAGTTTCCTCGGCGAAATTGCGCTCGATATGCGGCAGAACTTCACGCTCGACGAACCTCCGCGCAGTATCTCGCGTCATCCGCTGCTCGGGCGTGAGCAGTTCGCCGAGGTGAAAAAAATCAAGCTCTCGCATCAGATCGGACATGATTGGACTCCATAAGCCGACAGACGGCTTTGCCCGCCGGTATTCTCAAGATTATTCGCTGTCCCCGCCCGCCGTCGAGACCGCGGCAAGCTGAAAAAGATGCGGAATTCGTCTAAAACACTACTACTTGCGCGATTTTTCAGCATCACATAATCTTATACGATAAGTTCTTCCGATGCATATCGAAACCCTAAAGGTCTTTTGCGACATCATTGAGAGCGGAAGCTTTTCTTATGCCGCCTCGCAGAACTTTGTCACCCAGTCGGCGGTCAGCCAGCAGGTGCGCAGCCTGGAGGAAAAATACGATTGCCGATTGATAGAACGCGGGCGGGCGGGAGTCAAACCGACTCCGGCAGGACAAATCCTCTACACCGCAAGCAAAGATATCGTGCGGCGGTTCATGGAACTGGAAAACCGGCTGCGCGAAATCGGCTCGGTCATCGCCGGTTCGATCCGGGTCGGCACCGTGTACAGCGTTGGACTGCATGAATTGCCGCCCTACCTGAGCGAATACCTGCGCAACTACCCGGCGGTGAACGTCCATCTCGAATACATGCGCGCGAATAAAATTTACGAAGATCTGATCGAGGGCAAAATCGATCTGGGCGTGGTCGCCTATCCGGCTAAGCGCGGGCAGGTCGTATCGGTGCCGTTCCGCCACGACGAACTGGTGCTGATCGTTCCGCCCGACAACCCGCTCGCCAAGCACACCAAAGTCAGCTTCGCGAACCTGAAAGATCAAAAATTCGTGGGCTACGAGCGTGATATTTCAACCCGCAAAGCTTCTGACCGCATCTTGCGCGAGCATGGCGTCAAGCCGGCCTATGCGCTCGAATTCGACAACATTGAAACCATCAAGCGGGCGGTCGAAATCGGCTTGGGGTGCGCGATCGTGCCGCGGATGACGGTCGAGCACGAGGTCGCGCGCGGCACGCTCAAGATGCTGGAGTTTCAGGAGGGGACGTTCCTGCGTCCGCTCGCGATCATCTACAAGCGCGGGCGCGAGCTTTCGCCGGCGGTGCGTAAGTTTATAGATACGCTGACGCAAAGCCCGGTCTTCCCGAAGATGGGTGCCGGAAAGGCGCAAGGAGCCGAGCGCGGACCAAGCGCCGGCGACGCCGGCCCGGCGGTCGAGCGAACCGAAAAAGCGGGAAAATCGGCGTGAGTTAGATTCAGATGCGGTGGCGGCGCATGATTGATCGATTGAGTGAACGCCTCGCCCGCGAAGATTGCGAACGCCGGTTGCGTGACCAGCTTGAGCGCCTGCTGCTGGAAGGCATCGCATCCGGCGAACCGTTCCAGGCCGGCCGCAGTTACTGGCAGGCAAAGCGGCGCAGCTTGGCTGCCGCCGCCAGCCGGCGCGCTACTTGAGCGCGGCGCGGTAGCGATCGCGATCGAAGCCCGCGATCGTTTCAGTTCCGGCGACGACGACTGGGCGCTTGAGCAGATTCTGCTGCTTCACCATCAGTTCGATCGCCCGTGCCGGCGTCATCTTCATCCCCGCCAGCCCCATCGCCTTATAGGCCGGGCTGCGCGGATTGAGGAAATCGCGCGGGTCGCGCCCCGCGAACAATTCCTTCAACTCGGTCGCCGACAGCGGCACGCGGGCGTAATCGCGCTCGTCGAGCGATGCGCCCAGTTCATCGAGAAGGAAGCGGCGCGCGTCGCGGCAGGTCGTGCAGTTCGATTTCCAGATGAAGCGAGCCTTTTCCATGTTGATGCGCTCCATGCGCGGAATTGTCCCGCTCGCGGCGCGAATCGCGCGCGTGCCGAGCTTACTCGATGCTCGTGCCGCCCAGTGGCGAGCCGCCGCCCGGCGGCGCCGCCGGACCGCTGCCGCGATCCATCGGCTGTGCGCCACCGGACTGAGGAAGCGGCGCGATCGGCGCAACCGAGGAGCTCGCTTGGCCCGCCGCGCTCGCCGATGCCGCGCTTGGCGCCGCGGGAGCCGGAGGCTCGGGCGGAGTGCTGGTCGGGCCGCTGAAATTTATCGGCTGATTGCCGGAAATCATATCCGGAGTCAGGACATAATCTCCTCCGAGCGAACTGCGCCAGATCGTGTCGGCGGTTTGGGTGTTGCCGCCGGTGAGAAGCCAGGCGCCGCCACCCACCAAGCTGCCGGTAATGGCATAGACCAGCTTGCACGGAATGTAGAGCAGGCTGCCGAAAACCGCGCCCGCGCCGTAGCCGACGCCGGACCAATTGACGCCGCCCTCCTGAGGCTGCGGCACTTGCGAAGCCGCCGTACCCGCGGCAGGTTGCGCGAGAGCGGTCTGCGCCGCGAACGGCCCGATTGCGACTGTGGCGGCAATCGCGAATGCCGCCGCTGCTATTCCAAATTTTTCCATCCTCATGACTTCCACCTCCACCTTGTTCTTGCGCACCCTCTATTCCGTTTTTACCACCGACGGCGGCGGCAATAAACCCATCAAATGGCGGAACGCGCGGTCTAGATATTCCCGATCCTTGGATTCGAGCGTCAGCTTCACGCGGTACTCCGGGTTATCGATCCGCGGATACGATCCTAGCATCAATTCGGGGAACTGTCCCATGCATTCGTTCAGATGCTCCGCGATTACACCTTCGCCGGCACTCAGATAGATCGCACGCATGAAGTAGGGATCGGCGGCGAAACGCGGGATGAGCGCGGCGAGCTTCGCTTCGAACAGCCGCGGGATTCCGGGGAGGACATAGACGTTTTCAATCTGGACGGTCGGAAATCTTATGTCGGTGGAGGGATTCAGCATCGCGCCTTCGGGGATCTCGGCCATCTTGAGGTCGGCGGCAGAGATTTCGGCACCGCGATGCTCGCGAATGAGCCGCGCGAGCGACGGATCGGTCACGAGCTTGCGGTTGAAGGCACGAGCCACGCCCTCGATCGTCAGGTCGTCATGGGTGGGGCCGACGCCGCCCGAGGTAACCACGAAATCGAACCGCCGCGAGCAGTAGGCGACTTCTTCCGCGATCGCCTCGAGCACGTCGGGGATCGTCGCGATCCGGGCGAGCGTCGCGCCGATTTTGCGCAGTTCGCGCGCCGCGAACGATGAATTGGTGTCCTGAATCTTGCCGGAGAGGATTTCGTTGCCCACCACCACCAGCGCGCACGATCGTTCTCGCATCTCGATTACCTCGCGCGTCCTACCCGCGCCGGAATTATCTCAAGCGGCCGCATCATGCGGCAAGCGGGGGGCGTGCGGTCAACTCCCGGATAGGAGCGTTCGGGCGTCCGGCCATGCGATTCGGTGGCCAGGTGCCCTGCCTCCGCCGGGAAATGGACCACGCATGCAAGTCTCGACGCGGGCGCCGCCGTGATTGGCATAGAAATGCTGGGCGGCAACGTTTTGGTCCAAGACCCAGAGATAGAAGTTTCGCCCGCCGCGCTGCAACAGCCTTTGAGCAGCCTCCCGCATTAGCGCGCCGCCGATACCCATCCCTTTGCGCTCGAAAGTGACGTGTATATTATCCAGCAGCGCTCCCCAAGTTGGATGGTCGTTCAAAACTACGTGAACGAAGCCGATCGCCGAATCCTGTGACGTGGCAACTACAGTGATGCAATCTTTCCGAGGCTCCGCAAGACGCTCGCGCCAGACTGTGAGACGGTCGCTAAGAACGTCGCCATCGAGGAATGAATCCAAGAACGCCCCCCGGTAGTGCCGCCTCCAGCTATCGGCGTGCAACGCCGCGATCGCCTCCGCGTCGTCCTTAGTGGCATCGCGAAAAAAGATTCCCCGCTCACTCATGTGGAAGCCTGTGGGACGAACGACCGCGGCCTACCCAAACGATGCGATCTCGTATTCCGATTCTTTGAACCGGCGCGCGCGGAGGGCGTACTCGGCTGCGAAGCCCGGATACAACGAATGGTTGCTGCCATCTTCCGACAGATACCAACTATGGCATCCCGAATTCCAGACCATGTACTTCATCCGCCCCTGAATGCCCACGTTGTACCGATCCTGAACGTCCTGCCGGATATCGACAAATTTCACTCCGTCGCTCCGGAGCTTGCGAATCGCGCCCAAGGCGTGCTCGATCTGCGCCTCCGTATAGACCAGCACGGAGGTATGGCCGGGTCCCGTGTTCGGGCCCATTAGGATGAACCAGTTCGGGAAGCCCGACACGGTCATTCCCTTGTATGCAACGGCGCCCGCCTTCCACGCCTCGTCCAAGGACTTGCCGCCGCGGCCGGTTACCGGGAAGGGCGCATGGGTCAGGCCCAAGTCGAATCCCGTGGCAAGAACGATCGCATCGAGTTCGTGGAGCACGCCGTCCGCCGTTTGGATGCCGCCGGGGCGGATCTCCGCGATGGGCTCGGTTATCAGATCGACGTTGTCGCGCTCGAACGCGGCCCAATAATCGTCCGAAACCAGCACGCGCTTGCATCCGAACTGGTACGGCGGGATTAGCTTCTTTCGCAACTCCCGGTTCTTCACCTGCTTGTGCAGATGGGAGATCGACAGGCGCTCGCCCAGCGCGGACAACTTGGGCGCATCGAGGAAAATCAGCGGGCCGAACAGTTCCGTCGTCCAGTAAGTCGCGAGCCGGCTCAGGTTCAGCGTCCACGGATGGCGCGCGAAGATTTCCTTGGCGCGCTCGGAGTAGGGCCGGTCGGACCTCGGCACCACCCAAGCTGCCGTGCGCTGAAAAACCGTGAGGTGTTTAACTTGCGGCGCGATCGACGGCACCACCTGAATCGCGCTCGCGCCCGTGCCAATCACTCCGACGCGTTTGCCGGTAAGATCGTAGCTGTGGTCCCATCGCGCGGTATGGAACATCCGGCCGGCGAAGCTCTTTAACCCCTTGATGTCCGGCAGCGCCGGATCGACCAGCCCGCCGACGCCGCAGATTACCGCGCGTGCGGTGAACGTGTCACCGCTTGACGTGGTAAGCGCCCACGTCCCGTTCGCTTCGTCGAATCGAGCGTCGGCGATGGCGGTATTGAGGCGCAGATGCTCGCGCAGCTTCCATTTTTCGGTGATGCCGAGCAAGTAGTTCTCAATCTCGCCAGCCGGGGAGTAACGGCGGCTCCAATTCGGGTTCTGCTCGAAGGAGAGCGAGTAGGCATGGGAGGGAACGTCGCAGGCGGCGCCCGGATAAGTGTTGTCGCGCCAAGTGCCGCCGACCTCGCCCGCGCGCTCAAAAATCGTAAACGATTCGACGCCGGCCTTTTTCAATTGAATCGCCGCTCCGATTCCGGCGAACCCCGCCCCCAGTATCGCGATGGGGAAGTCCTGCTTCATCGTCTGAGTCATACTCTATCGTATGTTCAAATGCGAGAGGGCGCGATCAGAACGGCCCCGCGACTCCGCCGGGCGCGGTGCGCTCGACGAATTCCTTGAGGCGGCGCTTTAGCCGGGCCTCGATCTGGCGAACGCGCTCGCGGCTGATTCCCAGGCGTACGCCGAGCTCGCGGAGCGGCGGCGGCTCGGCGGCGAGCAGCCGCGAATTGAAAATTTCGCGCTCTTTGCCTTCGAGCGTGGCGGCGAATCGTTCAACTTGCTCGCGTGCGAAGCGCTCCGTTTCGCGGTTCCCGATTTCCGCTTCGGGATTGCCCTCCGAATCGGACAGCGTGTCGATTAGCCGCGTCTCGCCGCCGGGCGCGGCCGGCTGATCGAGCGAGACTTCGCTGTGGCCGAGCCGCGCTTGCATCTCGCGGACTTCGCTCTCCTTGACGCCCAGGCGATGGGCGAGCAGGAGCGGCTGCGGCTTGAAGCCCTGCGCCTCGAGCTTTTCGGTCTCCTTGCGCAGATTGAAAAACAGCTTGCGCTGGGCCTGCGTGGTGCCGATTTTCACGAGCCGCCAATTGTTGATCAGATAGCGGTAGATATAGGCGCGGATCCACCACACCGCGTACGACGGGAAGCGGACGCCATGCTCGGGATCGAAATTCTTCACCGCCTCCATCAACCCGACGTTGCCCTCCTGAATCAGATCGAGGAGGTTGCGCGCGGCGCGCGAGAATTCGTAGGCGATCTTTACGACGAGGCGCAAGTTGGCGGTAACCAGCCGGTAGGCGTCGGCGGGGTCGCGGCCCCTGACGTACCGCCGTGCGATTTTCACCTCCTCCTCGCGCGTCAGCAGCGGGAAGCGGCGAATCTCGGCCAAATAGCGCCCGAGCGGTTCGGCGGGAACGAGCGCGCCGGAGTCGTTCTCGTCCGCAATGGAGGGCGGTTCGGCCTCGGACGGTTCGAGTTCGGCGTCGGCCGGAGCGTCCTCGCCGTGACTGGATTGGGCGCCGGCTTGCGCAACTTCGGAATCGGGAGCGGGAAAGCCGCCGCGCTCCGGCTCGGTCTCGCCCGCGGGTGCCTCGATTTCGATCGGCGCGGGCGCATGCACCTCCGCCTCGCGCGGCCGCGCGCGCTTCGGCGGCTGTCGTGGGCGGGACGGCATTGCGGTTTTGCGAGCCACGGAACTGCTCCGCATCGTGAATCGGGACGCGGGCGCCTGCCCGCGGATCGGCGCGGCCGGGAGGATTTCGCCCGTGCCGGGAGGGCGGACGGGCGAATCGGTTCGCCCGCGGCTACGGCTCCGGGTTTTCGATCGTGACCTTGCCGGCCGCGATTTCGCGCAGCGCGGTCACGACTTCCTTGTTGTCCGATTCGACCAGCGGGCGCGCGCCCTTCAGCAGTTGCTTCGAGCGGCGCACCGCGCCCAGCACCAATTCAAAGCGGTTGGGAATCCGATCGAGGCAATCTTCAACGGTTATTCGCGCCATTGCGGTTAATTGTCCGGTTCGGCGCAAGCCTTGTCAACGCGGCGCCGTTCGCCGTGCCGGCCGTTAATCCCCAGGATAAGGCGTGATGCGCAGGTAAGGTTTCACCGCCTTGTATCCTTTGGGAAACTTCTTTTTGAGCACCTCGGGGTCCTGCAGCGACGGCGCGATAATCACGTCCTCGCCCTTCTTCCAATCGACCGGAGTCGCGACGGAATATTTGTCGGTCAGCCTAAGCGAATCGATCGCGCGCAGAATCTCTTGAAAATTGCGCCCAGTGCTCGCGGGATAGGTGAGCATCAGGCGGATTTTCTTGTTGTTGTCGATCACGAATACCGAGCGCACGGTCAGCGTGTCGTTCCATTCGGGATGGATCATGTCGTAGAGCTTCGAGACCTGCTTGTCGGCGTCGCCCAGGATCGGGAAGTTTATCTTGCAGCCCTGAGTCTCCTCGATGTCCTTGACCCATTTCTTGTGCGACTCGACGTCGTCAACGCTGATGCCGATCGACTTGATGCCGCGTTTGTCGAATTCGGGCTTGAGTTTGGCGACCATGCCCAGTTCCGTGGTGCAGACGGGAGTGAAATCCTTGGGATGCGAAAACAGAATCGTCCACTGGCCGCCGATCCAGTCGTGAAACTTGATCGTTCCCTCAGTCGATTCCTGGGTGAAATCCGGTGCGATACTTCCAATATGAAGCGCCATTGCCGTTACCTGCCATTGGTTAATTGTTGCGATGCGACCGCACCGGTTCCGATCCCGGTAGCGGCCCTGCGGTGAATAATGCGATTAAAGCGGCCAACTAAGTCTCATGCTTGGAATTTAACCAGCCCGATCGCTCCCGTCAAGGGACGGCCGATCCGCTCAATGCGCCGGCGGCGCGGTGGCCTCTTTGGCGGGCTTTTTCTTATGCCGCCGCGCCTCCCGGACTTTCGCTTTGATCCGCTTCTCGCGGCGTTTGCGCCGCCGTTTGATTTCGCGCTGCCGTTCGCTTGCCATTATGTCCTCCCTAATTCGAGCGTCCCAATCTAATCCAGCGGCGCCGTGCGTTCCACCCTTGCACCGGACTCCAAATGCACCCCGGAGATCGTCGTGTAAGGTTTTCCTTTGCCGGAGCGGTTCTCCACAAAAATGTCGTAGTCGCCCGGCTGAAGCTTGAACCGATGCGCCGGCCCCGGATCGCTCGCGGCCACCTGATGCTGCGTGCCGGCGCGCAGGACCACCACCCGCGCCGCGCGGTCGATATCAACGCCTGCCAATTCGGGTTGGACCGTCAATTCCGCCGCAACGATCGCGTCGAGAGTCAGCCGCGTGCGATGGCCCGGCGCGAGCGCCACCGCGTTCCAATCGTAGCCCTGCGGCGGAGCGTCCGCGTGAACATCGACGGCGGACGGCGCGAACAGGATTTTGTCGCCGGTGAGAAAATTCGCCATCTTCGCGTGCGGCGGATCGGCGGCGGTCACGGTCACGCCGAAGCCGGGGTCTTTGCCGGCACTGTTCTTTACGCTCACTTCCAGCACGGCGACATTCTCGATTCGCACGGTGTGCGTCCGTCCCGCCTCGATTTGAACCTCGTCTTTGACGATTTCGCCGCCGACGATCGGCAGAACGAGCCGGTAGTTGCCGGGCGGCAAAGCGATCGACGCTCCGGGCGCGACTTGTCCCGCCTCCGTGCCGTTCGCCGCGATCACGCGCGCGGGATTCCGCGCGCCCGCGCCAAGCGCGCCCATCACGTCGAGCTTAAGCTGCCCGGTTTCGGCGCCGAAAGCCGCCGCGGCGAGCAGCGCCGCGCACAATGCCGGAAGAATGCGGAACGAACGCATGAACGAATCGCTATTATACGGGTGTCGCGCGCCGCGAGCCATCGCGGGCATCGGGCCGGCGCCGGCCTCCGCGGCCGGCAAACCGCTCGCATCATGTCTGGCGAATCCATCCGTGCTAACTTGAATGAACCGGCGCAATGCCGCCGAATTGCCCTAAATGCTGCACCGAACGATTTTGCTGGTGTCGATCTTTGCGGTGGCAGCCGCGATTTTACCCGCCGCGGCTCGCGCGCAAGATTCGGGAGCGGCGATGCCGAATACCGCCTACGGCACCGGCGCGAGCAACTATGCACCGCCGGCGAGCATTCCGATCCGGCAGCCCGCCGCAGCCGCCAATTCCGATACCGTGACGATTCCGATTCCCGGCGGCGGCGAAATTCAGGCGCCCGATGCCAGCCCTCCTCCGGAGCCGCCCGCTTCAAATCTGCCGGGCAATCAATGGGGCGTCCAGCAGCCGAATCCCTATTCGCACGATATCGGGCCGCGCGGCCCCTGACCGCCGTAGCCGCGCGAGTTGCCGCGTTCTAGGCTGGGAAGAATGCGCGTTGGCGGCTAGCGGCCGCGCACCCGCGACTTGCGCATCCGGCGCTTGCGCGCCCGGGCCTGAACGGGATCGTCGCGGCGCTTAAGGGCGAGCCGGCGATTGCGGCGGTTTCTCTGTTTGGAAGCGACCTTCATTAATATCCCTCGTCCCCGTAATTTCGCGCCGCCGCCGCGTTGCGTTCAGCCTGGCCGCGATCGAACGGCGTGAGCGCCGCCGGCCGAAAATCGATCGGGCACAGCGCCGGCATTTCCGTCACCACCGAAGCGCCATCGCGCACCACCACCTGGCCCAGCGGCTCTCCGGTATAAACCGGCCCGACGACCGAATGCGGAACGTCGTAAACCACCTGGACCGCGTCCGCTGTGCTCTTGCGCACCACAACATTGAGCGCGTGCGCGGCATACGGCCGCACCGCCGGCCCCGATCGCACCTGAACCGTCACCGGCAGCACCTGGCCCGAGCGCAAGAGCGGGACCGCGGTGAAGTTGGCGAAGCCCCAATTGAGCAGCTTCGCCGCCTGAATGAATCGCTCCGCGTTGGAGGGCGCTCCCAGAATCACTCCGACGAGCCGCATATCGCCGCGCTTGGCGGTCACGGTAACGTTGAATCCCGCCTGCCAAGTGAAACCAGTCTTGAGGCCGTCGCATCCGTAGAAATGGCCGATCAGGTGGTTGGTGTTGTGCAACATGCACCGGCCGCCGTCGAAGGGCAATTTCGAGTGCGACGACCATTGCAAAAGCGGCGTCCGATGAATCAGCGCGCGTGCGACGATGGCCAGATCGTAGGCGGTCGTGCGATCGACGTCATGCCCCGGGCGCGGCGGCAGTCCGTCCACGGTATGAAATTCGGTATGTTTCATGCCGAGCGCCTTGGCCTGCGCGTTCATCATGCGCACCGCCCCCTCGACCGATCCGCCGATCTTTTCCGCGACCGCGACCGCCGCGTCGTTGGCCGATTTCACCAGCGCGGCCTTCATCAGTTCTCCCAGCGGAAAGACCTGCCCCTCCCGCAAGCCGAGGCGCGAGCCACTGGTATGCGCGGACCGTTCGGAGATTCGCACCGGATCGGACAGATGAACCCGGCCCTGCCTGATTTGCTCCTCCGTGACCAACAGCAGCGTCATCTTCGCCATCGAGGCCGGCGGCCATTCCATCCCGGCGTTATAGGCGTACAGAACCCGCCCGGTGCCGGCATCTTCCAAAAGCGCGCCGTGATAGAGCGGAACGTGCGCCGCCCTGTGGACCGCTCGATGGTGGCGATGATAGCGGCGATGGTGCGATACGTAAGTGCTCGCGCAGGCTAGCGCCGGTGCAAGCAGAACCACCGCCGCCACCGCCAAGGCCGCCGCGCGGGCGAGCCGCCAAGGTTTTACCATCTCCGCCGATTCCACCGCTTCCTCAGCTTCCTTTCTTCACTTTGCCTCTTTATTGGGAGTGAGTAAAGCTGGTATCCCTCAAGCCCTTGACCGGGGCCGCCTCCATGTGGCGGCGCAAAATCGCGAGATTGGCGCGCGCCGGCGTGTAGGCGGGATTCGCCTCGATCAATTCGGTCCATTCCTCCTTTGCGCGGCGCAAATTTCCCTCCTCGGCGTAGATCGTGCCCAGCGTGTTGCGCGCGTCGAGCTGATTCGGATCGATTTCGAGCGAGATCAGCGCTTCCTGCTCCGCTTGGGCGAACGCGCCGCTTCGCTCGTAAGCCAGCGCCAGATTGAAATGAGTCTCCGGATGGCCGGGGCCGAGCAAGGCCGCCAACTGCAGCACGTGAGCTGCGTCGCGAATGTGGCCGCTCTCCAAGTACAGCAGCCCCAAATTCAGGAACAACTCCCAGTTGTCGAGGCCCAAATCCACCGCTTTTCGATATTGGGCCAACTCGCGCCGGTGTTCCCCCATCATGCCATAGGCGAATCCCAGGTGGTAATGCGCAAGGGCATTGTTGGGATGCTCATGGATGACGATGAGATGGCGGCGAATCGCCTCGGGGTAATCCTCCATGCCGAGAAAATAATCGGCGAGCGGGTCGCAGATTTCGTTGTCGTAGGAAGCGGGATGCGTGTCCGCCCAAGCGCGAATCGGCGGAGCGGCCGCCAGTGCCGCCAGCAGCATTACAATCACCAGCGGGCTTACGCGATTAAGCAAGTTATCGGTCTCCACGCGCGCGCCTCGGCGGCGGGAACCAGCTTCGATGCTAGCAGGAACAATCGAAGGAAAAAAAGCGCGCGGCGTTTTTGTCCCGCCACGCGCTTCAAAAAAAGGCGCCGTGCCGGCCGCCTTGCGCCCGAAGTTGCCTTCGGAAGGCGTCCGGCCGGGCGCCGGAGGCGAAGTTGAAGTCACCCCCCGGCCCTTTGCGGACCGAACTCGATCCTCTTACTTGGTCTCCGCCTTCGCGGGCGCCGGCTGGTGCGCCTCCGCCTTCTCCGCCTTGTGCGCCTTCACCGCCTGGGTGGTGTTCTTCGCCAGCTTCTTCTTGTGCTTCAGGTGGCGGATATGATGGTGCGCGTGCTTGGTGTGATGTACTGCGGTGGGAGCCGCTGCGGAGCCGGCCGGCTCGGCGGCGAGGGTCATTGCGGGTATCGCCATGGCGCCGGCGAGCAGCGCGGCGGCGAGAACTGACAGAGTGCGTTTCATAAAGTTGGTTTCTCCTTAAAAAGTTGGGTTAGCGATGGACACTACGCCGTGACTATAGCGATACCCGTGCCATCGCTTCCGCGCCAAAAAGTCATTAAAATAAAGCGGTTTTCTGGTTCGGCTGCCGCCCGCGATGCCCCATACCGGGCATCCCCTATCCGATTTGCGTCGCCAATAGTACGCAAAATGGACTCGATTAGCTGGGCTTTTTCGGATCGCTTGAGCTGCGGCCGGCGGCCTCTGAGCGTTTCCGTTCTTCCTGAAGATCGCGATAGAGGGCGAACAGTTCCTTGAAGGCGCGCGCAACGACCTTGAGATTCGCTCCCGATTGTTCCCCAGCGACGCGCGGTAGATGCTGCACGTCAACTTCTTTGACCTTCGCGCCGCGCCCCGCCATCCGCGCCATCAGTTCCGTCGAGATCATCGCGCCATGCGCCCGCAATTCCATCCCGTCGAGGAATTCGCGCTTGAACAGTTTGAAGCCGCAGTCGATGTCGCTAATCGTGATTCCCAGCGCGGCGCGCACGAGCAGCGTCCACGCCTTGCCGTTTATCCGGCGCATGAGGGGGTCGGCGCGATGGGCGCGGTGGCCCGCCACGACGTCGAATTCGGGCACGAAGGGAATCATCAGTTCGAGATCGGCGGGGTCGAACTGGCCGTCGCCGTCGGAGAGCAGCACGTAGGGCATCGTTGCCGCGCGGATACCGGAGATCACCGCGCCGCCGTAGCCGCGATTGACGGGATGATGCACCGCCTTGACGTGGGAATCTTCCTTGGCGAGGCGATCGGCGATCTCACCGGTCCGATCGCGGCTACCGTCGTTGACGACGATCGCTTCGTACCGCTCGGCGACTTTGGGCAGCTCGGCCAGATAGGAGCGCACGACGCGTTCGACGTTGGCCTCCTCGTTGTGGGAGGGCAAAAACACGCTCAGGCCGGGAATTCGCTTCAGTTCGCTCACGGGACTATCGCCGTCAACCGCCCAGTTCGCGGTAGCCGCCGCGATAGAACAGGAGCGGCTTGAAGTCCCGCGGGGTCTCCGCCTGCTCGATTTCCCCGACGTAGATCGTATGGTCGCCGGCCTCGACGGCGTTCAGCACATTGCATTCGAGCCACGCGATCGCGCCGTCCAGAATCGGCGCGCCGTTGGCGCCCGGCCGGTAGCTCACGCTCTCGAACTTGCTGCCGCCGCTGACCGAGAAGTGGCGCGAGAGCGCTTCCTGGTCGGCGGCCAGGACATTGACGGTGAAAACTTTGGTCTCCGCGAAGCACGGGTAGCTCTCCGCCTTCTTGTCCACGCAGATCAGCAAAAGCGGCGGCGTGAGCGATACCGACGTGAAGGCATTGGCGGTGAACCCGTGCAGTTCGCCCGCCGCCCGCCGCGAGGTGATGACGGTCACGCCGGTGGCGAAATGGCCCATCACGCGGCGCAATTCGTTCTTGTCTATCGGCATCGATTCGGCGCGCGCCCGGCGGCCCTATTCGCGGCGGGAACGTTTTTCCTGCTCGGCGAGTTCGAGGTCGGCCTCGACCATCGTCTCGACCAGTTGGCGGAAGCTGACCTTGGGCTGCCAGCCCAGCACCCGGCGCGCCTTCGACGAATCGCCGATCAACTGATCGACTTCGGCGGGCCGGAAGTGGCGGTCTTCGATCGTGACGTGGCCGTCAATCTTGAGTTGCAGCCGGTCGAACACGATTTCGAGGAACTCGCGCACCGAATGCATCTCGCCGGTGGCGACGACGTAATCGCCGGGCGTCTCATGCTGGAGCATCAGCCACATCGCCTCCACGTAATCGCCCGCGAAACCCCAATCGCGCCGCCCCTCGAGATTGCCAAGCGCGAGCTGGTCCTGCAAACCGAGCTTGATGCGGGTGGCGCTGCGCGTGATCTTGCGGGTGACGAAGTTCTCGCCGCGCCGCGGCGATTCGTGGTTGAACAGAATCCCGTTACACGCGAACATCCCGTACGCCTCGCGATAGTTGACCGTCTGCCAATGGGCGAAGACCTTGGCGCAACCGTAAGGACTGCGCGGATGGAAGGGCGTGGTCTCGCGCTGCGGAACCTCCATGACTTTTCCGAACATTTCCGAGGAGCCGGCCTGATAGAACTTTACCGCGCGTCCGGTCCGCTGGCTGTGATCGCGCAGCGCCTCCAGAATGCGGAGCGCGCCCAGCCCCACCACGTCGGCGGTGTATTCGGGCTGATCGAACGAGATGCGCACGTGCGATTGCGCCGCGAGATTGTACACCTCGTCGGGCCGGACCTGCTCGATGATCCGCCGGACGCCGGTGCCGTCACCCAAGTCGCCGTAATGAAGCTCCAGCCCGCCGGAGCCGGCGCCTCCCCCCTTGCGCAGATGATCGATCCGGCCGGTGGCGAAGCTCGACGTGCGCCGGACCATTCCATGCACGTCGTAGCCCTTCTTCACGAGCAGTTCGGCCAAATAGGAGCCGTCTTGTCCGGTCACGCCGGTTATCAATGCGACTTTTGCCATCTTCTCCGCGCCTTCCCGGCGATTTCATCCGCGCCGCCGTTGCGAAATCCAACCAGCGGCGGCTGACTGCGAAAATATATCATCGGCGTCAGTTCACACCAACCCCGGCGGCCGGCGCGGCGCAGGCGCCTCAATCGCCACGCTCCAGCCGATGCGAATCGCTGTCGAAATGCTCGGTGGAAAATTCGTACAGTTCCGCATCCTCGAGCGCTTCCATCTGATGGACCAAACCCGGCGGCACGTCCATGCAGTCGCCCGCCGCCATCTCGAACTCCTCGAGTTCCGCGCTCTCAGGCGATTCCTTGACCCGCAGCTTGAGCCGGCCGCTGCGCAGGTAGAACGATTCGGTCTTGAGGCGATGGAAATGGAACGAGCAGCGCTTGCCCTTGCGGATTTCCAGGATTTTCCCGCAATAGAGTCCCCCGTTGGCGATCCATACCTCGCGGCCCCATCCCTTGGGCACAATTCGCACCGGCTGTCGGGTTCGCTTCATGTCTAGAGATGGCGAGGCCGGTCCAATTTAGCGCATCGTGGGCCGCGATGTACATACGGTGGCGCGCATCGTCCGCGGCCCGGCGCCAAATAAAACGGCCGCGGCGCGAACCGCGGCCGTGCTCCGGTTGCGGTCCCGGCTAAATCTCGTAGGTCAGGGTGAATTCCAATTCGTTCATCACCTGGCTGCGGCTGAAGGTGTAAGGATCGGTGTACCTACCGCTCTGTCCCAGATACCAGACGCTGTTCACGCCGAACAGAACGTTGCGCGAATAGCGGTACGAATTGCTGGTGGTAATTTCGCCGACGCGGTCGTCGACGTCCCACGCGGCCGCATTCAGCGTCGTCAACTGGCCGTTCATCAGCCAATCGGTCGCGGCCACCAAAAACAGATCGCTGGTCTCGCGAATCTTCCCCGCGGTTTGCAGCAGATTGGCCACCGCATGCTCCGGCAGGGCGGGATACCAAGTCAGGGTGTTCTGGAAGGTCAGGAAGGTGTGCTGCTTGGAAATCCACGGGATATAGGTCGGCCGGTCAGCGGCCACGATCCAGCGGGACTCCTGGGTCCATTGTCCCGCCGCTCCCGGACCCGGCAGGCCGGCCAGTTTTCCGTAGGGTTCGACGGTGGCGATACCCACCTTCGGGGCGTAGAAAAAGTCGTAGCGGTACACGATGTCGGTGAGGTCCTTGTCGTAATAGGTGCCGGTCAAATCGAAGAAGTTATTGCGGCGGTAATCGGTGTTGTACATGACCAGCACCGTCCCGGCCTTCGGCACGCCGGCGCGCGGGAAGCCATACCGGTAGTTGCCGAAATTGACGAAGGTCCCGGCGGGCGCCGCGATTCCTCCCGGCGGATATTCCCAGTTCGAGGCCCTTGCACCGGCCCCCATGAATTCCGCCGAAGCCCGCTGCGCTTGCAGCGGACCGCAACTCGAGCACAGGCTGATTTTGGAGTCGCGCGCCTCGTACAAATAGATGAAACTCATCTGGAGGCCGTTGCCAATCGGCAGCAGGCTCGAGATGCGCATTCCGAATTCGCTGTTTTCCAGCGAGTTGCTGGGCGGGTGGCCGTACGGCTCCTCCATCAGGTCGAAAAATGTGCCGCCGCCGCCCGCGGCCGAAACCAGAGTCATCGGCGCGGCGCCGCTCCGTTGCGGTGTCGCGGCGTAATACGGTTCGCCGTTCTGGTTGTACGAGGACGACAGCAACGCCGAATGGCTGCCGGCCGCCGGCGGCGTCCACGGATTGCGGGCGTCGCCGAGATTGACATTGATGCCATCGCCCTGGAAATCGCCGGGAATAATGAAAAAGTCGATTTCATTGTTGGCGGTCTTGTACATATCGGGGAGAATGTAGTTGAACTTGATCATCCGCACGTTCTTGCGCAGGTCTTCGGGCGATTCGAAGTTCAGCCAGTGATAGGTGGTGTCCACCGAGTTGGTGATCTCGGTGCCCGATAAGGCGTCCGCCTCCGACCAAATTACCTGCTGCTTGCCGATGCGCGCGGAGAAATTATCGGTGAAATTCAACTGTGCGTAATATTCGTGCAGATCGTCCCGGATGTATTGCTGCGTGATCTGGTAGTGCTGGTAATTGTTCCAATCGCGGTTGGTGTTGGCGACTCCTTGGCTCTTGAGGTCTCCTTCCGCGTCGTACCACGGCCGCCACAACGCAAAGAAGTCGGCATCCTTGAGGAGAATCGTGTCGAACCGACCGAGGAATTTGTAGTTTTTTACGAAATGATAGTCGGGGCGGATGTCGCCGAGTTGGCGAGCTTCCACCAGGTCCCAATGATTGAAATCGAAGCTGCCCCCGGTGTAGCTGCCTGCTTGCCCGCCCTTTAGAACTTCGGTCGCACCCGGAATGGGATGAGTGTAGGTGGTCTGGGTGCCGTTGTTCTTGACGCTGGCCTCGCCCCAGCGGCCCGATTCGCGGGTCTCGAAGAATCCGTAAACGGAAAAATCGCCCTGAGTGATCGTCGCCATCGCGGCGGAGGACCACAAGGTCGCCGCCGCCGCGATTGCGGCCACGAGCAATATCCGCCCCCTCGTCATGCGTCCCATGTTCCCGTGCTGCATACCTACCCCCAAGCCAAATTGGAGCTCTCGCGGCATCGCAAATCTTCCGGCCCCGGCCGGGAGACCCCATCGCCCGCCAGTGCAGGCGACGCTCTGCGGACGCGGCTTAGGTACCATTCCGATCCCCGCCTTGTCAAGTACGACGGACTTCCCGGAGCGACGGCCGGCGACCTCGCCGCCGGGCGCAGCCACAAAAATAATTGCGGTGCTCTTGAAATTGCCGCCGGAAAAAGGTAGTTAACACGCGCAACGCTGATTGGTCCTGCAACGGGGAGTCGATCCGAATTCGGCGGGGGTTACAAAATGACGCAGGGAAAAATGCAAACGATGGCTCAAGAGGCGCATGGAGTTTCGCCCGCCCGCACGGCGGCGGGGCGTCTTGCCGCCGCAGTTCGCCGGCTTGCGGTTCCGGCGGCGGCGTTCGCGATCGCCGCGATGCTTGCGGCGACGGCGGGCGTCAGCTTCGCGGGGTCCAAGGCGAAGGCGGACGCGAAAAGCGGCAAATGCCCCGACGGGATGGATACGTCGGAATTTCCCACCGCTCCACTCGCGGGCCTGGCGGTATCCAACTACGGCGGCGGCGCCGGCTCGGTCGAGACTTTCGCTCCCTGCTCCCACGGCAATGCCAAGCCCGCCACCGAAATCAAGGGCAACAAAACCGGCATGATCGCCCCGTCCGTCGCCGTCGTCGGCGGGATCGGGGTCGGTTCGCTGTCCAACAGTCCCATGGTCGAAACGAACACCGAAGTCAACGCGGGCTTGGCCACGCAGCTTTTCTTTTCAATCGGATTGTTCTCGCCCGGTTCGTCCAACGGCAATACGCCCCCAGCCGCAACGATTTCTTCTCCGATGCCGAATTCTTCCAGCAACTCGGAGTGCTTGTCGGGACCGACTTCCAGTCCTAACGCCGCCTGCACGGCATTCGCGGAGCCGTATCCATGTTGCACCGGCGATGGGATGGGCACCTGCGGCAACTCCGGATGCACCGCCAAAGGGCTGCCGAATTCCTGCTGCATCGGCAAAAACGCCGGCACTTGCGGAATACCTTACCCATGCTGCACCGGCCCGGAGGCCGGTTCCTGCCCCGCGGGACTTGCTGACGGCGACCAAGCGGGGCTGTTCGCACCGGAGGACATCGCCTTCGCCAATCCGTACAATACCGACGATCCCCTCGTTGCCGATGGCATCGCGCAAGGAAACGGCAACACCGGCGAGTATTTCGCCGTGTCGAATTATGGGTTTTTCGTGAGTCCCACCGAGACTGTCCATACCCCTCTTCCAAGTGTGGAGTGCACCGGGCCGGGAACCGGCATTAACCAGATAACAATGGAGCCAAGCGCTTTCCCGTGCTGTACCGGGGCGGGAACGGGAGATTGCGAGCGAACCGACACCACTTGCAGCGGAGCTAACGCAACCGGGATTAACGGCCTGCTCTGCCCCATAACCTGCGATCCGGCGACTCCCCCCACGAACGCCGAGTGCACCGGGGTAGGCAACGCCGGATGCACCGGCAATGAGGAGCCGGTTGCGTGTTGCACCGGATTGGGGGTTGGCAGTTGCGCCGCGCCTTATACCTGCTGCACAGGCCCCGGCACCGGCACCTGCAACAGCATAAGTGCGGGCTTGGGCGCGGCGGCGAGCGTCGGGTCAATTAACGAATATTACACGAACGAATCCGACGCGTCGGGCAATAACTCTCCGATTAACGCGGGCGAAATCTTCGAGCAAAACGCCGCCTGCACCAGTTGCCCGGTTCCGGGCCTGCAGCCGCCAACGATCACAAAGCTGGCCACGATTGCGGGATGCAACACCGTCCTGCTCGGCCCGTCCGGGCTGGCATTCAACGGCAATAACAATCTGTTTGTCACGGACGCCGCCGGCGAAACCAAGGGCATTGCGGCAGTCCTGGTATTCGCGCCGGACGCCGCCGGAGACGTAATTCCGGTAGGCGCCGTGGGCGCGAACCTTCCGCCGCTATTAGCCGGTCCGCTGGTCGGCCCGCAATTCCTCGCCGTCACCGCGGACAGCAGCAACTTGTTCGTTACCGACGTCGGCAATCCCGCGCTAACCTCCAAATGCCTCGATATCAATACCAAATGCACTGCCGGTCCCGACAGCACTCCCCCTACCGATCCAGCGCCGTTTGCCTGTTGTACCGGCGCAGGAACGGGCACCTGCGACAACATAAACGGCGACTGTACCGGACTCGGCGCGCCGTATGCGTGTTGCAGCGGCGCAGGGACGGGTACCTGCGACGGCCCGAATAGCGAGTGCACCGGCTTCGAGGCGCCGAATAGTTGCTGCAGCGGACCCGGTCAGGGTTTCTGCAATGGCACCCCATACGCTTGTTGCACCGGCACGGGGACGGGTACTTGCGGCCAAGTCGGGATTAAGATTTTCGATATCACGAACAGCGTATGCACCGGGTACCAAACTCCGTATTCGTGCTGCGTGGGAGGCCCGACTAACCCGAATAACTTCTGCGACCCCACGACCGCGTTAACGAATGCGTCGCCTCTGATCGGAACGATCGCCGGCAAGAAGACCAAACTCAAACGGCCGGTCGGGATCGCTTGGAACAACTACGACAACGACGATCTCTATGTGGTGGATCACCTGACCAACAGCCTCCTGGTCTGGGATGATTTCGATTGCAGTGGCAATCCGGCGCCCACCTGCGACCTCCCACCGAGCATCGTCATCCGCGGAGGCCGGACGCACCTGAACTTCCCAGTCGGCGTCGCGATGCCGGGATTCACCCCCACGCCGGCGCCTTCCGGTTCTACCGAATGAAACGATGGCGGGGCGCGGCCCCGTCCTCATCCGTTGAAAACGCCGAAGGCCGAATCCGGGAGACCGGATTCGGCCTTCGCATTTGAGCGGGCGCGCCCGCCTGTTTACTATTCAGGGCTGGCTCAAGTCTTCGATCAGGGAAGCGGCGGTCAATCCGCCAATAACCGCCCGCGCCGCCAGGCTCGGATGATCGGCCTCGATTGCGGCCGCGCCGCGGCTTGCGAGATCCTCAAACCAGTCCGCATCGATGCCGTCCAGCGGGAACCGCAGGAATTGCACCGCGCTAATCAGTTCCGGCGACATCTGGCGATCGTCGAATTTCGCCGCGATTCGCCGATCTCCCAATACGAGCCAGAGATGGTCTTCCAAACCGACCAAGCGCCGCAACGCCGCGTCGCGCTCGGCGGTATCGGCGTATTCGATCAGCAGCGACGCGGTCAATTCGCCGGGGCCCGGAATCAACTCGTTGTATGTGTCCAACTCCTGCTGAATCGCCTCGCGCGCGGTCATCCGCTCGCTGCGGATCATTTCATGGACCTGATACCAGACCGTTTGCGCGTTCTCGAAGAGCAGCGTCAGATGGGCGCCCACGCCGAGGCGGCGGCGGTCCTTTTCATGGATGAATAGCGGGCGCAGGCGTGCGCGCACGCGCTCGTAATCCGCCAGCGATAGCGTCTCCTCAAACAAAATCGGTTTCATTCGTACAACTCCTTGCCCGGCGGGGAACCCTCCAAATCAACCTACCCCCTGGTCCCTTCCCGCACGGGAAGGGGAACCAAAAAACTGAGAACTTTCGAGATCATGATACCTTTGGCGGTCCAGACTCTGCCGGCGGCGCCGGGGTTAGGTGGCGTCATTATGCTGCGCATATCGGACTCACTCGCTACGGAGTCATCACTACTTTCCCGATATTCTTTCCTTCCTGAAGACGCAAGTGCGCCTGCGCCGCCTGCGCAAACGGAAACGTCGAATCGATATGCGGCTTGATCTGTCCCTCGCGATACATGATTAAGAGCCGGTTCATCGCGAACGGCAGGTAGGGATCGTCCCACAGGTGGCCCATGTTGACGCCGGCGACGCTGCGATTCTTGTCCATCAGGCCCATCGGGGTGAAGATCGGAACCCGCACGATTTGGCGGAGCATCCGCCAGTAGTTGCGCGTGTTCCCGGACGCCATGTTGGAGAATCCGAACGCGATCAATTTTCCCGCCGACTTGAGCAATTTGTAACCCTTGCGCCAATCGTTGCCGCCGAGCGGATCGAGGACCACATCCACGCCCTTGCCGCCGGTCAGCCGCATGACTTCCGCGAAATAATCGGTCTGGTGGTAATCGATCGGGTACCCGCAGCCGTTGGCGCGGATTACCTCGTGCTTCGACGACGACGCGGTGCCGAAGGTGACGATTCCCTCGACGGTGCGGCATAATTGCAGCGCCGCGATTCCCACGCCGCCCGCCGCCATGTGAATCAGGACCGATTCGCCCGGATGAATCGAGGCAACCCGGAACAGCATCTGGTACGCGGTCAAGTAATTCACCGGAATCGCGGCGGCTTCCTCGAAGCTCATCTCGACCGGGATCGGGAAGGCGTTCGCCGCCGTGACGCAGACCTGATCGGCGTGCCCGCCGAACCGGCACAGCACCACCACGCGCTTGCCGATTAGGCCGGGGTCGGCGCCATCGCCGACGGCATCGATCGTGCCTGCGGCTTCATAGCCGACCACGCACGGAATCTTGGGCGCGTCGGGGTACAGCCCCTGCCGCGCCATCAATTCGGCGAAATTCAATCCGCACGCGGCGACGCGGACCCGTACTTCGCCGGGCTTGGGAACGGGATCGGGCGTCTCGCGAACCTCCAGCACTTCGGGCCCGCCGGCCTTGGTAATCCAAATTGCGCGCATCGGCGTATCCTCACTGATTAGTAATGCAACGCCGCAGTGCGGCGCGGCGGCGCTACTGAATATTCTGCGTTTGCGTCGCGATTTGCAGCCGCCAGTTGTCCACGGGGGTGCCTTTGACGCGCAGCCGCTTGGTGAAATCGTTCAAACGGGAGGTGTCGGGGCCGCTCGCGTCGTGCGAGCGCATATACAGGTAATAGGGCGGGATTGCCTGATAGTACAAGGTCGCGCTCACCGCGATCGCGTTCGTGGTCTTGGAATTAATCGGCACCTCGTAACGAATCGTGTTGGAGCCGGGGCTGTCGGTGGTCGTGTAATCGGGGTCGTCAGACGCGCCGCCGGCCGGGCCGGTTTCCTCGGCGAACGGCCCGTCCACGGACCATCCCTGCGGCTGGAGCCGGTTGTCCTTTACCTTGTTGTCCAAGCTGAGAAAGCTGGTGGTCAATTGTCCCTGCGGATCGGCGACCAATTCCTCGTAAATCTGCGCCTGGTTTTCGCTGGTAATCGGATTGCCGATCCAAAAGTGCGGCTGGAAGGCCTGCTGCTTGGGAGTGAAGTATTCCGTGATGAGCGGCTTGCGCTTGATGCCGACGATCACCCCTTTCTTATTCGTGTCGCCCGATGCCCACAGTACTTTCCCGCCCGGACCGAGCACCTGAAAATCCACGAATGCGCGGCGGAAGCCCACCCCAGACGGGAAACTATGCCCGGCCAGGTTCGTCACTGTCACATCGGCCTGAATCGTGCCGCCAACTCTGGTAGCGGAAAGAATATCGACCGTCGCGGTCTGGGTAACGGCCTCATTCACCGCTTCCACGACTGCGGTTTTTTGGCTGGAAATCGCCTTTGCGGCATTGCCGGGCAATTGTGGGTCCGTCGCATAAAGCCCCAGCGCGGTGCGGAACTGCCCGAACATCTCCAGCGCGAAGACGTTGATGCCGAGGAGAGTGTGGCGGTTGAACGGCTGCCGCACTTGCATCGTGATGTCCTCGGCGGGGGCGACGAACGGGAACGCCGGGAAGGTATTGTCCTCGATGTTCGCGATTTTGTACGAGAGCGGACTGCCATGATACGTGTCCGGCATATGGCAGGTTTGGCAGGGAACCGTTGCGAAGTTGCTGTTCAGCCATTCTGGAAATGTCGCCTGCTCGTAAAATGTTTTGGGCACGCCGCCTTCCATGACTTGATTCCCGTTGGCGGCGTACACCGGCAGGATGATCGTGTGGCACGATCCACACATCGCGGGATCGCCGATCTGGCTGCCGTCCTCAGGCGTGATACCCAGCGCGTTATCCATCGGCAACGTTATCGGATCGGGGTACTGGGCGTAAACTTCGGTCGCGGGACCGACGTTGAAATCGCCGGTGAAGGTGGAAGGGTCGCCCAGACCTTCGGGAGAAATATGATGGCAAACGAGGCACGAGATGCCGTCGCGGCCGAGCGCGCCGTATTTTGAATTCGGATCGTTCAGTTCCGCGCGAGACAAGAGCCCGGTGCCGCCGGTATCGATCTGCAGTTGCCGCTGTCCCATCACGCCGTGGCAATGAAGACATAAGTTCTGCACGAACAGCGGAGGGCTGGGGTTGCCGGGCAATCCTTGCAGATTGTCATGGATGGTGGATTCCGAATTGAGCTGCGAAAAGAAGATCGGATCGCGCCCCGCCAGCCCCATCATCGAATAGCGCCACTCGCCGTATTCGGAGAGATTCGCGAGCGGCGTGATCGCGTCGGGCCACAACATACTCGGAATATCCGCCCGGCCCGTGCCCGAGATTGTCCCGGTCGCATCGTGGCACGACGCGCATTGATCCGAAGTCAGGAATTCTTCCGGGCCGCCGGTGGGCTGTCCGCCTGCCACCACGTGGTCGAGCGATTCGGGCGGCATGCACGCCGCCTTCCCGGCGGAGAGCGGACGGATGTCATCGGGCGATACTGCGTTCTCAAGCGGAGTTGCGCCGGCGGCATCGAGCGCGGCAATCGCGCGCATATCCGCCAGGCGGGCGCCAATCTGGTGGATATTGTCGAGAATCGGCGGCGCGTTGAGATCGGGCGGCGTCAATGCCGCGCCTACGTAATCGGTGCTGGAAAAGGTTCCCTGGCCGTCCGCCGCCGACGCATGGCATCCGATACAGGTGTTGCCGTTGCCGGAACCGAAGCCGGCGAAAGTAAGCGTCGGCTCCCCGCATCCATACTTGCCCTGCGCAGCGGCTGCAACGGTACTTGCCGCGCCGGATGCGTCCGTGGCGGACGGCGGTGACTTCGGCGGGCCTTTCTTCGGCGAAGCGAAATCCGCCCAATACCAGCCGTCCCACGATCCGGTGTGGTCCTTGACCATGATCGTCCATTCGGAAAGCGGCGCGGTAAGGGTCTGGTACTGTTCCTTTACCAGCATCGCGCCGTCGGGAACGGTGGCCTCGCGGTCGCCGGCTTCGAGCCACGTCCACATTGATGGCGAGTAATAGACCTTTACATACGGATGGGTGCCTTTGGCCGACCGGATTTGAGCGTCATGCTCCCAACTCAGGTAGCAGAAGTTGTCCATGTAGGTCAGGAGAATCGTGGCGAAGCCGGGCGTCGAAGCCGCAGGCAGCGGCGTACATGTGGGAGCTTTTGCGGGAGCGGCGGCGAGCAGGCTGCCGGGAAACCCGGCGATCAACAGAAGCAGCGCGACTATAATCCCCCGCTTCATGACATTCTTCCCCCGATCGGCAAATCGTCGCCAACTCTACTCAATTTGCTGGCGGATCGGCAAGCGAAAGGAATCCGCCGGCATGGAACAGTCACTGATTCGGCTTTCCCTGTTCGAGCGTCAGCGCGGCGCCAAACTGGAGGATGCGTTCCGCTTCGGCGGGTTCGACCGACGCAAAGAATCCGGCGGGTGTCATCTTCACAACTTCGCATTTGCCGGCCGCGCGAGCGGTATAGATGCGGTGGAGGCGATGGAAGATCGCGGCGTAGCCGAAACGCTGTCCTTCGCTCAGCTGTGAGACGACTTCGAAGGCTCCTTCCGGGTTCTTTTTAAGGAGTTCAACGCGGCCTTTTTTAATCAAGTAGAGGTGTCTTCCCTCCGTCCCCTCCTCAAAGATTACGTCCCCCGGTTCGAAAAATTCGGTAATCGTGGGATGGAGCGAAGCGACTGCCACGACAAAGAAGCACACCACGGCGATCGGAAGCAGAACCTCAAGGAATGTGAAACCGAGAATCAGAAATGGATTCAGGGTCAAAGTCGCGAATAGCACGATCAGCGCGACGAGCCCGGCCATTATCTGCGCCGCGGTGAGCAATCGCGGCGGCCAATTACCTCTTCGGACTTGAAGACTGGGCATGGCTAAGTTTTCGCCGCCTTCTTAAATTGTTCGAGCCGGTGCGCGGGGCCGTGGCAGACCGTGCACTGCAGCGAATTGTCCAAAATTGCGCTCGAAACCTTGTTGTCCTCGCCCAAGTGCGAATCGACCGCCATGAACAGCCTGGTGCTGTTATGGCACTTTAAGCACAGGCTGTTCCTGAATGGCCTCCTGAGCTTAATCGGCAGACGATAGGTGTGCGTTGCATACGCATACGCGTCGTGCAGGCCCGACAGTTTGGCCCTGAAGGTGCCGTGAATTCCGTAGTCGGCGTGGCAGGTGTAGCAGGCCTCCTCGCCGCCCGGCGAAAAGTGGTTCTGATGGTGCCAGGCGGCCAGGCTTTTGCTGCTTGGATTGTCGATGTCATTGATGTACGGCTGCATCGTGAGATGGCATGATGCGCAAAATTGCTCCTGCTCCGCGTAGCTGAATACAGCGAAATTTCCGAAAAATAGGAGCAGCACGGGGAATATGCCCAATGCGAGCACGTTCAGCCAAATCGCCGGGGGCTGTTCCTGCCGTCCCCGGTATGCGGCTCGGCTGACCATTACGAGGACGATGATCGATGCGCTCAGGACCAGCGTGAAGATAATCGCCCAATCGAGCGCTGTGCCCCATTGCTCGCCCTGTTGATGGCCGATCTTCAGAAACGCGAATGCGCTGTCGAGCGGATTAGCTTTCACTCCCGCACCGCCGGATTCTATTTCGCGAGCGACCTGATGTAGGCGATCGCGTCGCTTATCTGCGCGGCGGTAAGCTTGCCCTTGAACGGCGCCATCAGCGGCCCTTTTCCGACCGCGCGGCCACCATCGGTGACGATCTTGGTGAGATAGGCGTCGCTGAACTTGGACATCTTCGCCTTGTCCGTCCAGGGAACCGGCGGGACGGTGACATTCAGCATCTGCAACTCCGGACCGTTGCCCGCGCCTGTCGCGCCATGGCATCCCGCGCATTTCTTGGCGGCGACTGCGGCGCCGGCGGCGGCGTTTCCCGCGGCAAACGCGGACGCGGCCGGCATCGCGAGCACGGCCGCGGCAGCCAAAATTAGACTTTGCTTAATCATCTTCGCTCCTCCCTCAGAACTGGTAGATTAACTCCAAGCGCTCCCCGTAATCGAACCGCTCGCCCGCCACTCCGCGGTTCATGTTTTGTATCCCAGTAAAGGTAAGCCGCGCGAGCGTGCCATACAATAGCCCGCGCCGCTGGAGTTCCGCCGGCGCGTCGCCGGGAATCAGGAGCGAGGCCAAGTCCGACTGAATCTCGAAGGCGGCGCCGATCTGGTCGTTGCTGTTATTGGGTTTGTTGTCGATGAGCCAGCCGATTTCCGGCGTGTAGGTGGTTTGGGCTTTGGGCCAGAATATCGCTCCGATTGCGCCGCCGATGCTGTTGGAACCGCGCGGATTGAGCTGGGGAAAATTCGCCAGCCGGTCGAAGTCGAACAGGATTCCCTCGCGGGTCAGCGCCGATCCTTCCACCGATAGCGGAAGCCAGTTTTGCGTGGCGCCGAAGACATTGACGTAGCCCTGCGCCGGGCCAACCAATTTGTTGAACTCGAACGCGAACAGCCCTCCCGCGCCGCTAGTCGCATTCCCGGTATTTCCCAGCGCGCGCAGCGTGGCGCCGGCCTCTCCGCCGAAATTGCGGGTCACGGAAGCCGCCATGAAACTCCGGTTCAGATCGGCGCCGTCGCCCGGAATCGGATTGTTGCCGTAGCTGCGTGCGTACTCGGCCTCGAAGAAATAATCGAACCAGTCGAAATCGACCGACCCGCCCATCAGCTTCTTCCGCTGCTGCTGCTCGTCGCGGAAATTCACGCCGCCCTGCGTCTCTCCGAGAGTCAGAAAGTAGATTACGTTCAAATTCGACAGGTCGCCCAACTGGATATTGTTCTTGGAGATCGCGAAGCCGTCGAAGATGTTCTCGAAGAACAGGCCATTCTGCAGCACGAACGGAATCCGCCCCACCGCAACATTGAAGTCCAGCGGCAGCCGGTCGGTGGGACTTAGCCAGTTGAACGGCTGGCCCTCGTAATACAGCGCGGCGGGGGCGGCTTCCTCCTGAAACGTGCAGCCTTTTTTCGGCGCGGCAAATTCGCAAATCGTCGGCTCGCGATCGCCACCCTCGAACGGCCGGAACAGCACGTTAATCCGCTGCGTCGCGGTCAATTGCAGATTCGCTTCAAAGTCGGCTTCCGGCACGAATTGCCCGAACGTCTGACCCGTAATGACCGGCGGTGGCGGCGAATAGAGGAAGGCGATGCCGCTGGATGGCGGCGGCGCCGGAGCTCCGAGCCGGTAGTTGTTGAATTGAATCCGGATGTCGCCGTCCACGTCGAGGCGCGGATTGAGCGTCTCTCCGAACAGCGTCCAATTTGAATCCGGGACCTGTCCCGGCGAGATGAAATCGGCGCCGAATACCGTAAACGCCGCCGCGCCGGCCGGCGCGAGCATAATCATCGCGAAAATTATCGCGGCGGCTTTCGCCTTTCTGATTGCGGAAATTGGCACCCGTCGCACTCGCATCGCGGCTCAACGCGCGCTGGAGACCGCGGCCGAATCGATCGCAACCTGTTTCTTGAACGTGGCCAAGTCCACGACTCTTAGCTTCGCTCGATATTTCGGGATGCCGAGTTCGGCGAGCAGATGGGGCGGCAAATTCCGGTAGCGCAGCCGAACCGATACGGTCAGCGGACCCGCCGCGTCCCATGGAACCTCCACCCGGTAGTCCGCCGTCCGCGTCTCCAGCGGCGGGATTCCGCGCTTGAAGATGCGGCCCGCCGGAACATTTCCGTTGATGAGGGATGGGGTCTGGGGAGGGGTCACGAACGGAACCGGGTCGAGGAAGCGGTTGACGGTGCTGATGTTCTCGGCATCGGTGCCCTTGAAATCGAGATTGATGAATTGCGCCTCGAGGTTGAATAGGTCCAAATCGATCGGCAGCTTGCCCGCGCGGACTTCCTCGCTGTCGGGATCGAGCAGGTCGCCGTTTTCATCGGTGTTGCCGGAGATGAAGATTTGCCTTCCGGTTGAGTCGGTGACGATCACCTCGAGCCACAATTGCCGCTCCGCCGCGAATCCGGTCGGAAGATTATGCCCCGCACCCGAATTGGTCACCGCGACCGTAATCGGCAGCGCCGCTCCCGCCGTCACGCCGCCGGGCAGCTTCACCCGCATCGTGGCGGCATTGCGCAACAACGTCTCCCGCTGGGTTTCGAGTTGCGCCTCCAATTTCTTGAACGACGCGCTGTCGAGCGAGAGCGCATTCTGTCCGAACGCCGCGAGCAGGGAATAGTCGGGACCGGTGAAACGATGGTTGGAGCGGTACCGCTTCGGCGCGTTGGGAAAGAGATTGGGATCGACTATGTAGTCGCGGGTGAATTCCGTCCGCGCGAACGGTTTGCCGGGAATCGGCCCCATGTGGCAGTTCTCGCATTGGATGCCGCGCCGCGCGTAGGGGCCGTTCTTCCATTCGCTGTACGCTTCCTCGATTCGGAAGCCGTCGGGCGAGAACACGTCATGGCAGGCCGCGCACAATCGCGCGTGGGTGAAATAGTCGGAATGGCGCGATTCGTGGGGCGTTTTGATCAGGCGCATCGCCGGATTCTTGGGCGCGCCCGGCTCGTCGTAGCCGTAGTAGGGTCCGTAAATAATTGGTTCGCTGTCGCCGTTTACCGGAACATGGATTACCCCGGACGCTTCGGCGTTATTGGTGTGCTCCGAGTGGCACGCGATGCAGCCGACGCTGTCGAGGGCGGCTTCGGATCGCTTGGAATTAGGCTCGACCGGGCTTTCGCCCGACGACATCCCGACGGGGGTATGGCAGCGTTCGCAAAAATCGCCCAGCGACCCGCCGCTCGATTTGAGGACGAAATCGTTGAACGAGAGAAAGACGGGGCTGTGCTGCGCATACGCATGCATCGAGGTGCGCCATTCCTCGTACTCCGCGGGATGGCACAATTGGCAGTGGGCGGAAGCGAGGAAGAACGTCGATTTCTTCGGTTTCGGCTGCTCGATTTTTGACAGCCGGGTAAACCCCGGCGCATAACCGCATCCCGCGACAGCCACCATTGCGGCAATCGCGGCCACGATTCGGGCGATACCACCCAACCGCTTCAATTTCGATGCGTCCTCCCACGCCACGCTGCGATTCGGCCCGCGCGCGAATTATCGCGCTCCTCCGCTTGCGGACCGATCCAACAACTGGCAGCCGCTTTTTATCGCCCCGCCACCGGCCCTGTCAATCAATTTGCAAAATCGAGCGGGGCGGCATCTTCTCGCTGGCCCGGCTTCCGGCAATCTGCCACCTTTGGAGGCGTATGAGCGGACTCACGCTTTTCGGTCTGTTTGCGGTGACGGCGATGATGGTGTGCTATGCGCTGGAAGGCCGCAGCCCGTGGTTCATTCTGGCGTTCGCGGGAGCATGCGTGCTGGGGTCCGCTTATGGATTTCTTCAAGGCGCGTGGCCGTTCGGGCTGGTCGAGGGAGTCTGGTCCCTGGTCGCCGTCCGGCGCTGGTGGATGGCGGACTGATCAGCGCGCGGCAGATTTGAGCGCCGCGGCCCGCATCCGGGCGCGGGCGAGTTGCAACGCTTCAAGAGCGGCCGGGTAATCGGGATCGTAGGTGCTTTTCCGCGCGAGCGCCGCGCCGGCCTCTTTTTCGTCCTTGGCGGCCGCTTCCCCATCGACGTTATCGGGCAATTCCGTCCCGTTCGCCAGCACCGTCATCGCGCCGTCTTTGACTTCCGCCAAGCCGCCGGAAACGACCCACGATTGCGCCGCGCCGCCGGGCAGCTTCACTTCAAGGAATCCAGGAGCGAGCGCGGTGATGAAATTCGCGTGCGCCGGCAGCACCCCAAAATCGCCGAGCGCGCCCGTGGCGGACACCCGATCGGCATCGCCGGAAAAGACCACTCCGGCCGGCGTGATCAGCCGGAATTGGAATGCGTCAGCCATCGTGGATCGCTACCGCGCTTCGCCGCGCGCCAACCGCTCCGCCTTCTCGCGCGCGTTATCGATCGTGCCGACCAGATAGAACGCCTGTTCGGGCAGATCGTCGCATTTGCCGTCCAGAATCTCGGCGAAGCCGCGCACCGTCTCCTTGCGCGGAACGTACTGGCCGGGGATGCTCGTGAACGGCTCCGCGACGAACATCGCCTGCGACAGGAACCGCTCGACGCGCCGGGCGCGCGCGACGACCAGCTTGTCCTCCGCCGACAATTCCTCCATCCCCAGAATCGCGATGATGTCCTGCAAATCCTTGTACCGCTGTAAAATCGCCTGCACGCGGCGCGCGGTATGGTAATGCTCCGGGCCGACGATCTCCGGATCGAGCACGCGCGAGGTCGAGGCGAGCGGATCGACCGCCGGGAAAATGGCCTTCTCGAAAATTTTCCGGTCGAGCGCGGTCACGGCGTCCAGATGGGTGAAGGTCGTCGCCGGCGCCGGATCGGTGTAGTCGTCGGCCGGGACGTAAATCGCCTGCACCGACGTGATGGCGCCCTTCTTGGTGGTGGTGATGCGCTCTTCGAGTTCGCCCATGTCGGTGCCCAAGGTCGGCTGATAGCCGACCGCGCTCGGCATCCGGCCCAAGAGCGCCGAGACTTCCGAGTTGGCCTGGACGAAACGGAAGATGTTGTCGATGAAAAACAGCACGTCCTTGCCTTCCTCATCGCGGAAATACTCGGCCACGGTGACTCCGGAAAGCGCGACGCGCGCGCGCGCGCCGGGCGATTCGTTCATCTGGCCATAGACCAGCGCCGTCTTCGAGATAACGCCGGATTCGGTGAGTTCGCGGTAAAGATCGTTGCCTTCGCGCGAACGCTCGCCGACACCCGCGAACACCGACACGCCGCCGTGCTGCTTGGCGACGTTGTTGATCAATTCCATGATCGTGACCGTCTTGCCGACGCCCGCGCCGCCGAACAATCCGATCTTGCCGCCGCGCGCGTAGGGGCAAACCAGATCGATCACTTTGATGCCGGTCTCGAGGATTTCGACTTCGACGCCCTGATCCGCGAACGACGGCGCGTCGCGATGGATCGGCATCGTCTTGACGCCGGTTATCGGCCCGCGCTCGTCGATCGCGCCGCCGGTGACGTTCATCAGGCGGCCGAGCGTGCCCGGACCGACCGGCACCGAAATCTGCGCGCCGGTGTCGGTCGCCTCCATCCCGCGGACGAGGCCTTCGGTCGCGTCCATCGCGATGCAGCGGACGGTGTCCTCGCCCAGATGCTGTTGGACTTCCAGCACGAGGTTGCCCGGCTTATCGTCGATCGACGGGTTGGTCACGCGCAGCGCGGTGAAGATCGGCGGCAGCGCGCCATTTGAAAACTCGACATCGACGACGTTGCCGAGCACCTGGCTGATTTTTCCGGGAACCTTTTCGCTCATATCGAACAGGCATCTAACCCGCCCGGCCCGATGGAGTCAAGGCGGCCAAAATCGATCCCCCGGCGCTCGCATTCCTGACGCTTGGCGGCGTGCTCCTTATTGGCGGGGGGATGGAGCAGGCCGCCGTCCGAGTCATAGCGGGCCGGCAGGAAAGCTAACGCGCCGCCGGCGAAATTATTCCGCTCTGTACGCCGTCCAAGGCGCGCGGCTATCTTCACTGTTTCGCGTGCAGCCGGCCCTTCCAATAGCCGGGCCGGCGGCGCACGTGCATAACTGCGACCACGAATAATCCCGCCGGCTTGGGCTGGTACAAAATCGCGAATGGGAAGCGCCGGACAAGCTGGCGCCGGATCGTCTTGGTGAGCGGGCTTCCGGCTTCGGGATTGGCGGCAATCCTAGCCAGCGTGCGCTCCACCTGCCCGATGAAATCTTCCCCCAGTCCGGCTGCGCTCAGCTCGTAAAATTTGGCTGACTCGACAAGTTCCCGCTCGGCCAAGGGGTGAAAAACCGCCGCGGTCACCGAAGCGCCGCGCGCGCCCTGCTTACCGCTTTCCCGGCGGGTATTCCCCTGACCTTGCCGCTGGCGAGTTCTTCCGCGCGCCGCTCCGCTTCGGCGATCCACAATTCCCCGGCATACGGATCGGCGGCTTTCCTTCGGCTTCTCTCAGGACCGGTCTCGTCCAAGCTGGCGAGCAATCGCTCCGCCAAGCGCGCCCGCGAACGCGCTGGAAGCCTCATCGCCTCATCTTCGAGCTTCTTGGATACGGCAGCCATGGTTCACACCCCGATTAAATTGTTCGTGCATATGGTAACCCAGCCCCGGACCTGGACGGTAATCTTTCGTTTCATCGGCCGGCGCCGTTGCCGTAGAGAATCGCGCGCAAATCGGGGCCAAGCGGCGCGCCGTCCCCGCGAATCGTTCGCGGGTTGAAATCGGGATGCTCGACGCGCACCGTCAATTCCACGTCATTGAGATCGGGCGGCGTCGGAATCGCAATCATGCCGCTGTCCGGCGTTGTCGCTTCCGCGACAATCGCGCCGGCCGGCGCTTCTACGGCGATGCGCGCGCCGGCGATCGGCGGATGATCGCCTTCGGGCAGATGATCGTTGTCGAGCACGGTGACGCGCAGATTGCGCAGATCGCGCGTGCGTTCCAATTCGACGCGCAGGTCGCGCAGATAAATCATCGGCTCGGCGAAGACGCCCCGGATTCCCGCCTTGAGCGGTTCGCGCGCGGGATTCGCCTTGAGTTCGACGCGCTGCGCCGCCATCCCGTGGTCCGACGTGACGATGAACAGGGTGGAATCGTAAAGTCCGCGCCGCTTTAGCAGATCGATTATTATGCCGATTCTTCTGTCGGTGCGATAAAGCGCCTCGCGGAGCGCCTCGTGATGGGGGCCGTAGTCGTGGCCCGCGCCGTCGGTCAGGACGAATTCGTGCGCGACGAAGACGGGCGGCCGCCCGTC